>JAFDDB010000217.1 GCA_019311115.1 Deltaproteobacteria bacterium
CCTCGAGACGCGCCACGCCGAGCGATCGATCGTGCCGCCCGATCCCGGCCACGCCTTTCTCGCGCACCTGATCGAGGACATGGCCGACGAGTGGCTGCCCCTTCCCATGTTCTACTTCCGCTGGACCGACGACCAGCGCTGGTGTGCGGAACGGCAGATGGTCGGCTGGATCGGCGCCGTCGACGACGACGCGCTGGCGTCGCAGGCGCAGGCCTTCGCGGACCGGCAGAAGGCGCAGCTCGAGGCCGGCGGTCTCGCCGCGTGGCCGCGCGACACCGTGCTCGCGCAGTACGACTCGGTCCTCGACATCCTGGAGCGCCAGCTCTGCGAGTCGCTGTTCCTGTTCGGCTCGCGTCCGTCGCTGGCAGAGTTCGGTCTCTACGGCCAGCTGACGCAGTACGCGGTCGATCCGTTCGTCTGCAACCGCATGAAGGAGCGCGCGGTGCGCGTGTACCAGTGGGTGCACCTGATGGACGACGCGTCGGGCATCGAGGGCGAGTGGCTCGCACCCGACGCCGAGCTGTCGGCGCCGGTGCGCGACCTGCTCGGGCTCGCCGGGAGCCTCCACCTGCCGATCCTCCAGCGCATGCTCGAGCTCGGCGGCGGCCCGCGCCAGACCTACAAGGGCCACTGCCTGCTCTGGCTGCGGCGCGAGCTGGCGGACCTGCCCGTGGACGTGCGCGACCGGATCGAGCCGCTGCTGCGCGACGCCGCCTGCTGGGACGCGCTGCAGCTGGCGCCGGGCGACCGCGACAAGGTGCCGCCCATGCTGCCCGTCTAGCAGCCCCGTCCCGGTCGGTTCGTCTCGTAGCGCCGGACGCTTGCGCTAGCTTCGCCCGAAACCGCTTGGAGTCGGCCATGACCCTGGTCCTGTTCGCGCTTCTCGTCGTGCTGCTCGCGCTCGAGTTCACGGGGCAGCGCCTGTTGCGCGTTGCGGCCGTGGTGGTGGTCGCCGGCCTGGCCGCGTCGGTGGTCGTCGATCTGCAGGCCCGGGTCCGGCTCTGCCACTCCGACCAGATGCAGACCGCGGAGTTCCTGAAGGAGATGGACCCGCAGGCCTGCGAGGTCGCCGCGCGCGCCTCGCAGAAGTACGTGAGGGCGCTCCGGCAGGCGTCGGCCGGAGATCCCTTCCGGCCGGGCTTCGGCATCTACCTGACGAGGGAGCGCTCGTCTGCGCCCGGAGCGGCGCTCGGCCCGCCCGGTTCAGCGGCTTCGCGCGAGCGGTAGCGTCCAGACGTCTTGACGGTCGCTGCGGCCGCGGATCGTCAGCGCCGGGTGCGCGTCGAAGTCGGCGCACACGTAGCCCGCGGTCTCGTGGGTGACGTCGTCGATCGCGATCGCCGCGTCGAGGTCGCGGGTCAGCGACTGCAGGCGCGCGGCCAGGTTCGTGGTGTTGCCGATCGCGCTCCAGATCATGCGGTCGGCGGCGCGGATGCTGCCGACGAACGCCGAGCCGGTGGCGATGCCGACTCCGACCGCGATCTCGTCCGGAAGCGAGCGCGCCAGGTCGCGCGCGCACTCGACCGCGGCGCGCTCCTTGTCGTCTAGTGGGCGCGGCGCGCCGAACACGGCCATCATGCCGTCGCCGTTGAACTCCACGACCACGCCACCGCGCTCGCCCACGATGCGGGAGACCTGCTCGGTGTAGGCGTTGACGGTCGAGAAGATCTCTTCGGCCTCGCGGGGCTCGGCGAAGCTCGAGTAGCCGCGGATGTCGACGAAGAGCACCGAGATCTCGCGCTCGCCGGCTTCGAGGTCGCGGCCGCTGGTGATCTCGTCTGCGACGGCGCCGGGCACGTAGCGCCGCAGCGCCTGCTGCAGTTGGCGGGCCTCGCGGATCACCACCTCGTCGTCGAGCTTCAGCAGCACCTCAGAGCAGCGCGTCGCGACCGCGGCCATGTAGGCCAGCTCTTCGGGCGTGTAGATGTCACCCGAACGCTTGTCGCCGAGGCAGGTGAAGGCCACGACGTCCTCGGTGCGCCGCGTCGGAATCACGACCGACACGGCGAGGGTCTCGAGCGCCGCGCGCTCGAAGGGCCCCAGCTCCGCCGCGTCGGAGGCCAGAGGGCGGACGCGCTTCTCGAGCGTCTGGACCAGCAGCGAGTCGGCCTCGAAGGCCGGCGGAACGGCGCGCCCGCGCGCGAAGACCGGGACGAACGAGGTCGCCTCGTCGCGTGCGTAGATGGCGATCGACTCGGGCTGGAGCAGCCCGTCGAGCCGCTCTCCGCAGAGTTCCGTCAGCTCGCCGACGCTGGTGCAGCGGCCCAGGTGCTCGATCAGTTCCTCGAAGCCGAGGGCGCGCGCGTGGCGCTCCGCGAACATGCGTCGGTCGAGGCGCGGACGCAGGTAGCGGTGTGCCGGGATGGCCGCGCCGATCAGCGCGACGGTCAGCAGCGTCTGTGCGGTGGCCGGCTCGACGCCGAGACCATCCGCAGCAGTTCCAGCGATGGCAGGCAGCGCCGCTACCGCCGCCAGCACGACGACCGCGCCGACGATCGAGTACGACGCGGTCGCGCTGATCAGCCGGTCCACGTCGAGGAACTGGTAGCCGATCACCGAGACCATGATGCCGCTCGGAACGCCGAGCAGCAGCACAGCGTTTACGACCTGGATCGCGCCCGCATTGCCCAGGTCGAGCGCGCGAGCCACGGGTATCATCACCGTCCCGAGGAAGGCGAGGTAGAAGCCCAGGACCACCCAGCGTACCTGCCGCCTCTCCAGGACCTGCGCATGCAGGTACGAGCGCGTCAGGCCGCCGAGGGTGACCGCGCCGAAGACGACGGCCGACCCGATGCTCAGGGCGATGGAGGTACGGAGTTCGTGTGGCAGGAAGTAGGCGTTGACCAGGTAGGCGGCCATCAAGCACGCCGCGAAGATGGCCGCTCCCCGCTGCCACAACGGGACCGGGCGGTCGAGACGAATGAAGTCCTGCGCGTTCCACCCGGTCAATCCCACGCCGAGTGGGAACAGGATCAGCACCAGGATCGCCTGCCAGACGAAGCCCGCCCCGTTCAACTGAGGGAGGAGCACCATGACGGCGAAGATCCAGCAGGCAACGAAGTAGCGGCGCGCCAGGTGCCAGTGCGGCGCGCGGAGGAGGAGCAGCAGGGCCGTGCCGATGATGGCGACGGAGAAGGGGAATATCGCCCACCAGGCGGGAACCTCCGACATGTAGAGTTCCGCCGTCCACGTCTCTACACTGCGACGCAGTCGCACTCGAGCGTGCCCGTGCTCGCGCGCTCCCAGCAGGACCCGGTCGCCCACGGTCACAGCGCGGGCGCCGGCGAGCGAGCGCCCGTCCAGTTCGGTGAGCTGATCGCCGGGGCGGGGGCGCGGCTTCCAGCGCATCTTGCGCCAGACCGACGTGATCGTCGGGTAGTCCCCGGGCGCGGCGGCGGACGAGATGCCCACGCCCATGTGCAGGCGCCCGTACGTGAACCCGTCCCACGCAGACCAGGTCGCCGTGACGAGCCACGACCCGCAAAGCGTCACGATCAGCACCCAGTCGAGTGGTTTGAGGCTGCCAGACACTGGCGGGAATCATAGCGGTGCGTCTCCAGTTCCGCTGCACGATTAGCGAACCGGCCCCTGCGGCCAATGATAAGCTCATGCCATCAGGAGGACCGCATGCAGCAGGCGAACGGGCTCGAGTACGAGGTCACGGGGCAGGGCGAGCCGGTCCTGCTGATCCACGGCAGTCACGTCGCGGCGTCGTTCTTGCCGATGACTCTCGAGCCCGCGCTCGAGGGACGCTACCAGCTGATCCGCTACCACCGCCGTGGCTTCGCCGGGAGCGACCGGCACGCGGGGCCGTTCA
>JAFDDB010000218.1 GCA_019311115.1 Deltaproteobacteria bacterium
TGCACGGGTCGAGCGGCGGGCGGGCGGCGCCCGTGGACGGCGACCGCAGCGTGCGGCGCATGGTCAAGACGTCGCACCACGCCGTGCTGGGCGCGTTCTTCCTGAACCACCCGCCGGTGCGCCGCTTCCGCGTGGACGTGAACCTCGACCACCCGCTGGCGCGGGGCCTCCCCGCCTCGTTCGAGACCGTAGATGAGCTGTACCTGATCGAGCTCCAGGACCCGGAGAACACCGACCTGCTGCTGACGACCGACCTCGACAAGGACCCGTCACCCCCGGGCTTCGGCTTCGTCTACGACCGCGACACCTCGGCGCTCGCCGACGGACGGACGCGTGCGCTCGGCTACACGCGGCGGGTAGGGAAGGGCGGCGTGGCGTACCTGGCGCTCGGGCACTGCCACTCGCCCTCGACCAACTCCCAGCCCTTCGTCGACGAGAGCGCGGCGCCCGGCGGCAAGACCCCCCTCACGCTGCGCGCGTCCTGGGAGAACGAGCACTTCGAGACGCTCGTCCGCAACGCCCTCGGCTGGGGCCTCGACGCGGAGCCCGCCTCCTAGCTGTGGGCCCTGCGCGGCTCGTGCGGGTCAGGCGCTGAGCGCGGGCGCCGCCGGCGAGCGCATCTGCTCGTAGACCGGAGGCTCGCCGACGCCGAGCTGCGCGCGGACCTCGTCGATGGGCTGCTCGAGCAGCGTCTCCCAGTCGGCGTCGAGCATCCACTCGGCACGGCGGCCGCGCATGTAGGCTTGGCGGATCAGCCGGCCGGTCTCGGACCGGAATCCGTTGCGCCACAGCGAGCGCCAGACCAGGTAGGCGATCCCCGTGTTCCCGGTCTGGGCGAAGGTGAATGCGAGCACCGCGATCTCGCCGCGCATGTCGCGGTCGTAGCCGGTCACCACGTGGAAGACGTCGTGCAGGTTGCGGACGCGCCCGCCGAAGACCTGCTGGTCGTGGTCCGGCGCCGGTGCGGTTCCGAACTCCTTCGACGCGGCCGCGCTCGCCTGAGCCAGGCCCTGCGCGCTGATGTTCTCGCGCTCGAACCACTCGCCGATCGTGCGTCCGAGCGAGCCCGGAGCCATCGCCAGCATGCGGTCGCTGTCGCTCAGGATGTCGTAGAGATCCGAGCCGTCGCGCAAGATCTTGCGGCCCTTCTCGGAGCGCTTGAAGCGGTTGAAGAGCCGCTTGTTCGAACCCCCCGTCATCGCCGCGATGGCCACGATCGCCTGCGTGGTGTCGTCTGGATTCTCGCCCAGCGCGCGAAGCGCGCGGCGGGCGACGAAGGGTCGGAGACGGTTGCGTGCCACGATGGATCCTCCTCGATCGGACCGGCTCGCGGAGGAGGGGGGGTGCTCCGGGACCGCGCCGGTCCGGACCGTAAGGCGAAACTGTGCTCGAAACGGCCCGCCTCGCGGTATGACTGGCATCATACGGGGCCCGCCGCCCCGCTTCGGGGCTACGGGAGGCCCTGGTTGAAGGCGCAGTTCGTCGCGCTGAAGTCGAGCTGGGGTGGGGCGAAGCCGGAGAAGAGGAGGATCTCCAGGGCGTCCGACGAGTTGCACGCGCTGTCCCCGTTCACGTCGCAGTGGTCCTCGTCGAAGGTGACCTGGGGCGGCGCGAACCCCGCGTCGAGCACGATCTCGAGTGCGTCCGACGAGTCGATCCCGCAGTTCCGGTTGACGTCACCGCAGAGGCACTCGCAGCCGACGTCCTCGAAGCCCTCCTGCGCGCTCGCGGCCTGGTCCCCGTTCGCGACGTAGCGGCAGTTGTCGCTGGCGTTCGGCACGCCGTCGGCGTCGTCGTCGTTCGAGTCGCCGCGCTCGACGCGGAAGCGATCCTGGATGATCCCGTCCTTGTCGATGAACGTCCCGTCCATGCGGTTGTAGTGGACGTCGACCACGAGCGAGCCCTCGTAGTTGACCGCGACCTGCATCACCGGGTGCAGCGACAGGCCGCCGGAGTTCTTCGAGGAGCTGCCCACCACCGAGTAGATGGTGCCCTCGTGCGAGGCGGGGCCGAGCGTGGGCTTCGCGTAGCCGCCGTCCCCGTTCGGGTCCCCGTCGCCGCCGTCCACGACGTGGTTCGGGTCGAAGGTGCTCGACACGTCGTAGTGCCCGTCGATCAGGATGGAGCGTTCGTAGGAGTGCGAGTGTCCGGTGAGCTGCAGGTCCACGCCGTAGGCCTCGATCAGCGGCAGGAACCACTCGCGCATCTCCTTCATGCGGCCGTCGGAGTCGTTCGGGTCGTCGGAGTCGTGCGAGCCCTTGGTGTACGGCGGGTGGTGCCAGTAGACGACGATGAAGTCCTGCGCGGTTCCCATCAGGTCGTCTTCGAGCCAGTTGTACATGGCACCACCGATCGCGCGGCTGGTGTCGTGCGAGTCCAGGCTTACGAAGTGGACGTTCGCGTAGTCGAACGAGTAGTAGGCCTCGGTACCGCTCGGCTCGCCACCGGCCTCGCCGTTGGTCGGCATGGTGAAGGTGTCGTAGTAGGGGCCGCTCTGCGTCGGTGAGTCCGACGCGCCGAACTCGTGGTTGCCGGGCGCCGGCCAGAGCACGGTATTGCGCAGCACGTCCGGGTACACGTCGAATACGCCGGCGGTGAACTGGGCATCGGTGCCGATCGAGTACGCGTTGTCGCCGAGCATGAGCCAGACGTCGGCCGTCTCCGCACCGGCGAACTCCAGGTAGCGGTTCATCACCGCAGTGGCGTCGGTGCAGCCCTGTGCGCTCACCCCGCACTCGCCCGAGTCTCCGATCACCCAGATCCGCACGGGCTTCGCGGTGCCTGCGACAGGCGAGGTGTCGAAGAAGTGGTCGGCGTCCCCGCCCGCCAGGATGCCCTGCGAGCTGCCGACCGAGTAGTAGTAGCGGGCGTCGGCCACCAGGCCAGAGGTCGTGATCTCGTGCTCGAAACGCTGGCCCCAGATCACGACCTGCGAGGTGAGCGAGTTTGGGTCGGCGCCCCAGTCGACGATCGAGTCGACGGCCTCGTCGGTACGCCAGCGCACGTGCACGCCGTCGTCGGTTCCCAGCTGCAGGTACGGGCCGCGCTCGAGCGAGGCGGGGCCGGGGGCAGGCGGGACCGCCAGCTCGACGTCGAGGCTGATGTCGCTGCTGGTCGGCCCGGATTGGTGGACCTCGATCGCCAGCACGTTGTCGCCGGGCAGGAGTACCGCGATGTCGAGGAAGTAGGAGCGGAGCTCCGTCTCCGCCGGGCCGCTGATCGGCGAGGTTGCGACCGTGTCGAAGCCGACCGCGCCCACGGGCATGTTGCTGCGCAGCACCTCGACGCCGTTGACGAACGCGATCGCACCGTCGTCCCGCAGGATGCGGAGCTCGAGTCCCGCGACGGCGTTCGGGTCCGCCACGTTGAAGTGATGCCTGAAGTACGTGGTGATATGCTTGTCGCTCGCGTTTCCGCCGAAGCTCACGACCGTGGCCTCGTCTCCGTCTCCGTAGCCGAGCTGGGCCGGGCCGGAGGCCCAGCCGGCGTCGGCGAACGTCCGCGCCTGCCAGGCCGTGCCAGCGTCCGAGCCGTCGTCGAGGTACTTCCAGGTGGCGCCGAGCGGAATGAACGTCTGCGCCAGGGCGCCGCCCGGCACGAGCAGCAGCAGGGCGGTCGCGACTACAGCCCGAATCACCGGTCGGCCTCGGACAGCCGGGTGAGCCGCGCGCGCAGGTCCGATGCCGCGTCCCGGAGTGCGGGCGCATCGCGGCGAGCGGGCGGCAGCGCTTGGAGGTCGGCCAGCGCGAGGCGCAGCGAGGTCCGCGCCTCGGCGGACCGGCCGGCGCGCCGCAGGATCTCGGCCCGG
>JAFDDB010000030.1 GCA_019311115.1 Deltaproteobacteria bacterium
TAAAGGCCCGAGTTGTCCCAGTAGCTGGTGACGAATGACGTCCAGCCCCAAGGCTTCGTCTTGACCTCGCCCATCAGGTCGCTGTCGGTGAAGGCCTGGTTGCCCTCGAAGTGGATCTCGGTCAGCCGGAGCTTGTTGCCCTCAGTGATGTCGAAGTCCACCGATACGGCGTCTCCGTCCAGCCGCTCGACGTGGTAGGTGACCTCGGCCAGGTAGAAGCCCCGCGACTGGTACAAGGCCTCGATGCGCTGCTCGTTCTCGAGCAGCAGCGGGTAGTCGATGGTCGAGCCGACCGTGATGGTGAGCCGGTCCTTGATGTCGTCGGCGCCCAGGTTGTCATTGCCGGTGATCGACACCTGCCGGATGATCGGGTTCTCCTCGACCACGAAGGTGATCAGCTGGCCGCCGCGCAGCGCGGTCGAGAAGACCTGCACGTCGCGGAAGAAGCCCAGTTCGTAGATGCGCTTGACGTCCGCGGCGATCATGTCGGCGCGAACGCGGTCGCCGACGCGCGTCTGGAGCACTGCGCGGATGGCGTCGGCCTCGATGCGAAGGTTGCCCTCGACGCGCAACTCGACCACGCGGCGGCTGGCTTCGGGCACCAGCGGCTCCTGCACAGCGGATCCGAAGGGCGTCGCCGTGGGTGCAGACTGCGCGAGCAGCAGCGCACCCGCGTGGGCCGAGCCCCAGAGCGGGGGCGGCGCCGCGTCGATCGCCGCCCGGGTCCTCTGGGCCAGGTCGCGGAGCGCGCCCTGCCAGGCGGCCGGGTCGCGGGCGTCGTCCACGTCTCGGGACACCCGCGCGTCCACGGCCGCACCGTGGTCCGACAGCAGGCTCACGTCGAGCCGCGCCAGCGCCGCGGCGCGGGTCACGTCGAGCAGGATGACGCGTGGGACACCGGCGGCCCTGGCCCGCGCGCGGAGCCCCTCGACCGGGTCCTCGCCGGCCACGTGGGCCAGCGGGCCGGCCTCGAGCGCGAAGCCGGCCTCGACCTCGATCCCCTGGCTCTCGAGCGCGGAGACGAAGGTCTCGAGCCAGCCGACCGTGCGCTCGGGATCCGCCTGGCCTCCCGGGTGGATCAGGGCGCGAACGCCGACCACCGCGGCGGGTGCGGACTCCGGGTCGTCCCAGGACACGCCGGGCAGCGCCGAGGTCGGAGCTGCGAGCACGCCGCACAGCAGCCCGGCCGCCATCGCCCACCTGCTCGCCCTCATCCAGCGGACCTCATCTCGACGCGCGCACCCCGTTCCGCAGCCCGCCCTGTTGAGACGGGGCGAAAATCCCCTGGATTCACGGACCTGAGCGGCGGCCGCGGGACCGGAATCATAAGCCACATCGCGGGACTTCGCGCTCCCGCACCCCCTGGCTCCACGCTGCTCCCCTTCGCACTACCCCGCCGGGCACGGGCGCATTGTCCGCGCAGCGGGTTCGAAATGGGGGGCGTTCCTGGCGGGGGGTGGCGGTGCGCGGTCAGGACTCGAGACGGCCATCGACCAGGTAGGCCTTCTTCGCCAGCCGGCTCGACAGCTTCTCGTTGTGGGTCACGAGAACCAGCGCCGTGCCCGCTTCCTGGTTGAGGCCGAGCAGCAGGTCCTCTGCCGACGCGGCGGTGTGGGGGTCGAGATTGCCGGTCGGCTCATCGGCCAGGATGACCGGCGGCGAGAGCATGAGAGCGCGCGCGATCGCCACGCGCTGGCGCTCGCCGCCCGAGAGCTTGCCAGGGCGGTGCTTGCGCCGGGGCTCCAGCCCGACCGCCGCCAGCATCTCGCGAGCGCGGTCCAGGGCCCGGGCGCGCGGCCAGCCCGCCAGCAGTGCGGGCATCATCAGGTTCTCTTCGGCGTCGAACTCGGGCAGCAGGTGGTGGAACTGGAAGACGAAGCCGAGCGTCTGGTTGCGAAACCGGGCCAGGGACGACCCGTCCAGGTCGTAGATGTCCTGGCCGTCCCAGGTCACGCGGCCCTCGCTCGGGTGCTCGAGACCCCCCAGGATGTGCAGGAGCGTCGACTTGCCGGCTCCGGAGACACCCAGGATGGCCACCGACTCGCCCGCCGCCACGGTCAGGTCGATCTGGGAGATGATCTCGAGCACGCCTTCGCCGGTGTGGAAGCGCTTGGCGATCCCCTCTGCGCGCAGGTCAGGCACGACAGCGCTCACTCATAGCGGAGGGCCTCCGCCGGGTCCATCCGCGAGGCCTGCCAGGACGGCAGCAGGGTCGCTCCGATCGAGAGCACCAGCGCGATCACCGAGATGGCCGCGAGCTGCCACGGAATGACGTGGTAGGGCAGGTCCTGGAGCTGGTAGACGTTGGCCGGCAGGACGTCGAAGCCCGCGACGCGCTCGACCGTCGACTGGATCACGTCGAGGTTCGAGGTGATCAGCAGTCCCATCCCGAGCCCGGCCGCGAGGCCCACCACGCCGATCAGGAAGCCCTGGATCGCGAACACGCGCAGGACGGCGTCGTCGTCGCAGCCCATGGTCTTGAGGATCGCGATGTCGCGCGACTTCTCCATGATCATGGTGATGAGTACCGCGATGATGATGAAGCCCGCGACGACCATGATGAACGACAGCAGGACGAACATCATGACGCGCTCGACCTTCAGCGCCTGGAAGAAGCCCGGATAGAACGTCTTCCAGTCGCGCGCGTAGAAGCTGCTCCCGAGCGACAGCTCGACCGCGCGCCCGATCACGCCGGAGCGGTACGGGTCGTTGGTGCGCACCTCGATCCCGGTCACGACGTCATCGACCTTCATGAAGCGCTGAGCCGCCTGCAGGTCGCTGTAGACGAGCGACTCGTCGAAGAGGAAGAAGCCGGCCTTGAAGATGCCCGCCACGCGGAAGCGCATCATGCGAGGCGACAGACCGAGCGGCGTCGGCGCGCCCCCGCATGGAGAGATCAACAATAGAGATCAACAATACGGAATCGCCGACCCGCAGGAAGAAGCGGTCCGCGAGCTCGGCCCCCAGGATCACGCCGGGAAGCCTGCCGATCTCGGAGCCTTCGGGGTCGGACGCCAGCGCCTCGAGCGATCCGATCACCAGGTCCTGCTCGAGCTCGGTCGCCTGGGAGACGCTCGCCGGATCGACCCCCTTGAGCTGGACGGCCAGCAGGTCCCCGCCCTCGGCCCGCAGGATCGCGTCCGAGGCGAGGAAGGGCGAGGCGCCCTCGACGCCGGGGATCTTGAGGATCTCGTCGCGGAGGGGAAAGTAGTCCGTGTACGGCCCCATCCTCGAGTGCACGACGAAGTGCGCGCGCGCACCCAGGATCTTCCCCTCCCAGATCGCCGAGAAGCCGTTCATGACCGACAGCACGACGGTGATCACCGCGACGCCGAGCGCGACGCCGGTCACGCAGATGACGGTGATGATCGAAATGAAGGTCTGGCGCCGCTTCGCGAACAGGTAGCGGAGCGAGATGAACCACTCGAAGCGCCGCTCCCTGGCGTGCTGCACCAGGCCGCCCAGCACGAGCGGCCAGAGCGCCGTGGCCGCACCGAGCAGGAAGACGAAGAGGCTCCCGACGGCCAGCTCGGCGGTCCGCGCCAGCGCGGGAAAGACGATCGACGCGGGGAATACGACGCCGACCGCCAGCAGGCCCAGCCCGACCACGAAGCGAAGCCAACGGTGCGACGCTCGCCAGCAGACCAGCCCCCACGCGACGAGCGAGCAGCCGAACTGCATCGCCGGGGCCGTCCACGGGTAGGGACCGCCGGCCACGAGCGCCACTGCGAGGGCGACTCCCGTCGCAGCTCCGATGGCGACGCCGGCAACGCGCCACGGGCGGACGAAGGGAAGGAACTGCCCGAGCACGATCACCGCCGAGCCCGAGAAGAACAGCATCATCAACCCGAAGCCGAGCGCGATCAAGGCGACCAGGCTGGCCGACACGAAGCCGAGCACGGGCTGCAGCCAGTCGACCATCAGTCCTCGTCCCCTGCCTTGCCCGGCTCCAGGCGGCGCATGTGCGGGAAGAGCTTGACCTCGCGCAGGTGCGAGGCACCCGTCAGCATCATGGCCAGGCGCCCGACACCGAGACCCATTCCGCCCGTCGGCGGCATGCCGTGTTCGAGCGCGAGCAAGAAGTCCTCGTCGAGCGGTTGCGCGTCCTCGTCGCCGGCGCGGCTGGCTTCGATCTGCTCCATGAACCGCGCGCGCTGGTCGTCCGGGTCGTTGAGTTCGGTGAACGCATTCGCGATCTCGATGCCGCCGATGAACAGCTCGAAGCGTTCGACCAGCGCATCGCTCTCGCTCGAACGCTTCGCCAGCGTGGAGAGCTCGACGGGATAGTCGATCACGAAGGTCGGTTGCACGAGCGACGGCTCGACCGCCTGCGAGAAGACGTCGTCGACGAGCCTCCCCCAGGTGGGCGCCTTCTCCGGGTCGACGCCGGCCACGCGGTGCTCGCACACGGCCGCGCGCAACGACTCGAGGGTCGTGGCGCGCTCGATGTCGACTCCACAGGCCTCACGGATCAGGTCGCTCATGGCGCGCCGTGGCCAGGGCGGCTCGAGCTCGAGCGTCTCGTCGCCACGCTCGACACGCGTGATGCCGAGCGCATGCCGCGCGGCGTTGGCGACCAGCTCTTCTGTCAGCGCCATCATGTCGCGGTAGTCGGCGTACGACTGGTAGACCTCGAGCATCGTGAACTCGGGGTTGTGCTTGCGCGACACGCCCTCGTTCCGGAAGTCGCGCCCCACCTCGTAGACGCGGTCGAGACCCCCGATGATCAATCGCTTCAGGTAGAGCTCGAACGAGATGCGCAGGTAGAGTTGCTCACCATAGGTGGAGTGCATGGTGACGAAGGGCTTGGCGTTGGCGCCGCCGTAGATCGGCTGGAGGACCGGAGTCTCGACCTCGAGAAAGCCCCGGGCGTCGAGGAACGAGCGCATCGAGCTCAGGATCCGGCTGCGGGCGACCGCGATGCGGCGCGTGTCCGGGTTGGCGATCAGGTCGAGATAGCGCTGGCGGTAGCGCGCCTCGACGTCGGTCAGCCCGTGCCACTTCTCGGGCAGCGGGCGGTAGCTCTTGGCCAGGAAGCCGATCTCGGCCGCGTCGACTGACAGCTCGCCCTTCTTCGTGCGGATCAACGGACCGCGCGCCCACATGAAGTCGCCGGTCTCGTAGAGCTTGAAGCTCGCGTATGCGTCCTCGCCGAGCGCGTCCCGCTTGACCCAGGCCTGCAAGACCTCGCCTTCGCCCATGAGCGACACGAAGGCCATCTTCCCGAACGAGCGCAGGCCGACGATTCGGCCTGCGATACACACCTGCGTGTCGTCTCCGGCGAGCTGGTCGGCGGTCTTCTCCCCGTGCTCGGCGATGACCTCGGGAATCCGCGCGAGCGGACGCGGGACGCGGGCCGGAAACAGCTCGACACCCGCGTCGCGAAGCTGCTCCGCGCGGTGGCGCCGTGCCTCGAGGATCTCGGCTTCGGTCGCCATCTAGGTTCCGGTCCCCTCGAGAAGGTACGCGCGCATGAAGGCGTCGAGCTGACCGTCGAGTACGCCCTGTGCGTTTCCGGCCTCGACCTTGGTGCGGTGGTCCTTCACGCGCTGCGTGGGGTGGAGCGTGTAGGAGCGGATCTGGCTGCCGAAGCCGATGTCCTTCTTCTCTCCGGCGAGCCGCTCGGACTCCTCCAGCTTCGCCGCTCGCGCCTTCTCGTAGAGCCGGGCCTTGAGCACCTTCATCGCCGACGCCTTGTTCTTGTGCTGGCTGCGCTCGTTCTGACACTGGACGACGATTCCCGAAGGCATGTGCGTGATCCGCACGGCCGAGTCGGTCCGGTTCACGTGTTGTCCTCCCGCGCCGCCGGCGCGGTAGGTGTCGATGCGCAGATCCTTGTCCTCGATCTCGATCTCGACGTCGTCCCCCACGTCGGGAACCATGGTAAAGGACGCAAAGCTGGTGTGCCGCCGCTTCTGCGCGTCGAACGGCGAGATGCGCACCAGCCGGTGGATGCCGACCTCGCTGCGCAGGTGGCCGAACGCGTACTCGCCGGCGATGGTGAGCGTGGTGCTCTTGATTCCCGCCTCTTCGCCCGGCTGCAGGTCGAGAATTTCGGTCGTGTAGCCGCGCCGTTCGCACCAGCGCAGGTACATGCGCAGCAGCATCTCGGCCCAGTCCTGCGCCTCGGTGCCCCCGGCGCCAGCGTTGATCGAAACGATGGCCGTCATGGCGTCGTGCTCGCCCGACAGCATGCGCCGCATCTCCGCCTCGGCCAGGCGCTCGCGCAACTCCGCGACCTTCGCCTGTGCCTCGTCCGCGGTCTCGGCGTCGGACGCCTCGTCGGCCAACTCCAGAAGGACCTGGGCGTCGGAGAGCATCTCTTCGGTCTGCGCGAAGAACTCGACCTCGCGCTCGAGACGGCTCTTCTCGCGCATCAACGACTCGGAGCGGTCGCGGTCGTCCCAGAAGCCCGGCTCGGCGGCCGTCTCTTCGAGCGTCTTCAGCCGCTCGATCTTCGCGTCGACGTCAAAGATGCCTCCGGAGTTCCGCGGCCCGCTCGCCGAGAACCCGAAGGTCGTCCTGCGTCTCCCGAATCTCCACGCCTGCCTCGGACAACTCTTGCTCCTCCGGCTGCCAGCAGCAGCCCCCAGCTCAGGACCACGACCCAGTCGCCGGTCCGCGTGTACAGCGTCGGGGAGGCCAGCGGCGCCGGCACGGTCGCGACGAACACGGTCCCCTCGAAGATCTCCGTATGCCTGCCGATCCGCCCTCTCGCGTCCACGACCGCGCTCACCCCGGTGTTCGCCGCGCGGAGCATCGGAACGCCGTGCTCCGCCGAGCGCATGGCGGAGATGGCCAGGAACTGATGCGGTGCGCTGGTCCGCCCGTACCACGCGTCGTTCGTCAGGTTGAGCAGCAGGCGCGCACCCTTCCGCACTGCTCGCCGCACGACGCTCGGGTAGATGACTTCATAGCAGATGAGCACCGCGGCAGCATGGTCTCCGCCCAGCACCGGAACGCCCCGCAGGAGTCTCGTTCCGTCCCCAGGCGTCAAGTCGGACAGGCCCGCCAGACCGCTCGCGAGCGCCTGCGCCGACAGGCCGCCGAAGAGCGCCCGCAGTGGAAGGTACTCGCCGAACGGAACCAGCACCGACTTGTCGTAGCGGTCCACGATCTCGCCGTCATCGCGCATGGCGAACGCGGAGTTGTAGACGCGGACCTCGTCCGTGTTGCGCTCGACACCCAGCCCGCCGATCACCAGCGAGGCGCCGGTGGCGCGAGCGAGCGCGCCCAGGTCTTCGCGGGTAGCGTCTTCGCGCTCCAGCAGGAGGGGAACTGCCGTCTCGGGCCAGATGACCAGGTCCAGGTCCTCGGCCGCCGCCGCCAGCTCCGACAGGTAGAGGTGGCGGTCGAACGCGGCGGACACCGAGGCCGGATCCCACTTCTCCGCCTGCAGCACGTTCGCCTGCACGATCGCCGCACGCACCGGGGCCACCGGGGTCTCGCGCCACGCAAGCGCCAGCCCCAGGCCGGCCATGTGCGTCAGGGCGACCAGCGCCATCGCCTCGACGAGGCGGAAGCGCGCGAGCAGCACCGCACCCAGGGCCAGCACGAACGAGAGCCCGTAGACCCCGCCAACGCTGGCCAGCACCGCGAGGGGCGGGTCGGCGTGGGCGGCGTAGCCGAGGAACGCCCACGGGAACCCTCCGAACAGGTCCACGCCGCGAAGGTGCTCCGCCGCGACCCAGGCCGCCGGCAGCACGAAGAGAGACAGACGCCCTGCACCGGGTGCCGCCCATCGGACCGCGCCCGCAGCCGCCCCGACGTGAAGCCCGCAGAAACCGGACACCGCCAGCACCGCGAGGACTCCGGCCCAGACCGGCGCGTGGCCGTGCTCGTGAACGACGACGAAGAGCCAAAACAGCACGCCGGCGAAGCCTGCGGTCGCAGCCGCACCGGCCCAGGCCGCCGCGCGCAACGGACGCAGGCCTTCGATCAGCCAGACCAGCGGGACGAGCGCGAGCCAGCCCGCCATCGAGCCCGCGTCGAAGCGCAGCTCGCCCGCGCGGAAGGGGAACGCCAGCACCAGCAGGACGGCGAAGGCGAGCGCGGCCGCGGGCCGGCGCAGGAGCTTCAGTCGTGCGCGGCCAACGTCCAACGCAGGTGATCCTCGAGGGCGCGCATGCGGTGCCGATCGGCGGCGCGCTCGTGGTCCATGCCGAGCACGTGGAGCACGCCGTGGATCAGCAGGTCGCGAAGCTCCGTGCCGAGTGCCACCTTCCGCTCCTGCGCCTGCCGCTCGGCCGTGTCCACCGAGATGATCACGTCACCGAGCGCCTCTCCGCGAAAGGCGGCGCCCGGTCCCTCGAGCAACGAGAAGGCCAACACGTCGGTGGGCCGGCGGGCGCGGCCGAAGTCGCCCGCGATCTGGGCGATCGCATCGTCGCTGGTCAGCGTGATGGAGAGCTCCGCTTCATGGAAGCCCAAGGCGCCTAATATCGTCGTCGCGTCCCGATGAAGCGCCCTCAGACCGGTCCTTCGCCCGGGGCTCGAGTCGTTCAACCACACCTTCATCCGCGCCCTCGTCCAGTGGCCGCCCCTCTGCGTCAGTGGCCTCGGGGTAGTCGATTCGCTCGTGGCGGATGGCCGTGAGCGTGTCGATGAAGCTCCGCGCGATCACGTGCAGGTCGCGCAGGGTCAGGCTGCACTCGTCGAGCTGCCCATCGCGGAAGTAGTTGTTGGTGATGCGCTGCACGAGCTGCTGCACGCGCGCAGGCGAAGGTTCCGCGAGGGTACGCGAGGCGGCTTCGACGGAGTCCGCCAGCATCAGGATCCCGGCCTCGCGCGTCTGCGGCTTCGGCCCCGAGTAGCGATACTCGTGCTCTTGCACCTGCTCGCCCTTCTCGGGGTCGAGCTGCTCCTTCGCCTTCTCGTAGAAGAAGCGGATGATGCTGGTGCCGTGGTGCTCGCCGATGCCGCGCATGATCGGCGACGCGAGCTTGTGCTCGCGTCCCAGCTCGAGACCGTCGCGGACGTGGGCCTGGATGATCCGCGCCGACATCGACGGCGAGATCTTCTCGTGCCGGTTCTCGCCGCGGTGGATGGTCACGTTCTCGACGAAGAAGTGCGGCCGGCGCATCTTTCCGATGTCGTGGTAGTAGCCAGCGACCTTGGCGAGCAACGCGTTCGCCCCGATCGCCTCCGCCGCTTTCTCCGCCAGGTGTCCGACCATCATGCTGTGGTGGTAGGTGCCGGGCGCACGGAGCTCCAGGTCGCGGAGCAGCTCCTGCTCGCGGTTCGCCAGCTCGAGCAGCCGCACGTCGGTCGTGTACTGGAAGACCGACTCGACGACGGGCGCGAGCGCGATCACGAGCCCGCCCGCCAGGCAACCGCTGACGAATCCCGCCGCGAGCTCGATCGCGAGCGGCGCGAACACGACGTCGCCCGCGAGCAACTCCAGCGCGAAAATCATGGCCATGTTCGCCACTCCGACCCGCGCGCCGGCTCGCAGCAACGTACCCCGCTGCGTCACGCGAGCCGAGCCGACCGCGGCCACGAGCGCACCCACGAGCGCGTAGAGCGCGAACGAGACGTCTCCCCCGAGCTGCATCCCGACGAGCATCGAGCTCAGTACGGCGAAGAGCGCCGCCGTCTCGGCGTTGTGCACCATGCGCACGATCATCGTGGCCGCGGCGAAGGGCACCACGTAGTAGAGCTGCACGGGCGTCTGGTCGACGAGGCTCGCGAAGTCCGGGTAGCCCGCGACCGCGTCACAGATGAACAGCGCGAGCCGCGTGCCGAGCGCCATCAGCACGAGCGTCAGCAAGAGGAAGTTGGCGTCCTTGAAGTCGGTCGGGAAGCCCTTGGTGCTGCGCGAGCCGAAGTACCACGTTGCCGAGAACAGGATCAACACCAGGGCCCAGACGCTGATGAACGCCTGCGCCTGGTTGCGCGTCTTGACCTGCTCCTGCACGCCTCGCAGCAGGTCGATGTGCCGCGCGGTGAAGGGCTCACCGTCGCGCACGATGATCTCGCCCTTCTTCAGCGAGACCGTCGCCTGCTGGACGCCCTCTTCCGCGGCCTGCTTCCGCTCGTCGGTCGCGCGCAGGTTGAAGCTCAGGTTCGGACGCACGAGCGCGTTCGCCAGGCCGAGCAGCGAGCTGCGATCGCTTCGGCCGAAGCCCTCGAGTACCCGGCCGGCGCCGCCCGTCACGATCTTTCGGCCCGCAGCCACGTCGAGGACCGCCGGCTCTGCCGGAAGGACGCGATCCTCTCCGGAGCCCAACTCGCGCACCACCACGATGCGCTTGTCGCCGTGCTTCCCGAACTCCTCCAGGTCGGCCACCACCAGGCGCGACACCAGCGGCTCGAGCAGCCGGATCAGCGCGCTCTGATGGCGCAGGTCGAAATCCGCCTTCGCCAACCGCTCGACGGCCTCGCTCGGCAACTCGTCCGAAGCCCCGAGCGCCTCGCGGAACGCGACCGGGGGGTCGGCGGGTCCGTCCCCGTCGGCGGGCTCCGCGGCTGCGGCGGCGCGCGCCGCAGCGAACCCGGCGCGCACTCGCTCGCGCAGATCACCGCCCGCACGCTCGTCGTGGTCGTAGACGACCGGCGCCTGCTCGATGGCCAGGCGGCGATGCTCTTCGGTGACCTGCTCGTCGACCAGGGTGATGTCGAAGAGAGCCTTGTAGCTGCGGTCGGCGATGTCGCCGGCCGACGGCAGGCGCCCGCCGATCCCGATCGGCCCCGCGGTGAACAGATCGACGGTGAAGAGCGCCGATATCAGGAAGCTCGCGAAGACCGCGAGCAGCAGGATGGCGCGGCCCGGGTGCGCCGCGAGCGCAGCCGTCGGGCTCTTGAACCCCGAACCGACCCTGCCTTCGCCTCGCGCCACGATTGCACCTCGCGGCTCAGCCGCGGTCCCCGTCCGGACGCGCAGCCTCCTGCTCGTCGCGCTCGTAGGCCTGGATGATGTCCTGGACGAGCGGATGCCGCACGACGTCCTTCTGCGTGAAGTGCACGAAGTCGATGCCGGGGATCCCGTCGAGCACGCGAACGGCCTCGATCAGTCCCGACCGGCTGTCGCGCGGAATGTCGATCTGGGTGGGGTCGCCGTTGACGACGGCCTTCGAGTCGAAACCGAGGCGCGTCAGGAACATGCGCATCTGCTCCGAGGTCGTGTTCTGCGCCTCGTCGAGGATCACGAAGGCGTCGTTCAGTGTCCGGCCACGCATGAACGCCAGCGGCGCGACCTCGATGATGCCCCGTTCCATGCGGCGCGCGACGTCGTTCGCGTCCATCATCTCGTAGAGCGCGTCGTAGAGCGGCCGCAGGTACGGGTCGACCTTGTCGAGCAGATCGCCGGGTAGATAGCCGAGTCGCTCGCCCGCCTCGACCGCGGGCCGGGTGAGGACGATGCGGTTCACCTCGCGGCTCATCAGGGCCGAGATGGCGGTCGCCATCGCCAGGTAGGTCTTGCCGGTTCCGGCGGGACCGACACCGAACGTCAGGTCGCTCTGGCGGATGGTGTCGATGTAGCGCTGCTGGTTGGCCGAGCGCGGGATGATGCGCTTGCGCCGCCCGACCTCGATCGCCTGCGAGTCGATCATCGCCTGGACCGGACCCCCGGACGTGTCGCTCGCCATGCGCGTCATCTGCTGCACTTCGCTCTCGCTGATGCTCACGCCCGATGCCGCCAGCTCGTAGAGGTCTTCGAGGACGCGCCTGGCGACCTTCCGCTCGAGGTGGGGGCCGCGAATCTTGATGCGGTTGCCTCTCGCCCGGATCGTGACCCCGACCTCCTGCTCCAGCGCGCGCAGGTTGCGATCGTTGGCCCCGTACAGGACCTGCGCGACCGCGTTGTCCTCAAAGACCAGGGGATCTTCGTCTGCCAACCAGACCTCGAATCAGGGCGCGTCCCGGAGGACTGCACCGCTTGGAGTGTCGACGAAAGGGCGTGGAGCGACGGCTGGCGCTAGTCCGGATACAGCCGGTAGCGCGGCCCGGAGCGCGAGTAACTGTACCGATCCAGCGGAACGGGCGCCAAGAGCGGCTGCCAGCGGGCCGGGAGCTCGGCGAGGCTCTCCGGGTAGGTGCCGGAAGCCCAGCGCTGAGCGTCGAGAGCCGCGCGCACGCGGTCCAGCTCGGTCTGGGTCCGGGACTCGAAGACGCCCGCGGACGGCAGTGGGAAGCCGCGCGGCTCGGGCGCGGGCAGCAGGCAGAGGCCGATCGCGAGCAGCAGGATGACCCCCAGCAGGATCATGCTGACGGTCTGGCGGCTCTCGCCGAACACCGCCCGGCGGCCGGCGGACAGCGGACGGGCAACGCGCGCAGGAGCCGCGTGCTCGACGTGCAGCAGGCCCTCGCGCAGCAGCGCGACCAGCCCGCGCGCTCCCTGGAAGGTGCCGAGCCGCGACAGGTCGACCACGCGGCGCGCGCTCGAGCGGCCGTCGCAGAGCGTGTAGATCCGCTCCAGTTCCTCCGGGTCCATGCCCACGGTGGCCTCTACCGCGGCGCGGTGTGCGCGGAACACCTCGATGTCGACGCTCGGCGCGACCACGACCGACAGGTCCGGCAGGCCCGACTGGATCTGCGCCCACTCGTCGCGCATTCGCAGCGCGTCGAGCAGCATCATCTCGGCACCGACGAGCGTGTCCCCCTCGCGCTGCTCGACGTCGCCCGGCCGGAAATCGAAGCGGCCGTCGTCCCAGAGGAAGAGCTCGAAGAGCGTCTCGTCCGACATCAGCCGGAACACCGACTCGACGTCCTCCTTGCTGACGAAGGCCTGCGACACGAGCAGCTGGGGCAGCGGCTCGAGCGTGTCCTCTTGCGTACGCCAGGCCTCGGCGAGATCCGACTCGCTCAGCAGACCCGAGCGCAGCGCGAACTGTGCGAGCGCCCCGTCGGGACGCGACTCCGACGGGCGAGCGCGCAGCACCTGCCCCTCGAAGAAGCAGATCTCGAGCTTGCGCTTCTGCCGCTCGACCCTTAGCACGCCCGTTTTGCGCTGCTGTGCCACCAACTGGAAGACGTCGGCGACGGGAAAGTCCCGGAGCTGTCCCTGCAGGCTCAACTTCTCGCCCTCGCCCGGGACAGGTACTCGCGCACGTCGAGCAGGCCGAAGGTGTAGACCAGCGGAATGAGCACGACCGACGGCGCGAGCCAGAGCCAGTCGCCGAGCGCGCCCAGCTCGATGGGAGCGGCGAGCAGGTTCGGAGAGAGCGCGAAGGTCCAGCCCACCGCCAGCATCACCAACGCCACCGCTCCGCCCATCGTGCGGCCCTCGATCAGGCGGGGAACGCCCGGCGCCGCGAGTGCGACGCCCGCCAGCACGCCGGCCGTCCGGCGGCGCCGGACCTTCTCGCGCTCCAGCAGTTGCTTGCGCAGGCGGGGATCGCTCCGGCCGTCGCGGTCGAAGAGGCGCGCGCAGCGCCCGCAGGTACCGCCGGCCTCCTCGTCGACGCCATCGCAGCGGCGGCAGATCGCGCGCGAGCAGCGGCCGCAGAGCCAGATCGAGCGGCGCTGGAGCGCCACGCCGAGCAGTCCCGAGAGCGGCAGGACCATCCACGCCCAGCTCGGGCTGCGCGGGCCGAAGGCCCAGGCGCGCACCGTGCGGACGATCGCCTGCGACTCGATCGACGGCTCGAACGCGCGCCGCACGTACATCGACAACGGGATCGGCGACTGGATCAGGTAGCGGTGGACGTTGGTGCCGTCGAACTGCGTGTAGCGGCTGATCAGGTCGGGATCGAGCGCCCGGGCCGTCTCGAAGAGTGAGGCGCGCTCCGCCAGGCGCACGGCGCGAGCGTGCGCCTGGGACAGGTTGTAGAGCACCGCAGGCGACTCGCGCGTTGCACGCGCCGCTTCGAAGGCCTCGACGCTGGCGTCGATGTCGCCGCGCGCCAGCGCGACGCTCCCGCGCAGGTTCTCGACGCTCGCGAGCAGCCACGGATCCGCCACGTCGGGCAGGTCCCGGGTGAGCTGGTCGGCGCGTGTCAGGTCTCCCGCGCGCAGCCAGGCGCGGCCGAGCGCCAGGCGCAGCAGCAAGTCGTCGGGCCGGGCCTCTACCACGCGCGCCACGCGCAGGTGGTCTCCCTCCATCGGCTGCGCGTTCTCGAGCCGCCAGGCCGCGATCAGGGCCGGGTCGCGGCCGGACAGGGCGCCGAGACGAGACCAGGTGTCGAGTCCCGGGCCGAGCAGCACGCCGGCGACCACCAGCAGCACGGCGGGCGCGATCGCCTGTGCGCGGCCCAGCCGCGGGCCGGTCAGGACAGCCGCGATCGCAAGCAGGATCGCGGGTCCGGCTCCGGCCAGCGGCAGCAGGGCCAGGGCCGCGAGGATCACCAGCACACCCGGCCAGGACGGCGGGTCCTGGCGCGCGATCAGGTGGCCCAGCAGGTGGCCGTTCATCGCGACCGTGCGCGCGAAGGCCAGCCCGACCAGGATCGCCGTGGCTGCCAGCAGGGCGACTCCCAGCGCCGCTCCGCCCGTGCCCGCAAGCCAGACCAGGCCCGGCAAGCTCTTCGTGACCCCGGCGAGCGCGCGGAGCAGGTGCGGAACGCTCTTCAGCTCGCGGGCGACCTCGAACTGGACGGCCGGCGTCTCCGGCGCCAGCGCGCCGGCCCGCTCGACCAGCGTGCTCATGCGCTCGCGGCGCGCGACATCCAACATCGCCCAGGCCAGGCCGGGCAGGTCGCTGAATCCGCGTTCCTTCAGCGCGTCCGCGGCACTCTCGATGCGCTCGATCCCCGCGCGGGGCGTCTCGTCGGCGCTGCTCAGGGCCGCCATGGGAAGGCCCCGCGGCACGTCGAGCGGCTCGGTGCGGGACTCGCCCAGGGCGTGCGCCGGCGCCGCGTACGCCAGCCAGAGCATCAGCAGCCCCACAGTCGTCTTCGAAAGTCCGCGCACCCCGTCCTCTCCGCGCCCTTCGCGCACTGGTCTGGACTCTCATCGGAGGCGCGAGTCGGGGGCTGAAGCGTCCGGCCGAACTACGTAAACGCCACGCTAGCCGCGGCGCAGGAGTGCGCGAAAAGCGGCCAGGTCGGGACTGCGCAGGAGTCCCAATGCGGCGAAGTAGGCGCCGGCGCCCCCCGCAACGTGTACCGCCAGCAGCGCCAGACCCGCCGCCGAAGCCTGGCGCGGAAGCGGCAGGACCTGCGACAGCCCCGCCAGCGCGGCCCCCATCGCCGCGCTCGCCCCCGCGATGCGCAGCCAGCGGTCGGCATCGCGCCGGGGAACGAACACGCCGTAGCGTGCGCGGCAGTACGCGGCCAGGTAGAGCGCGTTCGCCGCGGCGGCGATCGAAGTAGCGAGCGCCAGCCCGGCGTAGCCCAGGTCCGCCACGACGAGCGCGTGCTGCAGGCCCACCAGACCCGCGGGGAGTACGCCGTCCGGCAGCGGCCCGATCAGCGCGAGCGCGGCCACCACGTTCACCGTCAGGCTCACCGCGGCCGCGCGAGCGGGAGTGCGCGTGTTCTCGTGCGAGAAGCAGAGCTGTACACAGATCCGTGACACGGTGATCGGCACCAGTCCGATCGCGTAGCAGAGCAGCGCGCGCGCACAGCCTTCGACCGCGGCCGAGTCGAACATGTCGGTCCAGGCGAAGAGCCCGGCGATCAGCGGCTCGCGCAGCAGCACCAGGCCCACCGTCGACGGCAGGGCGAGGGCCACGGCAAAGGCCAGGGTTCCGGAGAAGGCGTCGCGGAGCGCGTCGCGCTCTCCGCGCTTCACCAGGCGCGACAGCGACGGGAGGCTCGCCGTGCCGATCGCGAACACGAAGACGCCGAGCGGGAACTCGAGCAACCGATCGGCGTAGAACAGGTACGACACCGCGCCGTCGCCCAGGAACGACGACAGGAAGCGCACGACCAGCAGGTTGAACTGGTAGACCGACGCGCCGAGGACGGCGGGCGCCATGACGGTGACGAGGCGCCGGACCAGCGGATGCCCGAGAGCCAGGAGAGGCCGGGGCGAGAGCCCGCGCCTCCGCAGCGGAGGCACCTGCGCCGCCACCTGCGCGACCCCGGCGACCAGTACGGCCACCGCCACCGCCACGATCGGCTCGGCGAGGCCGGTGCTGCCGAGCGCCGCGACGATGATGCAGACGTTCAGCAGCACGGGCGCGATGGCCGGCGCGAAGAAGTGGCCCGTGGCGTTCAGCGCGCCCATGGCGACGGCGAAGACCGAGAGCAACAGGATGTACGGAAAGCAGATCCGCAGCAGGGTCACGCAGAGCGCGAACTTTTCGGGATCTTCGAGGAAGCCCGGGGCGAACACGCGCACCAGCGGGTCGGCGAAGGCGATGCCGCCCAGGGCGATCCCCGCGCCCACCACGGCCGCCAGCGTCCAGGTCGCGTTGAAAGCTCTCCGCGCCTCTTCGGGCGAGCGGTCGAGCCACCCCGTGAAGATGGGCACGAACGAGGCCGTGAGGGTGCCCTCGCCCACCAGCCGCCGGAACAGGTTGGGGATGGTGAAGGCGATGAAGAAGGCGTCGGTGGCCGCGGCCACGAACGCGTTCGCCAGCACGATGTCGCGCAGCAGCCCCAGGACGCGGCTGGCCAGTGTGGCCGCGCCGATCACCCCCGCAGAGCGGGCTACGCCGCGAAGCTCGTCCGTTGACACGGCCCCGCGGGCAGGGTATTCAGCGGCGTCCTCGGAGGAGTCCATGGCGAATCACCCCTCGGCCAAGAAGCGCCACCGCCAGTCGCTGAAGCGGCAGGAGCGGAACAAGCACGTCCGATCGACCGTGCGCAACGCGGTGCGGGCGGTGCAGACCAGCGCCGGCGAGCCCGAGGCCGCCGAGAAGCTCGCCGCGGCGGAGCGGCTGCTGCGCAGGGCCCAGACCAAGGGGGTCTTCCACCAGAAGACCGTCTCCCGCACCGTCTCGCGGCTCACCCGGCTCGTCCAGCGCTCCAGCTAGCGCCCCTCACGCGCTGACCGCGATCACGAGCTGCTCGATCGCCAGATCGGCGGCCAGCGCCGTGCCTCCCTTGAGTGCCTCGTCCGTGCGGCGGACCGCGTCGAGCCCCCGGCGCAGGCGCTGTCCGCCGAACCGGCGCACCTGGTCGACCAGCTTCCCGGCGGGGAACGGTTTGATCGAGAGCCGACGGCTGACCTCGTCGGCGTCGAGCGGGCTGCACTCGCTGGCTCGGATCAGGCGGCGGTAGTGATTGCCCAGCCCGCCCAGCACGGCGAGGGGCGCCGCGCCGTGCTCGAGCATCTGCGAGAGCACCCGTAGCGCCTCCGGGAGCCGGCGCGCGCCGATCGCGTCAGTCAGCTCGTAGATGGCGTGATCGCGCAGGTCGCCGCTCAGCAGAGCCACGTCGTCCGGCGTCAGCGTCTCGCGATCGCCCGCATACAGCGACAGCTTCTCGATCTCGGACGCCAGCCGGTCCAGGTCCGCACCGCTCCGGTCGAGCAGCGCCGCGGCCATGCCTCGGCCGGGCTGCTTGCCCGAGCCGTGGACGCGCGCCTCGATCCAGGCGCGCTGCCCTCGGGCATCCTTCGGCGCCTTGCACTCCACGTGCTCGCCGATCTTCCGGGCACGCTTCACCCAGCGCAGGCGCCCGTCCAACGATTCCGCCTCGAGCACGAGGCAGGTCGTCGCGGACGGGTCCTCCAGGTACGCGGGCAGAGCGCGCTCGAGGAAAGTGGCAGCGCGCTTGCTGGAGAGACCGCGCAGCCGGACCAGCCTCTTGGGCGCCAGCACGGGGAGCGTGCGCAAAGTCGCGGCCAGCGCGACCGCGTCGAGTCCGCCCGCGGCCAGGTCGAAGACGTCCTCGTTGAAGTCGCGCGGACCGCCGGCGAGCGCGCGCTCGCGCAGGTCGGCCAACGCCTCGTCGCGCAGCGTCGCTTCGGGTCCCACGAGCAGGACCACCGCCGGAGCCTCAGTAGGTCTGGAAGAGCTCATCCCGGATCCGCGTAGCCACGATGGACGAGAGCCGGAGCAGCGCGCGCTGCTTGGCGGTCTCGTGGACGTTGGGGTCGGCCGAGGCGCTGAACCGCTCGATCTCCCTGATTCCCTCGGTCGACCAGACGGACTCGCCCTCCGGCAGGCGCACGACGTCCACGTCGACCACGAGCTCGACCTGGTTCTCGAGCGACAGTCCCACCGAGTCGAACGCGCTGGCCCGTACCTCCACGCTGCGGATGACTCCGCTCATCTGCAGCGGCGCGCCGCTTCCGTTCCAGGTCGGCTCGAGCGTGCCGCCACGCAGGAACTCCTCGTAGATCGCCTCGGCCAGCATGCGCTCGAGCCCGGGCTCGTTCGTCGGGTTGTCGAACATCTCGAGCCGGATCCGGCGCGTGTCGGGACCGAAGACCGACGACTCGTCCACGAGCGCGTAACCGCAAGCCCCCAGCGTGAGCGCGGGGAGCGCGCACCAGAGAGCCAGGAAGGTAGATCGTGATGCAGTCATGCTCAGAAGTAGCGTAGCTGAACCATCATCTGGCGTTCGAGCCGCGGGATCGCGCTGCGCAGGGCGAAGATCACGACGTGGTCTCCAACCTCGATCACGTCTTCGCCCGAGGGGATGATCACGTCGTCGCCCCTGACCACCGCGCCGATCACGGCGTCCTGCAGATCGACCTCGCGAAGCGGCTTTCCCACCAGCTCCGAGGTCTCGAGCGCCACCACCTCGAGCGCCTCGGCGGCCTCTTCGCCGACGGTCGTGACCGACACGACCTTGCCCTTGCGGATGAAGTGCAGGATGGCGGAGACCGCGGCCAGGTTGGGGCTCACGATCGCGTCGATGCCGATGGCCGAGGCGAGCGACGAGTACGACGGCTTGTTGACCAGCGCCATCACCTCGGACGCGCCGGACCGCTTGGCCAGCAGCGCCGACAGGATGTTGTCCTCCTCATCTCGCGTCAGCGCGAGGAAGGCGTCGGTCGTGTCGATGCTCTCTTCGCGCAGCAGCTCGGGGTCGGTGCCCGAGCCCTGCAACACGACGGTGCGCTTCAGGCGTTCGACCAGGAACTTGCAGCGGAGGGTGTCCGGCTCGATGATCTTGGGCGCGACATCTTCGGCCTCGAGCAGGCGCGCCAGGTGGTAGGAGATGCCGCCTCCGCCGCTGATCACGATGTGGCGCGTCGCGCGCTGCTTCTTCTCGAGAACGCCCGCGAACTTCTCCAACGCCTCCGGCGTGCCCGCCACGTAGACCCGGTCGCCGATCCGGACGTCGCTGCGCCCGTCGGGAATCAGCAGGGCGCCGTCGCGCGAGATCGCCACCAGGTTGAAGTCGAAGTCGAGCTTCGGCTTCAGGTCGTGGAGCACCACGCCGACCGCGTCGCAGGGTCCGTCGACGTGGAAGGCGACGAGCTGCACGCGTCCGTCGGCGAACTCGAAGACGCCCACCGCGCCGGGCACGTGGAGCGTCTTGAGGATCGCGTTGGCCGCCTCTTCCTCCGGGTTGATCGTGAGGTCCAGCGGGTGGTCGCCGAACATTGCGGGAACCGCCTCGGCCAGGTCGGGATCGCGCACACGCGCGATCTTGGTCGGAATCACGCTCTGGGACGAAGCGGCGAGACAGGCGACCAGGTTCAGCTCGTCCGAGTCCGTCACGGCGATCACCATCTCGGCGTCGTCGAGTCCGGCCTCGGCCAAGGCGCGTGGATTCGAGCCGCTGCCGTGGACGACGTGGATGTCGGCCGTCTCGCGCAGCTGGCGGACGCGTTCCTCGCTGGCCTCGATGACCACGACGTCCTTGCTCTCCGAAGACAGGCGGTCTGCCAGCGTGGCGCCGACCTCACCCCCTCCGATGATCAGGATGCTCACGGGGCCGGAGTATAGGCGGCGGTCCGGATGCGCGCCCCCGGCAGGCCGGGAGCAGGCTCCTCAGGACCGCTGGGCCTGCGCGCGGCGCTCCAGCTCTTCGACGAGGAAGTCACGCTTGGCGCGGACCTCTTCGGGAATGCGCTGCGTGAACAGCTGGCCCGCCTCTTCGAGCTCCGCCTGGAGCGCGGCGGGGGCATCGCCGTTGATGACCGCCTGCGCGAACTTCTCGTCGTTGTAGAGGATGATGTCCGACACGATGATCCGGGCGAGCCGCTCCGCGGCGGCGACCTCGGGATCGTCCGACAGGGGCGGGCTCCTGCGCCGCCGGCGGCGCACCGCTGGGGCGTCGGCGTCGGGGTCAGCCTCGGTCCCCGTCCCGGCGGCGGTCCCGGAGGCCGTCCCGGAGGCAGCCGGAGGCTGGGCAGAGGCCACCTGGGGCTCGGGCTCCGATGGAGACGGCGCGGGCGGTGGTGGCGACGGAGCGGCGGACGGACGCGAGCCCAGCTCCAGCCGCTCCAGGATCGGCGCCAGGCCGTCCGGCAGGTCGCCGGGCTCCAGCGTGTGGTCGGCCTCGTACTCGGCGTTGATCGGCTCGTCGCCGGGCACCACGCGCACCAGCTTGACGTCGGCCAGCTCGGCCGTCCGACGCGTGATCTCGGCCAGCTCGGCTCCACGCAGTCCGGGCAGGTTCGCGCCCAGGATCGCCGCGTCGGGCTTGGAGCGGTGCAGGTAGAGCAGCGCTTCGACGCCGCCCTCCACGACGTGCGTCGTGATCCGCCAGCATTCGAGGTAGCCGGTGATCTGCTTCGCCAGCTCGGGGTCGGGCTCGGCGACCAGCACGTGCGCTCCGATGTCGGGCTCGGGCGGATCGATGCGGAAGATCGCGCTGCACTGCGAGCAGCGGATGCGCGCGCCGTTCGGGCCGACCTTTTCGGGGGCGATCCGGTAGCGCGTCTGACACTCTGGGCAGCCTGCGATCACGCTCCGCCTATCGGCCGCAGCAATACCGCGCTTTACGCCACCGTCTTCCGGAGCCCCGTGCGTCAGACCTGCGAGTGCGCCACCGCGGCCGCGCGTCCGGGATCGTCCTTTGCCGCCTGTTTCGCCGGCTCTGCCGTCCGGGAAGGCTCCTGCGGCTCGACTTCGATCCAGGTCACGTCCAAGGCGACCTGGCGGCGATGCGCGTCCTGCGACACCTCGGCGAGCACGGCGTCCAACGTCGCGTCGTGCTTCTCCGCATCGGGGAGCACCAGGCTGAGGCGCTGGTCGCCACGCGCGGCCGAGAGCGCCTGGACACAGCCGCGGAGCAGGAACTCGCCGTCCAGCTCGAAGTCGACGGAGCCCGGCAACGCCAGCAACGCCAGCGGCGTGCGGAGACCGATCAGCTTGCCAGCCCCGACCGAGAAGGCGCGCTGCAGCACCCGGCCGGTGCTCTCCGCGGGCCCGAGCCCGAAGAGCAGGATCCGGGCGGCCGCAAAGGGGCGCTGCGCCGGCAGCAGTACCGCCTCGCCCGACGCACCCGAGACGAAACCGCTCTTCAGCTGGCGCGAGATCTCTCCGCCGAGCCGCCAGTCCACGAAGCCGGCATTGCCGCGCAGCGGCCGCTCGTCTTCTGGAATGGGGACGGCCAACGTCTCGACCGGCGCGTCGGCGATCGATCCGGGGTACAGCGCGAGTTCGAGCCGTTTCACGGCGAGCCCTCCCCTTCTTGCTCCCCACTCCCTTCTCGCGCCGCGGCCTCGGTTCCGGGCGTGGCGCACTGGGCGATCTGGTCGAGCACGCCGTTCACGAAGGCGGGCGAGGCGCTGCCTCCGAAGCGGCGAGCGATCTCTACGGCCTCGTCGATCACGACCTCGGTCGGGATCCGGGGGTCGAAGAGCAGCTCCCAGGTCGCGACGCGCAGGATGTTGCGGTCCACGGTGGCGAGCCGCGCCACCTTCCAGTGGGTGCTCCGCGCCGAGATGGCCTCGTCGATGGTCTTGCGGTTCTCCGCCACGCCCCGGACGACCTCGATCGCGCGGTCGCGCGCGCGCTGCGGGAGCGAGAACTCGCGCAGCACGTCGTCGAAGGCGGTGGCCACGCTCTCGGGATCGAGCTCGGCGCCGACGTCGGCCGCAAAGAGCACCTGGAGCGCGGCCTCGCGCGCCTGGCGTCGCGGACCTGGGCCCGCCATCAGGCCTCCCGCCCGAGCTCGTGCATCAGGTCCATCATCTCGACCACGACCTCGGCCGCCTCGGCCCCCTTGTTCGAGCCCTCCTCGCCCGGAGTGACCGCCCGCACCAGCGCCTGCTCCACGTTCTCGGTCGTGAGCACGCAGAAGGCGATGGGCAGCCCCGCGCTGAGTCCCACGTCGGAGATCCCGTCGGTCACACTGCGGCAGACGTAGTCGAAATGCGGCGTGTCGCCGCGGATCACCACGCCGATCGCGATGATTCCGTCGTGGCTCGCGCCCTCGGCGAGCGCCTGTGCGGCCAGCGGCAGCTCGAACGCGCCGGGCACCCAGACCTCGTCGACCTGCGTGCAGCCGAGCTCCGCGAGCCGCTTGACCGCCCCTTCGAAGAGCCGCCGCGTGATGACGTGGTTGTAGCGGCTGGCCACGATGGCCACGCGCTTCCCCGTTCCGTCCAGGCGTCCCTCGATGACCGGCATCGCCGGGGAATCTACCACCGCGACAAGCTCGCGGTCAGTAGCAGGTCCTCGCCGACCCGGCGCGCGCTCGCGAGTTCGAGCCGGGGCGCCGAGGCCAGACGGCGCACGCCCAGTGACTCGAGCACCTCACGCCCGTCGCCGCCGATCAGAACGGGGGCCAAGAAGAGCCGAAGCTCATCGACGAGGCCGCTCCGGAGCAGCGCGGCGGCAAGTCCCCCCCCGCCCTCGACCAGCAAGTCGTTCAGGCCGGCCCTGCCGAGAGCCTGCCAGCCGGCTGCCAGGTCGATGCGGCCGCCTCGCGCGCGAACGCGAAGCAGCTCCGCGCCTGCCGCCTCGAGCCGCGCGGCGGCCCGGGCCGGTGCCGCGCGGGTGGTGAGGACGAGCGCACGCCCGCGCGACCTGAAGATGCGCGCGCCCGCGCCGACGCGGAGGCCCGAGTCCACCAGGACGCGAACCGGACGGTGCACGACCCGGCCGCGCTCCCGTGCCGTGAGCTCGGGATCGTCGGCGATCGCGGTGCCGGAGCCCACCGCCACCGCGTCCGAGACACGGCGCCACGCGTGCACCAGTCCGCGTGCGGTCGTACCGGTGATCCAGCGCGACTCGCCCGAGGCGGTGGCGATGCGGCCGTCGAGGCTGGCCGCGAGCTTGAGCGTGGTAAACGGACGGCCGCGCTCCACGCGCGAGCGGAAGCCACGGTTGAGCTCGCGGCAGGCGTCTTCCTCGACCCCCACCGTCACCTCGACCCCCGCCGAACGCAGGCGGCGGATGCTCAGGCCGGCGGTGCGCGGGTCCGGGTCGCGCAGGCCGACCACCACGCGTGCGACGCCCGCCTCGAGCACGGCGTCTACGCAGGGCGGCTGGCGTCCGTGGTGTGCGCAGGGCTCCAGGTTGACGTAGAGCGTGGCGCCGCGCGCGCGACCGCGTGCGTTTCGCAGGGCCGACGCCTCGCCGTGGAGCCCGCCGAGACGCGCGTGGTAGCCGGACGCGATGCGCCGCGAGCCGCGCACGACCACGCCGCCGACCATCGGGTTCGGAGCCGTGCGTCCGCGCGCGCGCGCCGCCAGGCGCAGCGCCTCGCGCATCCAGGCCTCATCGGCTGCCGTGGCTGCCGTGGCGGCCGTGGCGGCCCTACTCCGCGGGCTCATCGGCGGACTCGCCGCTGCCCGCCTCGAGCTCCTCGAGCGCCTTGCCGAACTCCTCGATCGTCTCGAAGTTCAGGTACACGGAGGAGAAGCGCATCCAGGCCACCGGGTCGAGTGCGCGCAGCTCGCTGCGGACGAGTTCGCCGAGCCGGATGCTGGGGACTTCGCGCTCGCCGGTGTCGAGGACGAGGCGCTCGATGCGGCTCACCGTCTCTTCGATGTCGTTGATGCTGACCGGCCGTTTCTCGCACGCCTTCTGGATGCCGGCGACCAGGCGCAGGCGCTCGAACGCCTCGCGCCGGCCGTCGCGCTTGACGACCATCGGCAGCAGGTCTTCGATGCGCTCGTAGGTCGTGAAGCGCCGCCCGCACTCGGAGCACTCGCGTCGCCTGCGCTTGACCGGCGCCTCGCGGTGGTTGCGGGCATCGATCACCTTCGTGTCGGGGTGATCGCAGAACGGACAGCGCAAGCGGCCTCCTCAGCCGAGATCGGCGTACGGAAGCGGGAAGCCCCGGCAGAGCTCCTCCACCTGCACGCGGATCTGCTGCTGCATTTCCTCGTCCTCGGGACTCTCGAGCACGTCGGCGATCCAGTCGCCGATCCGGCGCATCTCGTCCTGCTTCATGCCCCGGGTCGTCACCGCGGGCGTGCCGACGCGCAGGCCGCTCGTGACCCACGGGGAGCGGGTCTCGCCGGGCACGGTGCTCTTCGACGTCGTGATGCCGGCGCGGTCCAGGCGGCGCTGCGCCTTGAGGCCGGACATGCCCGACTCCCCGAAGTCGATCACGAAGAGGTGGTTGTCGGTGCCGCCCGAGACCAGCCGGAAGCCGCGCGCCGCCACGCTCTCGGCGAGCGCGCGGGCGTTGCTCACGATCTGCTCGGCGTAGCCGCGGAACTCGGGCTGCGACGCCTCGTGCAGCGCCACGGCCTTGGCGGCGATCACGTGCTCGAGCGGGCCGCCCTGCGTGTGCGGGAAGACCGCCTTGTCGATCGCCTCGGCGTGCTCCGAGTCGCAGAGCACGAGACCACCCCGCGGCCCGCGCAGCGTCTTGTGCGTGGTCGTCGCGACGACCGAAGCGTGGCCGACCGGAGTCGGGTGGACCTCGGCCGCGATCAGCCCCGCAATGTGCGCGATGTCGGCAAACAGGATCGCGTCGACCTCGCGCGCGATCGAGCCGAAGGCCTCGAAGTCGATCTCTCGCGGGTACGCGCTGTAGCCGCACTGGATCATGCGCGGCCGCTCGCGCTTCGCGATCTCGCGCACGCGGTCGTAGTCGATCCGCTGCGTCTCGGGATCGAGTCCGTAGCGCAGGAACTCGAAGAAGCGGCCGGAGAAGTTGACCGGCGAGCCGTGCGTCAGGTGACCGCCGTCGGAGAGCTCGAGCCCCAGGATCCGGTCTCCGGGATCGAGCAGACCGAAGTAGACGGCCATGTTGGCGCCGGACCCGGAGTGCGGCTGCACGTTGGCGTGCTCGGAGCCGAAGAGCGCCCGCGCGCGGTCGATGGCGAGCTGCTCGACCTGGTCGATGAACTCGCAGCCCCCGTAGTAGCGCTTTCCGGGATAGCCCTCGGCGTACTTGTTGGTGAGCGGCGTGCCCATCGCCTGGAGCACCGCGGGCGAGGTGAAGTTCTCGGACGCGATCAGCTCGAGCCCGGTCTGCTGACGTTCGAGCTCGCGTCCGATCGCGTCGGCGATCTCGGGATCGGTCTGGCGCAGGCTCACTTCGTCTCTTCCTCGTCGGCGTATCGCGCGATCACCAGGCTGCCGTTCGTGCCGCCGAAGCCGAACGAGTTCGACAGCGCCAACTCGACCGACGCTTCACGCGCCTCGTTCGGCACGTAGTCCAGGTCGCAGTCCGGATCGGGCGTCTCGTAGTTGATGGTCGGCGGGATCTTTCCGTGGCGCACGACCAGCGAGCAGACGATGGCCTCGAGCCCGCCCGCACCGCCGAGCAGGTGGCCGGTCATCGATTTGGTCGACGACACGGCGAGCTTCGCGGCATGGTCACCGAAGACCTGCTTGATCGCGTACGTCTCGATCTTGTCGTTGTAGGGCGTGCTCGTGCCGTGCGCGTTCACGTAGTCGATGTCCGAGAACTCGCGTGCGGAGTCCTCGACGGCCTTGCGCATGCAGATCTGCGCCCCGCGGCCATCCTCGGCCGGCGCGGTCATGTGATACGCGTCGCCGGACATCCCGTAGCCCACGACCTCGGCGTGGATGCGCGCGTCGCGGTCGAGCGCGTGCTCGAGGCTCTCGAGCACCAGGACGCCCGCGCCCTCGCCGATCACGAAGCCGTCGCGGTCCTTGTCGAAGGGGCGGCTCGCGTGCTCGTAGTCGTCGTTGCGGGTCGACAGAGCGCGCAGGGTCGCGAAGCCGGCGACGCCGAGCGGGTTCACCGGAGCCTCGCTGCCGCCGGCGATCACGACGTCGGCGTCGCCCATCTGGATCATGCGGTAGGCGTCGCCGACCGCGTGCGTACCCGTGGTACACGCCGTCACGACGCACGAGTTCGGACCGCGCGCGCCGAAGCGCATGGCGATCAGGCCCGACGCCATGTTCGCGATGGTCATCGGCACGAAGAACGGCGACACGCGCTTCCAGCCCCGGTCCAGCAGCGCTTCGCAGTTGGTGAGCATGGTCTGGAGTCCCGCGATGCCCGAGCCCACGAGCACGCCGACGCGCTCGGACTCCTCTTCGGTCACCTCGAAGCCCGAGTCCCGCATCGCCTCGTCGGCCGCCACCAGCGCGTACTGCAGGTAGGGATCGAGGCGGCGCGCCTCCTTCTTGTCGAGCACGTGCGACGCGTCGAAGCCGCGGATCTGGGCGGCGAAGCGGACGGGAAAGTCCTCCGCCGGAAAGCGCTCGATCGGGGCCACGCCCGACACGCCCTTCAGCAATCCGTTCCACGTCGTCTCGACGTCGTTGCCGATCGGGTTCACCGTCCCCATGCCGGTGATCACGACGCGGCGCAGGTCGACGGTGCGCGTGGTGAGGCGGACCGGCACGTCAGTCCTTCTGCCGTTCGTCGACGTAGTTGATGGCGTCGCCGATCGTCTGGATCTTCTCCGCGTCATCGTCCGAAATCTCGAGGCCGAACTCCTCTTCGATGGCCATCACCAGTTCGACGATGTCGAGCGAGTCGGCCCCCAGATCGTCGATGAACGACGCTTCCGGCACGGCCTCGACCTTCGAAACTCCGAGATGCTCGACGATCAGGTCCTTGATCTTGTCCTCGACTGCCATTTTCTTCCTCCGATCCGTGACTCCGGTATCCGGCATCCGGTTTCCGAAGCCACTCAGTCCAGCCCGCCATTGACGGGGATCACCTGTCCCGTGATGTACGCCGCGGCGTCGGTGGCCAGGAAGCGTACAACTCGCGCGACGTCCTCGACAGAGCCCAGCCGACCGACCGGGATCTGCTCCAGCAGACGCGCCCGCACCTCGTCCGGCAGCGCGTCGGTCATCGCCGTCTCGATGAAGCCGGGTGCGACCGCGTTGACGGTGATTCCCCGGCTTCCCAGCTCCTTGGCCAGCGAGCGCGTCAGCGCCTCGACCCCGCCCTTGGTGGCCGCATAGTTCGACTGGCCCGCGTTCCCCATGCCGGCCACCACCGAGCTCAGGTTGATGATCCGGCCGGCCTCGCGGGCCTTGAGAAGCGGCCGGGCGGCCGCCTTGCAGACGTTCCAGGTACCGCGCAGGTTCGTCGCCACGACCGAGTCGAAGTCCTCGGCCTTCATGCGCAGGATCAGCTGGTCCGCCGTGATTCCCGCGTTGTTCACCACGATGTCGAGCCCACCCAGGTCCGCCACGGTCTGCTTGACCAGGGCCTCGACCGCGGCCAGGTCCGACACGTCGCACTGCGCGGCGCGGGCCGTGCCGCCCGCCTCGCGGATGCGCTTCTCGGTCTCTTCGGCGCCCTGCACCCCACCGCGGTAGGTCAGCACCACGCTGGCGCCCGAAGCCGCCAGCTCTATGGCGATCGCCTGCCCGATGCCCCGCGAGCCGCCGGTCACCAGCGCCACGCGGCCGTCGAGGCGGTCCGGCGAGCCGCTCATGCGCACGCCTCGGCCACCGCGCGGAGCGCCTTGTCCACGTCGTCGACGCGCTCGACGTTGGCGCGGCCGAGGCTGCGCTCGATCCTGGCGGCCATCCCGGTCAGCACCTTGCCCGGACCCAGCTCCAGCTGGAGCTTGACGCCCTCCTGCTGCTGGCGTCTCACGCCGTCGACCCAGCGCACCGGCGCGCAGACCTGCTCGCGCAGCAGGCGGCGCGCGTCGGCGGCGCTCCGGTAGGGCTCGGCGGTCACGTTCGAAATGACGGGAATTCGCGCCTCGCCGAACGCCGCGTCCGAGAGCACGGGCGCCAGCTTGTCCGCGGCGGGAGACATCAGCTCGCAGTGAAACGGAGCGGAGACCTCGAGCGCCACGACGCGGCGCGCGCCGGCGGCGGACAGGGCCTCGCCGGCCTCTGCGACCGCGGCGGCCCGGCCGGCGATCACCGTCTGCACGGGCGTGTTGAAGTTGGCGGGGGCGACGGGAGCGTCGATGCCCGCACAGACTCGCGCCACGCTCTCGGGGTCGAGGCCGAGGATCGCGGCCATGGCGCCCTCGCCCTCGGGTACGGCGTCCTGCATGAAGGCGCCGCGCCGGCGCACCAACCGCACGGCGTCGGCGAGGCCGAGCGCTCCGGCGGCGACGAGCGCCGTGTACTCGCCCAGGCTGTGACCCGCGAAGACCACGGGCGGCTGCGGAAGCTCCGCCTCGAGCGCGCGGTACACGGCGATCGACGCGGTCAGGATGGCGGGCTGGGTGACCTCGGTGCGGCGCAGCTCTTCCTCGGGCCCTTCCCGGATGCGCTTGGCGAGTCCACCGCCGAAGGCGTCGTCGGCCTCGGCGAAGACGTCGCGCGCGGCCGGGTAGTGGTCGCAGAAGTCCACCGACATTCCCACGGACTGCGAGCCCTGTCCGGGAAAGACGATCGAATACATGGTTGGCGCCGCCTGGAGGCCGCGCGGGGCCTACAGGTCGTCCTCGGCCTCGACCTCGAAGACCTGCCGGCCGCGGTAGTGGCCGCAGCTGCCGCAGACGCGGTGGGGCAGCTTCGGCTCCCCGCACTGCGGACAGGCAGACAGGTTCGGGGCGGTCAGGGCGTCGTGGGCCCGGCGCATGCCCTTTCGGGACTTGGATGTTCGCTTCTTGGGTACGGCCATCGCTGAATCCTTCGCTTCTGTCCCCGGGGTCTGGGTCCGAGGTCCGGGGTCTGGGCCTCGCTCGGGCTCTGCCTAACCGTCCCGCGTACGCGATCGGGCCAGCAGGTCTCCGAGGCCCGCGAACGGCTTATTACCCCGGTCGGGGTCACACTGACAAGCCTCGCGGTTCAGGTTTTCTCCGCACACGGGACATAGCCCAAGACAGCCCTCCGCGCAGCAGGGGGCCATGGGCCAGGACAGCAGCAGGTGGTCGCGCAGGACGGGCTCGAAGTCCAGCTCCTCGCCCGCGTAGCGTCCCAGCTCGAGCTCCTCGCCGTCGAGCTCGATTCCGGGCTGCCGCGGCTCGCCCGTCTCGGGAAACGGCTCCAGCAGGAGCTCGAGCTGGGCGTCGAATCGAAAGGCAAAGGGATCGGCGCAGCGCGAGCAGCGCAGCTCCACCTGGCCCTGGACCCGCCCCCGGAACAGCAGCCGCCGCCCCAGCCGGTAGGCCTCCAGATCGAGTCGGAAGGGCTCCAGCAGGCGGCTCTCGGGGTCCAGGAACAGGCTCCGGGCACGAGTCCACCAGGTCTCGTCACCCACCAGCCCGAGCGGGGCGGGCTCGGGCTGCAGGTCCGCCACGCGGACGTGCAGGCCCGGCGCCTTCGGCGGCTGCTCGGCTTGGCTGGCGGAGTCGTGTTCGGACATGGAAAAGCCCTGTGATTGCAAACAGTTGGCCCTTCTCGTGGGATAGGGAGGGGCGCGTTGGTTGTCAACCGGGGGGCTGTTAGAGTGTGCCGCCGTGCCGGTCGTCACCCGCTATGCGCCCAGCCCGACAGGCGCCCTCCACATCGGCGGCGCCCGCACCGCCCTGTTCTGCTGGGCCTACGCCCGGCACCACGACGGCCAGTTCCTGCTGCGCTTCGAGGACACCGACCGCGAGCGCTCGACGCTCGAGTCCGAGACGGTCGTGCTCGAGGCGCTGCGCTGGCTGGGCATCGACTGGGACGCGGTGCCGGGCTTCGAGGACGTGCCCCGCCAGAGCGAGCGCGGTCCGCGCTACGAAGAGGTGCTCGCGAAGCTGCTCGAGAGCGGCGCGGCCTACCGCTGCGTGTGCGACGACGCCCGCCTCGAGCACCTGCGAGAGCGCGCGCGCCAGGGGGGCCAGGCCGCGGTCTACGACGGCGCCTGCCGCGAGCGGGGCATCGCGGCCGACTGCGCCGAGCCCTTCTGCGTGCGGCTTCGCATCGACGCGCACGCACCCACGCGCTGGGACGACGCGATCGCGGGAGCCAGCGGCCAGGACGCCTCGGACCTGGGCGACTACGTCGTAGCCCGGACCGACGGCACGCCGATCTACCACCTGGCCTGCAGCGTCGACGACCACGACATGGGGGTGACGCACGTGATCCGCGGGCGCGAGCACATGTCGAGCACGTCGCGCCAGCTGCCGCTCTACAGCGCCATGGGCTGGCAGCCGCCGGCCTTCGCGCACGTGCCGCTGCTGGTCGAGGCGTCGGGCAAGAAGCTCTCGAAGCGCCAGGACGCGGTGTCGGTGCAGAGCTACCGCGAGCGCGGCTTCTCGCCGCAGGCGGTGCTCAACTTCATCGCGCGGCTGGGCTGGGGACACGGCGACCTGGAGCTCTTCGACCGCGAGCAGCTCGCCGAGGTCTTCGAGATGTCCGGCGTCGGGCACAGCGCGTCGCAGGTCCACGAGGACAAGCTGCTCTGGATCAGCCAGCACTGGATCAAGACGCTGCCCATGGACGAGCTGGTCGAGCAGCTGCAGCCGTTCCTGGACGCCGAGGCCGGCCGCCCCGTCGAGGACAGCGCAGAGCTGCGCAAGCTCCTCGACCTGCTGCGCGAGCGGAGCAAGACCTGGGTCGAAATGGCGGCGCAGGCGGGTTTCTGGCTCCGCGACGAGATCGAGCTCGACCCCAAGGCCGCCCGCAAGCAGCTCAAGGCCGGAATCGCCGGACCGCTCGGCGAGCTGCGCGCAGCGCTCGCGGACCTGACCGAGTGGACCGAGGAGACGCTCGACCCGACCTTCCACGCCGTGGCCGAGAAGCACGACCTGAAGCTCGGCAAGCTCGCCCAGCCCGTCCGCGTGGCCATCGTGGGCGTGCCCCAGAGCCCGGGCATCTTCGAGACGCTGGCGGTGCTGGGCAAGCAGCGGAGCCTGCAGCGGATCGGCGCGGCGCTCGAGTACATCGCCGCTCGCGACTCAGAGGGCGGCGACTGAACGAATCGCCCGGGGCGGCTTGAACGGCGGCCGCGGGCGACTAGAATGCCGTCTCCGCTGGCCGATGGTGTAACGGTAGCACGAGGGGTTCTGGTCCCCTTAGTCTAGGTTCGAATCCTAGTCGGCCAGCCAGTCTGGCCCGGGTATCGCGCGGCGAAGCCGCGCTGCCGGGACGGCGCGCTGGCTCCGCGCGCGCCTCTGCCGGGGGTTGCGCGTCGTAGTGCTCGCGGACGCGTCCGGCGTCGGGCGCGACGGGCGCTCAGTCGTGCAGCGAGAGCACGTGGCCTTCGTCCGGGCTCGCTCGGCCCTCCAGTACCTCGCGGTACACGCGCTCCAGGTCCGCGCGCCCCGCGCCGCGCCGCACGTGGAGCCACGCCTCGCTGCCGTCGCGGAACCGGGTCCAGGCGAGGCCCAGCCTCTCCTGCAGGACCTCGGGTCCCCACTCCTGGCTGCGCTTCTGGATCTGCGCCGGCGCGAAGAAGAAGGCGGGCTCGGGTCCGGGCAGGTCTGGCGCGCGGCGACTCGCGTTCCAGTGCGTCGCGCCGACGGTACAGCTGTGGGCGAGATTCTCGCCCAGGTGGCGGTGCACGCCGTTCACCACTTCGCCGTTGCCCGCCATGTCGACGAAGACCGCCTTGCGGTCCACGGGGATCGACTTGAGGTCCTCGTAGCGCAGCACCTCGTCGTAGAAGCCGAGCCCCTCGACGAAGGCGCGGTTGCGCTCGGACGTGAGACCGACGACGGGACCGCGGCCGCGCTGCGAGAGCAGGCTCGCCAGGGCGATGGCCGTCTTGCTCGACGCGCTGAAGTCGGCGTCGGCCAGCGCGTCGTCGACGAGGAACGAGGTCATGAAGAGCCCGCGCAGCAGCAGCGTGACGTCTTCGTGCTTCTCGTCGTACAGCGCGTCGCTCTCGACGGGACTGTACTGCTGGTAGGCGGGCGCGTGGTTGGCGCGGTGCGAGGCGACGTCGACGTACCCGCTGGGACTCACGCGGTCCGCCTGGATCACGAGATGCGTAGACATGGGGAAGAAACCGAAGGCACGCTGGCCCTCGGGCACGTCCGGGTGGCTCGAGCGAATCACGTCGCCGTAGCCCATGGCGGGGATGCGTCCCCAGGGCTCGCCGGCGGGGAACGCGTCGGCCGGAAAGAAGCCCCAGTAGTCGAGCATGTCGCCGGCGGAGGCGTAGCTGATGTTGTTCGACGTGAGCGCGAAGCGGTCGACGCGGAACAGAACCTGCCCCGACTGCAGCACCTCGTCGATCTCGACGTCCTCGAAGCGCGTCCGAGAGAAGTCGTCCCGCCGAACCCCGAACTGCGTTCCCTGCATGCCTGCTCTCCCGCGTTGGCTGGCATCCATTATGCCAGTACGTGTGCCAGAATCGGCGCAGGCGCGAACGCAGGGAGCGCATGACATGCCGATCCGCGGGATCTTCCATGACCTCGAAGAGCGCAAGCAGGGCATCGAGAACCTGAGCGTCGAGCAGGTGAAGAAGGAACTCGAAGCGGGCGGCGACCTGCTCCTCGTGGACCTGCGCGAGATCCAGGAGCGCGTCGACCTGGGCGCGGTCCCCGGGTCGAAGCACGTGCCGCGCGGCATGCTCGAGTTCTGGGCGGATCCGGCCAGTCCGTACTACCGCGACTGGTTCCAGGAGGATCGGCGCACCATCGTCTACTGTGCGGGCGGCGTGCGCTCGGTGCTGGCGGTGCACTCGATGCTCGAGATGGGCTTCACGAACGTGGCGCACCTGGAGACGGGGTTCTCGGGCTGGAAGAAGTCGGGCGAGCCGATCGAAGACGTGGCGTCGACCTCGCGCTGGGTCCGGCGCGAGAAGCCGGCCGACGCCTGAGCCCGATCCTCTCCCCGCGTCGGCGGGTCAGCGGGTGGCGTCGAGGTGCTGCACGCCGCGCGCGAGCCGCTCGATACCGGCGCGCGCGGCCGCCAGGTTGGCCGCTTCGAGCGCCGACAGGTGCGCCGAGAACGCGGGCGTCTCGACCATGGCAACCAGGTCCCGGAGCTGTGCGTCGCCGAGCCCGCTCAGCTGGTACGCCGCGACCCGAACCAGCGACTCCGGACGGGTCTGCATCTGCTGCTCGCAGACCGCCCGGGCGCGCTGCTCCACCGGGTAGGCGAGCCGCCGAAGGGCGCCGCCGATGCCGGGGCAGGCGGTCTCGATGTAGGCGCGCGTGCGCTCGCCGGTCTGCATGGCGCGGACGTAGCTCTCGACCGCGGCCACGCGCTCGGGCGAGAGCGCGTCGAGCCGGAACTCGGGAAGGCGCTCGGGCGCCGCTCGCAGCGCCGCCAGCTGCAAGTCGAAGACCGCCTGGTTCTGCGGGGTCGCCAGCTCCGCCAGCAGCTCGCGGTTCGCCTGAAAGGGGTAGCCCGCGGCGAGTGAAGCGCGCACGTCCGTCAGCATGAGTGCGGGCTCGAAGGCCGCGTCGATGGCGGCCACGGCCTCCTGCTGTCCCGCGTAGTCCGGCGGCAGGCAGAGGCGCGCCGTCGCTCTCAGGTGGCGCGCGCGATCCTGCACCACGCTCGTGACCCGGGCGACGCGCGACAGGTGGTCCAGCCCGGTCTCGGGTGCGCTGCCACACGCCGAGAGCGACAGCGACAACGACAGGACTCCTGCTGCGGCGAACGACCTCGCGAACATCAGCGCAATCTAGCCCGATCGGCAGCCGCGAACGACCGCGAGCGCTGCGAAGAGCCCGGCCCCGAGCAGCAGCAGCGGGACGTTCCCGAGCCGCTCGAACGGCGTGGTTCGCTCGACCGGGGAGACGTCGGCCACCAGGACGGCCGAGTCCCCCACGTCGAGGCGCGCCGCGACGGTGCCGTCGGCGCTCACGAACGCGGAGATCCCCGTCGAGGCCGCGCGCAGCATCGGCGCGCCGGCCTCGACGGCGCGCCAGCGCGCCAGCGCCAGGTGCTGCCGTGCACCGGCGCCCGCGTCGTACCAGCCGTCGTTCACCAGGTTGACGAGCAGGTCGGCTCGCACCGCCGGCCGCTGGAAGATCGCCTCGAAGCAGATCGAGACGTCGACGCGCCGGTCGCCGATCTCGAGAGCGCCGGCCTCGGCGCCCGGCTCGACGGGAAGGCTCGGGACCAGCCCGCCCAGCCCGCGGCGCACACGGGCGGGAAGCCAGCTCGGCACGGCCTCGGCCAGTGGAACCAGGCGCCGCTTCGCGTACGCCAGGTGCGGCGGCGCTCCCGGCGCGAACAGCATGGCCACCGTGCGCCAGCCTGCGCCGGTGCGCACGCGCCCCCCCGCGAGCAGCGGAGTCCCGCGTTCGTCGACCAGCGCCTGCACGGGTCCGGCCCACTCGGCGCGCCCGCGCGGATCCGCCAGGAACGCGCTCTCGGGCCAGACCCACAGGTCGGCGGGCCCGGAGGCACGGCTCAGCTCGATCAGCGTGTCCAGGTTGCGCGTCGCGAAGTCGGCGCGCGGCCGCTGCGACATCGGGAGGCCCGGCTGCACCAACGCGACGCGGACCGAGCGCGCTCTCGCGTCGGGGACGGACCCGGTGAGCGCCCCCGTCACCGCCAGCAGCAGCAGGCCCGCGGCTGCGAGCCACGCCGTGCGGCGTCCCTGCCGCAGCGACGCCTGGACGACCAGCGCCGAGAACGCCGCGAGCCAGGCACTGCATCCGTGCACGCCGAGCCCCGCGGCCAGCGGAGTGAGCGGCGAGTCGAGCTGACCGGCGGCCAGGGCCACCCACGGCAGCTGCGGGAACGCGGACGCCCACGACAGCTCGACCAGGCCCCAGCCCGCACCGACCACGGGCACGTACAGCGGCGAACCGGGCGCCACGCGCGACACCCACACCGCGAAGACGGCCGCAGCCGGGAGCGCAGAGACCGCCGCCGCGAGCCAGACCACGCCAGCCGCGAGCGCGCCCGCTCCGAAGCCGTCGACCAGCGCAACGGGGAGCCAGGGTGTGACCGCGAGCACGGTCGTGGCGGCGAAGCAGGCACCCAGGCCCGCGGCGCGCCGCGCACCGCCCGCGGCGTCTCCCGCGAGCGCCCAGAGCAGCGGCGTCAGCGCCAGCCAGGCAGCCCAGTGCAGATCGAGCGGCGGCTGGCTCGCCGCGAACAGGAAGCCCGCCAGCAGCGCCCCGAGCACGCGCATGTGGTCAGCATAGCGGGCCGAAGAAGCGCGGCCGGTGAATGGAATCGGGAGGGGCCCCGTCTTACTGGACGAGTTTCCCTTCCCTCCCTCCTAGTCGAGGGTCCCCGGGGGGCTCGCCGGTGGCTCCGAAACTCCGGCGGGTCCCCCGCCTTCCATTCCGGCCCCTGCCGCGTCCCCGGACGCGTCCCCGGCTGTTGCGCCGTGCGCGCCTAGTAGTCGAGCGTGACCGAGCTGCACTGTCCGAGCGGGCGGTTCATGACGAACGCCCAGGGCTCTGCCACCATCGAGTCGAAGATCGTGCCGATCTCGGCCGGAACCGTGATGGCGCCGAGCACGCCCATGGGAATGAACAGGGCGGTGCCCAGCAGGGCGCCCGCGAGTCCGACCGGCCGCACGAGCAGCAGATCCGTCATCTTCGGGTAGCTGCAGTTCTCGAACGAGTCCTCGAAGGTCACGGCGTGGGCCTGCATCGGCAGGGCTGCGGTCGCCGCGAGAACCAGGGTCGCTACGAAGCTACGAGCAAAGTTGCGCATCTGTCGCTCTCCTCATGCCGCTCCGGATCGGGTCTACGAGGCGGACTCCCTACACATCGGCAGGTACCGGCCCGACTTGATACTCGGCGCGAGGCGAACGTCAGGAAGCAGGCGGCTCGGACGCGACAGCGGTGCGCACACCCGACGCGTAGACGCGCAGCACCTCCCATTGCTCGGAGACCAGGACCAGATCGGCGTCGGCACCGACTCGAAGGGCTCCCTTGCGCTCCAGTCCGACGAGCCGCGCGGGCACGCTGCTGGCCATGGCGACGCAGTCCACCAGTGGCAACCCCGCCTGCTCGACGCCGATGCGCACGGCGTCGAGCAGCGAGATCATGCTGCCGGCCAGGCCTCCGCCCGGAGCGACGGCGTAGCCGCCCGGGCGCACCTCGAAGCTGAAGCCGTCCAGGTCGTACTGCCCGGGGTCGAGCCCCGCCGCGGCGGTCGCGTCGCTCACGAGCACGACGCGCGCGGGCCCGCGCAGCTCGACCAGCACGCGCGCCAGCGCGGGGTGCAGGTGCAGGCCGTCGAGCACCAGACTGCCCGAGAGCCGCTCGTCGGCCAGGAAGGCGCCGACCAGGCCCGGCTCGCTGCGCCGGTAGCCGCGCGCCTCGTCATAGGGACGGGTCGGCCAGTCGCTGGCGTTGCCCACGTGGGTCACGAAGGACAGCCCCGCCTCGACCGCGCGGCCCACCTGGTCGTACGTCGCCAGGGAATGTCCCGCCGCGACGACCGCTCCCTCGCGGACGAACTGGGGGATCGCCTCGAGCGCACCGGCGCGCTCGGGCGCCAGCGTGATCAGTCGGAGCGCTCCGCGAGCGGGCTCGAGCAACCGCTTGACGCGGTCGGGGGTGGGATCGCAGAGCACCCCGCGCGCGTGCGCGCCCGACTTCTCGGCCGACAGGAACGGGCCCTCGACGTGGATCCCGACGACCGGGCCCGAGCCGTCCACGTCGTCCGCGAGACGCCCGATGGCCCGCTCGAGCGCGTCGGCGGGCGCGCTCACCAACGTGGCGAGCAGCGACGTCGTGCCGCGCCCCAGGTGGTAGGCGGTGGCGCGCTGGCGCTCCGCGGGATCGGCCGACGCGTACGAGGCGCCGTCGCCTCCGTTCACCTGCAGGTCGACGAGGCCCGGAAGCAGCGTCCCGTCCAGCGACTCGTCACGGTCTGCCGGCTCGACGCCCTCTTCGACGCTCGCTATCGCGCCGTCCGCCACCGTGATGCGCACGCGCTCGCGTACTCCGGTCGGAGTCACCGCGCGGGGAACCCAGAGCCGTATCCCGCTCACCGCTCCACGAGCATCCGCATGGCGTCGTTCGCAACCGCGATGCAGGCGTCCATGTTCTTGTCGATGTCGAGCTCCGCCGGCCCCGGCCAGGGCGTGCGGTCCGACACCACGCAGATGCAGCCCGCGCGCAGGCCGAAGAGCCCCGCCAGCGTCAGCACGGCACCGCTCTCCATCTCCATGTTCTGGACGCGCGCGGCTCGGTAGGTCTCGATCTTGTCCGCCAGCCCCGGGGGCGTGAAGCCCTCGAAGCTCATCGAGTCGATGGTGCCCCCCTCGCCCAGCACGGCGTTGCGCGCGTAGAACGCGTCGAGCGACCAGCTGACACCCGTGGTGAAGCGAACGCCGCGGGCGCGCGCCGCCTCGACCAGCGCCGACACGACTTCGTGACTCGCGACCGCTGGATACTCCGGGGCGACGTAGCTCGTCGTCGTCCCGTCGTCGCGCACCGAGCCCGTGGTGATGACCAGGTCGCCGAGTTCGAGCTCGGGCGCGAGGCCTCCACTGTTGCCTACGCGGATCAGGTTGCGCACGCCGATCTTCGCCAGCTCCTCGACGAGGATGGCCGTGCTCGGCGCCCCGATGCCCGTCGACGCCGCGCACATGCGCACCCCGCTGGACTCGCCGGTGACGATCCGGTACTCGCGGACGTCGCAGACGGACTCGACGTCGGACCAGGCCGCGGAGATGCGCGCGACCCGCGCCGGATCGCCGCAGAGAAAGACGTTCTCGCCCAGATCCCCTCGGCGGAGTCCGGTGATCGGTTGTGCGGGCTCTTCGACTGCCATCGCGGGAGCATAGCCGCAGCAGGGCCGGGTTCGACAGGGAGGCACTTCTGCAGGGGTCCGCGGCGTTCGCGGAAGGCCGCGTTGACATGGGGGGAGGCGCCGATTAGGTTCCCGGCTCTTCCGCTGGTCCCATCGTCTAGTGGCCTAGGATACCAGGTTCTCACCCTGGAGACACGGGTTCGACTCCCGTTGGGATCACCAGCCCGACTCGCCGGCGCGTACTCGCGCCGGGTGCGACTCGTCGGCGCGCGTACACGCCGCGTGAGTCACGTCGCCGACGTGTTCGCGCCGACCGGGGCGGGACGTGCGAGCCAGCGACGGCCCAGGTCGATTCCCGGACGCTCGATGAAGCGGTAGGAGAGTTCGGCGAGCGGCGACACGACGGCCATCGTCAGCAGGAAGCAGATGACGAAGGCCAGCGTCTCCTGTCCGGCAAGGCTCTTCTCGACCGCGCGGTAGAGTGGCTGCAGCTTGTAGACCAGGAACGGGTGCAGCAGGTAGACGCTGTAGCTCGTGCGCCCGAGGAAGACCGTGACCGGGTTGGTGACCAGCAGGTTTGTCCGGCAGGCGTGGACCGCGGTGATCGCGCCGAACACGGCGCTCCACAGCGCGAACGAGACGGGCCGCGACGGCTCGAGACCGAGCCAGGGAATGGCCCAGTAGAGCGCGGGGACCCACGCCAGGACCGCCCACGAGAGCCACCGCAGCGTGCCCGGCGCCAGGTCGCGCACCCGGAGGTACCCGTAGTACGAGCAGATCCCCACAGCGAAGACCGGCGCGTGCGTGAGAAAGCTCATGTACACGAAGGTCACCGGAAGGTCTCCACTCGCCGTCATGATCCGGTGGGAGAAGTGACTCACCACGAGCGTCGCGGCCGCGAGGAGCATCGCGTCGCGCGGACGCAGCACCCAGCGGAAGACCAGGGGCAGCAGGGCGTAGAAGATCGCCTCGACGCCGAGCGTCCAGCCGGCCCAGACGATGCTCTCGTGACTCCCGGGAAACGGGTTGAAGGCGAAGCAGGCCGTCAGGATCACGTCTCCGACCGGCGTCGTCTCACCGAACTCGAGCCAACGCGCGACGACCCAGAAGGCGATCATCGCGTAGAAGAGCGGACACAGCCGGGCAACCCGGCGAACGAAGAACCTCTGCACGAACGACGGCTCGGTGTGCCGGCGCTGATCGTTCGTACGGAACAGCGAGAACGCGCTGAGCACGAAGAAGATCGTCACGCCCATGCCCAGGTGGCTGCGGACGAAACCGAGGGAGTCGGGCAGGGGAACGTCGCCGATGCCCATGACGTGGAAGGCGACGATCGCCGTGGCTCCGAGGCCGCGGATCGCGTCGAGCGCACCGACGCGTCCGCGATCTGCGGCGGGACTCACCGGCCGTCCGCGCTGCATGGCGAGCAGTATAGCCCAGCGCCGAGTCCCCCCGGATCGGCTGCGCGCACACGGCGGCGCGCTACCCTGTCGGCCCGCCACGCGCTGCCACCCCGGAGCCGCCTTGAACCGATTCACCGCGACCGTCTTCGTCCTCGCCAGCCTGGCCACCGCTGTGACGGCGCTTCGGGCCGCGGCGGATCAGCTTCCCATTCCCGGACCGCTCGAGATCGTGGGGGCCCATCCCTGGTCGCTCCCGCCCGCGGGCGAGTGCGAGCCCGGGGGCGGCCTCGCGGCCGGGCCCTTCCAGGACGCTTCGCCGCCCCTGCCGTTCGTACCCGGCCAGGTGCTCGACATGTCGAGCCTGCCGACGCTGCGCGTCTACCTGCCCCCGGAGATCTGGGAGCACCGGGACAGCTTCTTCTTCGACGGCATGCAACTCGAGGTCGGCGCCTGCTTCGCCGACTACTCGCCGCCCGGCTTCTTCGCAGAGGCGACCGACATCTTCGGCGGGCAGGCGCGCCTGCTGCCCAACGGCGGGCTCGAGAACCACGTGGCCGGCCTTCCCTTCCCGCCGCACCAGATTGCCGTCGCCGACGCCGACGCCGGACAGAAGTGGGCCTGGAACTTCGAGCGCCGCTACCGGGCTGGCGGCTTCCGCGGTCGGTTCCGCATCGAGGACCTGCTGGGCGAGCACTCCAAGCTCGAGCCGTTCGAGGGCGAGATCTTCCAGGTACAGCTCGGGGCGCGCGCGGACCGCCCCGCCGACGGCTACCGCTTTCCCGACTCGGAGAAGTACGCCTGGGCCGCGGGCGGCCGGTTCAGCGAGCCGTTCCTGCTGAACGACTTCGCGTGGCTGCAGTTCCGCTCGGCCGAGAGCCAGGGCGATCCGCGCCGCACCGACGACCTGCACATCTGGGTGCCGGCACTGAGCAAGATCCGCCGCGCTCCCGCCGGCGACCTGGAGGGTCTCTTCACGCCGGTCGCCAAGGTGGGTGTCGCGTCCGGCGGCAGCGACAAGGAAAAGGCCGAGGTCGAGCCGAAGCGCAGCGGTTTCGAGGGCCTCGAGCTGCGTCCCCTGCTCTACCGCTTCAGCGTGCTCGGCATCCAGGACGTTCTGACGCCGATCAACGCTCGCCGCCCGGTCTACCCGGCCGACGACACCCACGGGTTCGGCCCGTCGGCGCTGGCCTGGTCGTCGGACCGTTGGGACGTGCGCCGTTCGCTGATCCTGGAGGGCCGACGCCGCGACGCCGAGAGCCCGGGCCGTGCTCGCGTGCGCATGTGGATCGACGTGCAGACGATGCAGCCGCTCTACTACTCGTCCTACGACGAGAACGACCGGCGCGTCGACGTCGGCTACTTCGTGGGCCGCTGGAGCGAGGGCCGCGACAAGTACCCCCGCTGGCCCGACGACGAGAAGCGGGCCGTCCGCATCGTCGACTCGGCAGGCGCGGCGTTCTTGAACCTGAAGCTCAAGAGCAGCTGGCGCCGCGAGTCCTGGGACATGATCTCGATCCCGCAGAACGACAGGCGCGTGCGGCGGTCGATCTCGCTCCAGTCGCTGCGGAAGAGCCGCTAGCCCGTATAGTGCTGCAGCTTCATGACGCGCTCCTCGGTCGAGGGGTGCGTCGCCCAGAGCGACACGCGCTTGTGCGAGTGGATCTTGGCGAGCGCCATGGTGTTGTTCTCACGCGGCATGCGCACCGGGCGCGACTCCTCCAGGCGCTGCAGCGCGCGCGCCATGGCCCCAGGCGACGTGAGTCCGGCCGCACCGTGGTCGGCCCGGAACTCGCGCTGGCGCGAGAACCACGCCACGGGGATGAACGCGAAGAACATGAAGACGCTTTCGAGGAGCATGACGACGATGATGTAGCCGAAGAAGCCGAGGCCCCCGCCGCGGTCGTCGCTGCGCAGGAAGTTGTCGATCGCGTAGGCCGCCAGCCGCGCCAGGAACATGACGAGCGCGTTCGCCACGCCCATCAGGAGCGCCATGGTCACCATGTCGCCGTTCGCGATGTGCGAGATCTCGTGGCCCGCGACCGCCTCGATCTCGGCGCGGTCCATCGAGTCGAGCAGCCCGGTCGAGAACGCGACGAGCGCCTTCTCCTTGCGCGGCCCCGTCGCGAACGCGTTCGGCTCGGGGGACTGGTACACGCCGACCTCGGGCGTGGCCGGCAGGCCCGCGTCGCGAGCCAGGCGCGCGACCATGTCGTAGACGGGGTGACCCGCCTCGACCAGCTGGATCGAGTAGGCCCGCTTGGCGATCCAGCGGCTGATCGCGAGCGAGATGAAGGCGCCGACCATGCCGAACACGCCGCAGAAGAGCGCCAGGCCCCAGACGCTCCCGCCGACCTGGATTCCCAGCAGCGGAAGCAGCACTCCGAGGATCAGGCTGACGGTCAGGACCACCGCCAGGTTCGTGGCCAGGAAGAGCACGACTCGCTTTGCCATCAGATGCCTCCAGCGCTCGCGGCCTGCGCGGGCTCCGGATCGGCCTCGCGCGCAGACGGGTCCGGCGCCTCTTCATCGTTGGACGCTTCGTCGGCCGAGGCTATTTCCGGTCCGCCCGTCCCACCCGCCCCACCCGCAGTCAGGGCGGCGAGGTCGCCTCCGAGGCCGCGACCAATTTCGGGCGTTCGCTGCGGGCAGAGCTCGCGGGCGCCCTCGGCCAGGTGCGCGTAGAGCGTCGTGTACTCGCGCGTCAGGTCGCGGAACAGGTCCGAGGTGCGGTCGAAGTGCTTGGTCACCGACTCGCGCTCCGAGTGGAGCCGCGAGGCCAGCTGCTCGAGATCGCGCTCTAGCTCGACGACGCGCGCGCGCGCGCCGCGGTCCGGCCGCCGAAGCCAGGCCCCCGCGCACATTCCAGCCAGGAACATCACCACCGCCGCCGCGATCGGCGCCCACTCTCCACCCATGTCGTCTCCTCGTCCGTGGCTGCGAGTGTAGCCTGCCCGGCGTGCGCCGCGACGACGCTCCCGCGGCGGCGGGCGGGCGGGGCGGGGACGTCCCCTGCGGTGACGGGACGTGCGATGCTCGGCGCGTTGGCCGACACCCCGCTGCCGGCGGAGATGTTCCGGCGTCCCGACGAGTCCCCGGACGCGGAGTTCTACGTCGAGCCCAGGCTCGTGACGCACATCGACGACGCGACGATCGCCGCGTTGACGGGGTTCTACCGCGAGCGGCTGCCGCCGGACGCCGACCTGCTCGACCTGATGTCGTCGTGGATCTCGCACCTGCCCGCCGAGGTCCCGTACGGGCGCGTCGAGGGCCTGGGCATGAACGCCCGCGAACTGGGCGCGAATCCGCGGCTGTCGGGCTTCGCCGTCCACGACCTGAACCGCGAGCCGGATCTTCCCTATCCCGAGGCGTCCTTCGACGCGGTGCTGAACGCCGTGTCGATCCAGTACCTGACCCGGCCGCTCGCCGTGTACCGCTCGGTCGCGCGCGTGCTGCGGCCGGGCGGCCTCGCGGTCGTCGCCCTGTCGCACCGGCTGTTCCCGACCAAGGCGATCGCGGCCTTCCAGGCGCTCCCGCCGCGCGAGCGCATCGGGCTGGTGCGGCTCTACTTCGAGCGGGCCGGCGGCTTCGAGCCCGCCGAGTTCGTCGACCGCTCGCCCGAGGGCGCGGATCCGCTCTGGATCGTGACCGCGCGCCGCCTGTGAGCGACCGGGGAGACTCTCAGCCGCCTCCGCCAAGGCGCCGCTTGGCGTAGATGCGCCCGGCCTCGCGAGAGTCGGGATCGGCGCTGGCGCCGAGCAGCACGTCGCCGTCCGAGAACGAGGTCGCCGCGGCGCTCATCGTGCGCGCGACCGCGTTCACGTGCTCCTTGGTCAGGATCATCGGGACGCTGGGCTTCTGCACCAGCTCGTTTACCAGCTCGTCGACCGCCGCGTCGAGGCCGTCGGCCGGAACGACGCGGTTCACGACGCCGGCCGCGTACGCCTCGGCCGGCGTGAAGCGGCGGCACGTCATGACCAGCTCCTTGGTACGCGCCGGACCGATCTCGCGCACCAGCCGCGGGATCCCGCCCCAGGCGAGCGGAACGCCCAGGTCCACCTCGGGGATCTGGAAGACGGCGTCTTCCGCCGCGATGCGCAGGTCGCAGGCCAGCATCAGCACGAGCCCGCCGCCGATCGCGTAGCCCTGCACGCGCGCGACGGTGACCGCGCGCATCGACTCGATGGCGTCGGCCATGCGCAGGCCCACCTGTCCGACCTCGCGGCGCTCGATCCACGAGCGGGGCGCGGTCTCGCCGCGCTGCTTCAGGTCGGCGCCCACGCTGAACGCCCGTCCCTCGCCGGCGACGACGACGACGCGAACGTCGGTGCGCGCGTCGAACCAGCGCGCGGCCTCGGCCAGCTCCTGCAGGGCGTGCGGCCCGATCGCGTTCAGGCGCTCGGGGCGGGTCAGGGTCAGGCGCCCTACGGCTCCATCGGCCTCTACGGTCAACGTGTCGAACTTCATATACGGCTCCCGTTTCCCCCGGACGCGATGCTAGGAGAACCACGAGCGGGGGACAAAGGGATACCCTCGAACCGGGCTCGGGCGAAGCCCGGCGGAGGGCGTCATGCGGATTCTCGACTCCAAGGCCTTCGACCGCGCACGGCGCTTCATGCTCGCTCGCGGGCGTCCGCTCGACCGCGCGCTCTTCCTCTTCCGCTTCGAGGCGGGTCCAGCCGAGGACGTGCGCCGCGCGCTGTCGGCGTACCGGAACGACGACGGCGGCTTCGGAGACGGGCTCGAGCCGGACTTCCAGCTGCCCGCGTCGTCACCGATGGCCACGTCGCACGCGTTCCACGCGCTGCGCGAGATCGGCGCCGGCGACGACGACGCGCTGGTCGCGGGAGCGATCCGCTACCTGCTCGAGCAGGTCGATCCTTCGCGCGAGGGCTGGCGCGACGTGCCGCCCGAGGTCAACGACTTCCCGCACGCACCCTGGTGGAACCGCGACGCGTCCGGCACGGCCGATCCCAACTTCGAGTGGGGCAACCCCGACGCAGACATCGTCGCCGCGCTGCACGAGCACGCGGCCCTGGTTCCCCCGGACCTGCTCGACGACATGACGCGCACCGCGCTCGAGCGGCTCGCCTCGACTCCGGCGCCCTGCCCCCGGTACCTGGCGGTCTGCTACCTGCGGCTCGCCGACGCGGCGCCCGCGGCGGTGCGGGCCACCATCGTCAGTCGCCTGCGGGCGGACGCGCGTTCGATCCTCGACCTGGACGCGACCGCGCTCGACGCGGGCGAGATGCAGAGCTGGTGGCTCGCCGGGTCACCGGATTCGCCGCTCGCCGACCTGCTGCAGCCGGAGCTGGACGCGAACCTGGACCGCGAGATCGCGCGCCAGCACGCCGACGGCTACTGGGAGCCACGCTGGACCTGGGGCGGCGCGTACCCCGAGGGCTGGGCGCGCGCGCGGAGCGAGCTGCTCGGCAGCGAGAGCCTGCGGACGCTGCTGGCTCTGCGGGCCTGGGGCAGGATCGAGGGAGCCTGATGGGCGCCCCGGATCGTGGCTTGCTCGCGTTGCGCTCGCGGCGCCAGGGGTTCGCGACGCCGCTCCCCCGGGTCTCCGGCTACGAGGAGCTGTTCCGGCGCCTGCAGCCGGTGTCGACCGGACCCTACGCCCGCCCCGGCAGCCCGCCGCACCTGCCCGGGCGCACGCGCTTCGACGACCGTCGCGCGGCGGACCGGCTGCGCGCCGACCGCACGCTGGTCAAGGGACGCTTCCAGGGCGGGTCGATCGGCTACGTCCACCGCGCGGACCTGCCGCTCTACGCGAACGCGTTCGCGCGCCCGGTCGCTCGCCCGAGCGCGCCGCAGCGCCGGGTGCTCGACGCGGTCTGCACCGGCGGACCGCTCACGCCGAGACAGCTCAAGGAAGAGACCGGGCTGCTCAACAAGCAGGTCATGCCGGCACTCCACCGTCTGCAGCAGGCGTTCCTGGTGTACGAGGACCAGGTCGACGAGAGCTGGGAACGCGCCTGGTACGAGTTCGCGGTCGAGTGGAGCGAGGTCGGGCTCGACGACAGCCGTCGCGAGGCGGACGCGGCCACGGTGCTGCACCGCGCACTCCACGCCCTCGTGGTCGCCACGACGGAACAGCTCTCCGACTGGTCGGGCTGGCCCGCGCCACGCGTCGCGAAGCGGCTCGCGCGGCTCGAGGCCGAGGACGCGATCCGGCTGCGCGACGACGGCCACTGGGTCGGCACCGCCGACGTGGACCCGGCTGACGAGCCGCCCGCCGAAGGCGTCATCATGCTGCACAAGCAGGACTTCCTGGTGCGCGCTCACGCGAGCGGCCTGCGCGAGCGCTTCGGAGCCGAGGACGTGCTCCAGTACCTGCTGATCGACGGGGAGCTCCGCGGCGTGGTGCACGGGCACTGGCGCTTCGCGCCCTACGACGTGGACGATGTGCGCGTGGAGCTGCCGGCCCGCGAGCGCGCCCGGCGCCGCGACGAGATCCTCGCCGAAGTGCGCGCACAGTACGCGCCGCCGCGACACGAGATCGTGCGCTACTGCGGAAAGACGATCGCCCGACGACGACGACGCGCCGCCGAAGCCGGCGCCTGAGCGCGCCGGGCGTCTCTCCGCTTTACGACGGCCCGAGCCGCGTGATTACATGCGCGCATGGCAACCGGACTTCCCGAGCTCGACCTGCTGGAGGCGGCGGCGGCGCTGCGGGCGGGCGAGACCTCGCCGACCGAGCTCCTGGCCGCGACCCTGGCGCGGATCGAGCGGCTCGAGCCCCAGCTCCACGCCTACGTGCGCGTGCTCGCCGACAGCGCGGCGCGGCAGGCCCAGCGCGCCGAGCAGGAGATCGCGCGCGGCGAGGCGCGCGGACCGCTGCACGGCGTGCCGATCGCGGTCAAGGACCTGTGCGCCACCAAGGGCGTGCCGACCGCGTCGGGCACGACCGTCATGGCCGACCGCCGTCCCGACCACGACGCGACCGTCGTGGAGAAACTCGTCGAGGCCGGCGCCGTGATCGTCGGCAAGACGATGCTCACCGAGGGCGCGACCGGCGAGCACCATCCCGACCTGGTCGCGCCGGTCAACCCTTGGGGTCCCGATCACTGGCCGGGGGTGTCGTCGAGCGGGTCGGGCGTCGCCGTCGCGGCCAGTCTGTGCTTCGGCGCACTCGGCTCCGACACTGGCGGCTCCATACGTTTCCCATCCGCGGCGTGCGGGGTGACGGGCATCAAGCCGACGTACGGACGCGTGAGCCGCTACGGCGTCTTCCCCCTGGCGGCTTCGCTCGACCACGTGGGGCCCATCACGCGAAGCGCGGCGGACGCCGCCGCCCTGCTGCAGGTGATCGCGGGGCGTGACCCGAAGGACCCGACGTCGCTGCGCCACGTCCTGCCCGACCTCGCCCGCGAGCAGACGCGCGGCGTCCGCGGCCTGCGCATCGGCGTCGACGAGGCGTACTGCACCGAGAACTCCGACCCCGCGGTGAGCGAGGCGGTCCTGGCGGCGTCACGAGTGCTCGCCGACCTGGGCGCCGATCTCGTCGCGGTGCAGGTGCCGCCTTGGCTCGCGCTGGCCCGCGGCTGGAACACGGTGTGCGGAGTCGAGGCCGCCATGGCGCACGCCGCGACGTTCCCGTCGCGCGCGGACGAGTACGGGCCGCGCCTGCACGCCATGCTCGAGCGCGGGCTGCGCACGACCGGGGCGGACTACGCAGCCGTACAGGCCGAGAGCGCCGCCTTCCGTGGACGGCTCGGGGAGACGTTCGAGTCCGTCGACCTGCTGCTCTGCCCCTCGATGCCGATGCCGGCGCCGCCCCTGGCGCTCCTGCGCCAGCCGCGCGGCGAGTCCGTGCCCGCTTCCGAGGCGGACGCGGCCCTGGCGCCGCTCATGAAGTTCACGGCGCCGTTCGACTTCTCGGGAAGTCCCACGATCTCGCTTCCCTGCGGCTTCAACGACGGCGGCCTCCCGCTGAGCCTACAGCTCATCGGTCGGCACCTCGACGAGGCCACGCTCTGCCGCGCCGGTCACGCCTACCAGCAGGCGACCGACTGGCACCGGCGACGGCCACCGCTGGTATCCTGAACGCCAACCAGAAACGACGGGAGAGACCCTGATGCGCCTTTCCGAACCCCGCGTGCCGACCCTTCCGCGCGACCCGGAGCAGTGGGACGCGGACACCCGAGAGGTCCTGGCGCCGCTGACGGCGCGCGGTCCGGGCGCCGGCAGACTGCTCAACATCTTCGCCACGCTGGCCCGACACCCCAAGCTCCTGAAGCGCTGGCAGGTCTTCGGCAACCACATCCTCAGCAAGTCCACGCTGCCCGAGCGCGAGCGCGAGCTCGTGATCCTGCGCGTGGGATGGCTCTGCCGCGCGGAGTACGAGTGGTCGCAGCACGTGGTGATCGGCAAGGCTTCGGGACTGACGGACGAGGAGATCGAGCGCATCACCGTCGGCCCGGAGGCTCCCGGCTGGAGTCTGCTCGACGCGGCGCTGCTCCGGGCCGCCGACGAGCTTCGCGGAGACGCGTTCATGTCGGACGAGACCTGGGCCGCGCTCTCCAAGGTCTACGACACGCAGCAGATGATGGACCTCGTATTCACCGTGGGTCAGTACAACCTGGTCTCGATGGCCCTCAACACGCTGGGCGTGCAGCTCGAAGAGGGCGGCGCCCGCTTCCCCGCATGATGACGGGACGACTGGCAGACAAGGCGGCGATCGTCGTCGGGGCGGGACAGACCCCGGGCGAGACGATCGGCAACGGCCGCGCGACGGCGCTGCTCTTCGCGCGCGAAGGGGCGCGCGTCATGCTCGTCGACCGCCGCCTCGACTCCGCGCAGGAGACGGCGGAGATGATCAAGGCCGAGGGCGGGGAGAGCTTCGCGTTCGAGGCCGACGTGACGCGCGAGGACGACTGCCGCGCGCTTTCCGCGGCCTGCGTCGAGCAGTACGGGCGTATCGACGTGCTGCAGAACAACGTGGGCATCGGAGGGGGCGACGCCGGGCCCACGCGCCTGACCGAAGAGACCTGGGACCGGATCATGGACACGAACCTGAAGAGCGTGTTCCTGACCTGCAAGCACGTCCTGCCGGTGATGCGGGAGCAGCAGGGCGGGTGCATCACGAACATCTCGTCCGTGGCCGCCGTGTGCTCGGTCGGCATCGTGGCGTACAAGACGTCGAAGGCGGGCGTCAACGCGTACACGCACGCGCTCGCCACGGGCAACGCGCGCTACGGAATCCGGGTCAACTGCATCATGCCGGGCCTGATGAACACGCCGATGGCGATCGAGGGCATTTCGCAGGCGCGCGGCATCGACCGCGAAGAGCTGATCCGCCAGCGCGACGCGCAGGTACCGCTCAGAGGCAAGATGGGCTCCGGCTGGGACGTCGCCTACGCGTCGCTTTTCCTGGCGTCGGACGAGGCCGGGTTCATCACCGGCGCGATCCTGCCCGTCGACGGCGGTCAGGCGGCGCGCATCGGCTGACGCCTCGGCGTCGCCTAGTCGCGCCCGTCGTGCCTGTCGTGCCCGTCGCGCGCGCCGTCCTGGCCGCGCAGGTCGCGGATCCGCTGGTGCGCTTCGCGGAGGATGGCGCGCACCTGGTCGGCACACTCCGGATCGCGTGAGCGCGACACCGTGCGGATCGCGCTGCGCATCAGGCGGAAGGCGGGGCGCAGCACCTCGGCGGCATCCGGCTCGAGCGCGTCACCCCAGCCGCCCCACTCGTCGTCCTCGGCGCGGTTCCAGATCTCGCGCACCGCGTCGGCCTCGGCGGCCAGCTTCTCGCGGCCCGCGGCCGTCAGCTCGTAGTCGCGGCGCCCACCCTCGGCGGACTGCGACGTGACGAGCCCCTCGTCCTGCAACTGCTGGAGCGTCGGATAGACGGTCCCGGCACTGGCCCGGTAGAGCCCGTGCGAACGCGCCTCGAGCTGCTTCATCAGCTCGTAGCCGTGCCTCGGGCGCTCCTCGAGCAGCGACAGGAGTGCCAGCGGAACCTCGCCCGGCTCGAAGAAGCGGCCTTCCCACGTCCAGGGTCCGAAGCGGCGGCCGTGGCGGCGCATCCTCTGCCGCCGGCGGCTGCGGTGGTGGTGGTAGCGGTGCATCTCTCGCCTCCGTTCGTCGGCATGGCTATATCGCATATGGCATCGATATATATATCGGTCGATACATCGAGTCAAGCCCATACCCGACGAGACGGCGCGTCGAGCCGGGGACGAGGCCTAGTTGACCTCGATCAGCTCGACCTCGAACGTGATCGCAGCGCCAGGCGGGATCATCCCCGCCTGCCGGTCCCCGTACGCCTGGTCCGGCGGGCAGCTGATCTTGGCCTTGCCACCCACGCGGATCATGGGGATCGCCTCGGTCCAGCAGGGGATCACGCGGTCGAGCGGGAACGACGCGGTCTCGCCCCGGTCGCGACTGCTGTCGAAGACGCGCCCGGTGCGCAGGGTGCCGTGGTAGTGGACGGTGACCTCGGACGCGGCGGTCGGCTGCGGGCCGGTGCCCTCGGCGATGCCCAGGAACACGACTCCGCTCTCGAGCCTCACGGCTCCGGCCTCCGCGGCCATCTGATCCATGTAGCGGGCCGCCTCCTCGCGTTCGCGCGCGGTCCGCTCCGCGCTGCGCTGCTTCTCGATGTCCTGAGCCATGCGCACGTAGCGGACGGTGTCCGCGACACGCGCCGGCTCCTCTGCCAGGAAGTCGCGGATGCCGAGCATGAACAACTCGACCTCGTCGGGCTTCATGCCGAAGCCGGCCATGCCCTCGGCCAGCCGGAAGCCGAGCGCATAGAAAGCCTTGTCCTGGTCGCTCTCGATGGACGGGGGCTCCGACGGGCTCTGCGCGGGCTGGCAGGCGAGCGCGGCGACCGCCAGTGCGGTCAGCGCATGGGGGATCAACGGGCGAAGGGACATGCGGGCTCCTCTCGGTCCTCCACCGCTACCTGGAGCGGGGAGTGTGCTTGAGCTTGGAGACGGGCTTCGGCGCCAGGCGCGTACCCCGAGTCGTCAGACCGGCGAACTCTAGCGCTCCCAGGTCGAACTCCGCCGCTCGCAGGCGTTGCCGCTTGGCCGGGACGAAGCTCATCCGCAGCACGCCGAGGGGCGCGCCATCGGCGAGCAGCAGGTCGATGCGGCCCTTCGGGTCCTTGAAGAGCCGGTACTCCTTGTCGGTGATGAAGCGCTCGATGTGGACGCGCTTTCCCCAGGCGTTCTTCTCGCCGTCGCGGTATACGACCGTGAAGTCGGCCCCCTCCTCGGGGTCGAACAGCTCGCAGTACAGGACCTTGCGCGGCAGCAGCATCTTCGCCGGCGGGGCCATGATCCGGTAGCTGCCGTCGCTCGAGATGGCGAGCACGCGGTCGAACTCGGTCACCGACATCGCGAACTCCTTGCCGCGAACGTCCGTGCCGAAGAACCCCGAGTCCGGATCGTAGGTGAGCTTGAGGTTCGCCGAGGCGACCGCCTTCTTGTCCACCTCCTCGAACGTCGCGATGCGCGTCCGCCGCGGGAAGTCGTCTCCGTACTTGTCGAGGATCTCCTCGAGCCAGTTAATCGTCGTCTTCTTGAGGTTGCGGAGCTTCGCGCGCACGGCCTTCAGGTCGATCGCGATCTGCTCGAGGCTCGTGCGGTGCTTCTCGATGTCCCAGGCGGAGATCCTCCGGATGCGGATCTCGAGCAGGCGCTTCACGTCGTCGTCCTCGAGCGGACGCACGAAGCGCCTGGCAAGGGGCTCCATGCCGCGGCGCACCGCGTCGTAGACCTTCTCTTCCGTGCGCGCCGTCTCGATCTTCTTGTAGACGCGCTCCTCGATGAAGATCTGCTCGAGCGTGAGCCAGTGCTCGCGATCCTCGAGCTTCTGCTGGTCGAGCTCGAGCTCCGCCTTGAGCTGTGCCTTGAGCTGGTCGGTGAGCAGCGCCAGCACCTTGGAAACCGGCAGCTCCACCGGTGTCCGGTCGCGGATCACCAGCACGCTCGACGACAGGCTCACCTCGCAGTCGGTGTACGCGTAGAGCTGCGGGATCACCTCTTCCGCGTACACGCCGCGCGACAGCGACAGCTCGATCTCGACGGACTCCGTCGTAAAGTCCTGGATCCCGCTGATCTTGACGCGGCTCTTCTGGGCTGCGCTCTCGATCGAGGCGATCAGGCTCTCTGTGGTCGTCGAGAACGGAATCTCGGTGATGACGATCTTCTTGTCGCCGCGCGGCTCGAGCCGGGCGCGGAGCTTGACCTTGCCGCGCCCCAGGTCGTACTCGGACACGTCCATCAGCCCGCCGGACAGGAAGTCCGGAAGGATCTCGACCTTGTTGCCCTTCACCAGGTCGATCTGCGCGCGCAACAACTCGCGGAAGTTGTGCGGCAGGATGCGCGTCGCCATGCCGACCGCGATGCCCTCGATGCCCAGCATCAGCGCCACGGGCAGCTTCGACGGAAGGCAAGTGGGTTCCTGGTTCCGCCCGTCGTAGCTCGGCACGAACTCCGTCAGGTCGGGGTCGAAGAGCGTGTCGAGCGCGAGCGGCGTGAGACGGCACTCGATGTAGCGCGCCGCGGCGGGCGGGTGGCCCGTGATCGGGTTGCCGAAGTTCCCCTGCCGCTCGATGAAGTACTCCTTGTTCGCCAACACGACGAGTGCGTCGGCGATCGACTGGTCGCCGTGCGGATGCAGCTTCATCGTCTCGCCGATCACGTTCGCCACCTTGTGGAAGTGGCCGTCGCTCATCGTCGAGAGGGTGTGCAGGATGCGTCGCTGCACCGGCTTGCATCCGTCGCGCAGATCCGGGATGGCGCGGTCGAGGATGGAGTAGCTGGCGTACTCCAGGAAGTTGCGCCGCATCAAGGGTTCGAGACTGGACAAGACTCCCCCGACCTCAGCTCGCGTCGTGGATCAGGTTCTCCATGATGAAGACACGCCGCTCGGGCGTGTTTCTTCCCATGAAGAATTCCAGGCTCTTGTTCGCCTCACTCTGGCTCCCGAGCTGAACGGGAACGAGGTGCGAGTCCCCGTTGATGAACTGCCCGAACTCCGACGCGTTGATCTCGCCCAGCCCCTTGAAACGCGTGATCTCGGCACCGCGGATCGCTTCGACGGCCTCGTCGCGCTGCTTCTCGCTGTAGCAGTAGCGCGTCTCCTTCTTGTTCCGCACACGGAAGAGAGGCGTCTCCAGGATGTACAGGTGGCCACGGAAGACCAACTCTTCGAAGTAGCGCAGGAAATAGGTGAGCAGCAGGTTGCGGATGTGCATGCCGTCGACGTCGGCGTCGGTGGCGAGGACGACCTTGTTGTAGCGCAGTCCCTCCAGGTCGCTCTCGATCCCGAGCGCGCGCATGATGTTGTACAGCGTCTCGTTCTTGTAGATGAGTTCCTGCTTCTGTCCGTAGCAGTTCGGAGGCTTCCCGGTCAGCGTGTAGATCGCCTGCGTGTACACGTCGCGCGCGGCGATCATCGGCCCGCCGGCCGAGTTTCCCTCGGTCAGGAAGATCGCCGTCTCCTCGCGGCGCACGTGCTTGGCGTCGGTCAGGTGGACCTTGCAGTCGGTGAGCTTCGGGATGCGGATCGCGACGCTCTTGGCTCTCTCGCGCGCCTTCTTCTTGATCGCCGTCAACTCCTTCCGCACGCGCTCGTTCGCCTTGATCTTCTCGACGAGCGCGCCGGCGACGTCCGGGTTGCGGTGGAGCCACAGGACGACCTGCTCCTTCACCTCTTTGACGATCTCGGCGCGCACGTCGGTGGAGCCCAGCTTGTTCTTGGTCTGGCTCTCGAAGACCGGGTCCTGCAGCTTGACGGCTACGACGCCGATGATGCCTTCGCGCACGTCCTCGCCCGAGAAGTTCTTGTCGGAGAACTCGTTCACGCCCTTCAGCACGCCTTCGCGGAACGCTGCCTGGTGCGTCCCGCCGTCCATCGTGTACTGGCCGTTGACGAAGCTGAAGTAGCTCTCGCCGTACGTATTCGTGTGCGTGAAGGCAAACTCGAGCCGTTTCTGCTTGACGTGAAGCATGTCGTAGATCGGCGCCTCGTC
>JAFDDB010000219.1 GCA_019311115.1 Deltaproteobacteria bacterium
GCAGTTCCAGCCGCCGTCGGGCCACTGCCAGTGGAGCAGCCGTTCGACCAGGTCACTGGCGCGCTCGTCCGCGATGCCGAGCGTGAGCACGCTCCAGAGCGCGTTGCTCTGCTGGGACGCGCAGCGCCGGTGCCGCCCGCGCATGATCGGAACGCCGCGCCGGCGGTAGGCCTGCGCCTTGCTGCCGGTCTCGAACTCCTGGTAGAAGCCGTCGGCGAGCCAGCGCTCCATGAGCCGGTCGCGCGCGGGAATCAGCGCCAGGTCTCCTGGCGGATAGCCGAGGTCCGCGAGCGACGCCATCATCCAATGTGTTCCGTACCACTTGGAGTAGACGTCACGTCCTTCTCCGAGCGGTCCGCGGCCTTCGCGGGCGGCCAACAGCGCCTGCACTCGGGGTGACTCGCGGATCTCGCGCCGCAGGCGTCGGCTCGCGGGCGACGTCGGGCTTTCGCCGAGCACGCCCGTTCGCGTCTTCCAGCGGATCGACGGCTCTTCGGAAGCCAGCAGGCGGTCGACGATGTTCCCGGTCATCGCGCGCCAGGCCTCCTTTCAGGAGCGCAGGTACAGGAGCAGCGCGCCCCGCACCAAAGGTCGCGCGGTCGGCGAGCGTCGGCGGCGGCTCGTCCTCGAGCCCCAGGTCGCGTCGCGCGTCGCCGACGGTCAATTCGAGCAGCGCTTCGGAGTAGCCGGTCGCGTAGAAGTTTCCGCTGTGCCGCCCGCGCACGAAGGCGTGCCACACCGCCCGAGGATGGGTGAAGAGGCCGGCCGCAAGACCGCCGATGTTGAGCACCCAGGCCGCGCCGTAGTCGCGGCAGCTCGACGCGATCTCCCAGGCGCTGATCTCGAACTCGCCCTTCCAGTCGGTCTCGTAGCCTGTCAGCAGGTGGGCAGGTCGTGGAGTCGCACGGCGCGCACGCGGCTGGCGGTGTTGGGGAAGCCGAAGCGGAGGGGTCCGGCGCGAAGCTGCACCCAGCGCGCAGAGTAGCCGCCGTCCGTCTCGAAGCCGTTGGCCTCGAAGTACCGGCTGCGCGCCTCGCCCAGGGTGAGCGCGTCGTCGTAGTGCGCCACGCCCCGAGGATAGCGCGCGCGTCAGGGGGCGCGGGTCTCGCGGAGTGACTGGCAGCCGATGCAGAGCGCCGCCTCGGGCTTCACCCGGAGCCGTGCAAGCCCGATCGGCTCGCCGCAGGACAGGCACTCGCCGTACTCCCCGTCGTCCATGCGCGACAGCGCGGCGCCGACCTGCTGAAGGCGGCTCCGGCCGGCCTCGCGGTTGGCCTGCACCATGCGCTGCTGGGCGATGGCGTCCATGCGCGACACGCGTCCAATCGGCTCGTCGAGATCCACCGGACTTGCCGCGTCCGCCGAGGACTCGATCTGCTGTCGCAGCGCGTCGCGCAGGCGGCAGAGGTCAGCGCGCAGCTCGCTCTCCTGCTGCGGCGTGAGCTCTTCGGCTGAGGTCGCGCTCATCGCACGACGCTAGCACGTCGCCTCTCTCTGCTAGTCGTCTGCGTCCGCGAACCGGACCTGGCAGCGCAGGCCGGCGGGAAGATCGTGCGAGGGGTTCGGCAGCTCGAGCCGAACGCTGAAGGTGCCGCTCGCGCCGTCGATCACGCGGTCAACGATCGAGACCTCGGCGCTTCGGGCGTCGTCGAGCGGCGCTTCGGGAACGACTTCGGCGCGAGAGCCCGGGTGGATCCTGCCGAACCAGTGCGACGGCAGGATCACGTCGACTCGCAGCGGGTCGATCTGCGCGACCCGCAGCATCGTCTCTTCGTCGACGACCTCGCCCGCGTCCATCAGGCGCTCGACCACGTAGCCCGCGATGGGACTGCGGACGGTGCGGCGACCCAGTGCCGCGACGGCCTGGTCGAGCTGCAGCCGCGCCAGGCGCTGGTCCTCCTGGGCCTGCTCGAGCTCCAGGGCGGCCAGCGTGGCGCGCGTCTCGACCTCTTCGCGCTGGTCGAGCGACAGGGATCGGCTCTCGTACAGCTCGACCGCCCGATCGCGCCGCTTCTCGCCGAGCCCCAGGTTGGCCCTGCTGAACTCGACCTCGACCTTGCGCTGGGCACGCGCCTGCGCCACGCGCACCGCGGCCTCTTCTACCGAGGACTCGAGCCGCGCCAGGACCTGGTTCTCCTCGACGTACTCGCTGCGCTCGACGACGATCTCTTCGATCAGGCCGGTGATGGGGCTGCCGATGTCGATCACCTTGTTCGGGCCGATCATGCAGTCGAACGCGGTTCCCGACGGGGCCACCTCGGCCGCGATCGGCGCCTCTTCGGCTCGTCCGAGCAGCCAGCCCGTGTTCGGCGCGGGTGCCTCGGCCCCGGTCGCAGCCGAGCCGTCCGCCGGCGCGACCGCAACGGGATGCCGGTAGCGCGCGAGCCCCGGCACCAGGACCAGCCCGACCAGCAAGAAGCCGACGGTTGCCGCGCCGATGCCCAGCCAGCGCTTGCGCGGGTCGTCTGCCGGATCTCCGTTCGGGTCGGTCACGGTCTACTCCCCGGGACCCGAGAACGCGAGCATCTCCTCGAGCTTGCGCTCGGACTGGAGCATGCGTCGTCGCGTGCGGGAACCGCGTGACTCTTCGGCCAACTGCGCCGTTCTCGTGAGGATGAGGCCCAGGAGCGGCGGCAGTGTCCGTCCCGCGGGTCCGTCGCCCAGCCAGCGGGCCAGGGCGCTTCGCAGCCGGGCCGGCAACCACGTCTCCAGCAGCCGGTCCTGGAGCGAGACCAGCTGCTCGCAACTCCCCGGGGAACCCTGCCGCGCGCAACGTCCGAAGAGTTGCCGGTCGATGCGGGCAGCCTCGCTCAGTTCGGCCGCCACCACGGCGAGCCCGCCGCTCTCGTCGACGCCTGGCGCGAGCCGGATGTCGGTGCCGCGGCCGGCCATGCGTGTCGCCACGGTGATGCGACCGGGCTCCCCGGCGCGCGCGATCACCTGCGCCTCCTCCGCGTCCTGGCGTGCGGTCAGGAGTTGGTGCGGGAGGCCTGCGAGCTCGAGCATTCCACTCAGCCGCTCCGAGGCTTCGAGGGTCGCCGTCCCGACGAGGACCGGGCGCCGCTGCCGGTGAAGCTCGAGCACGCGCTCCACGGTCGCCGTCCACGCCGCGTCCGAGTCGGGCAGGAGCTTCAGCCGGGTGTACGCGCGCTGCGACGGCAGCCGTGTGGGAACGGTCACCGAGCGCAGGCCGTACACGTTCCAGATCTCGCGCGCGACCTCGCGCGCGGTTCCCGTCATTCCTGCCAGCCGCAGGTAGCGGCGGAAGAAGCTCTGGTAGCTGATGCGCGCGATCGTCTCGCGCTGGGGCTGGAGCGGAAGACCCTCCTTCATCTCGATCAGGGCGTGCATGCCGCCTTCGAACGCCCGGTCGGGCGCGCGGCGGCCGGTCGGCTGGTCGATGATCTCGATCGCGCCGTCGTTCACCAGGTAGTGGCGGTCGCGCTCGAACAGGTGCTCGGCACAGAGTGCGCGCTGGACCCACTCCGCGCGCCGCCGCTCGCCGGTGAAGGGATCCTCGTCGTCGGCGACGGATGCCAGGAGCGCGTGGCCTTCGTCCGTCAGCTCGAGCTCGAACCGGCCCGCGTCCACGCGGTAGTGCGTGTCGGCCTCGAGCGACCGTGCCAGCTCGAGCGCCGCCCGCACCGTCGCGTCGTCCTCGGGAGCGCCCGGCCGCGACAGGATGAGCGGCGTGCGGGCGTCGTCGATCAGTACGCTGTCGGCCTCGTCCACGATCGCGAAGCACAGGCCGCGCATCACCGGCGCATGCGAGGCTCCGACCCCGAGCTCGCGAGAGAGGCTGCGCGTCCCGGCGCCGATCAGCCGGTCGCGCAGGTAGTCGAACGCCACCTGCTTGTTCGTCACGTAGGTCACGTCGCATGCGTACGCCGCCCGGCGCGCCTCCGGCTCGGGCTCGCGCTCGAGGACCGTGCCGGTCGTGAGCCCGAGGCGTGCGTAGAGCGGACCCATCGTCTCGGCGTCGCGCTCGACCAGGTAGTCGTTCGCCGTGACGACGTGAACCGGAATCCCCGCCAGCGCGGCGATGGCCGCGGGAAGCGTGGCGGCCAGCGTCTTGCCCTCGCCGGTCTCCAGCTCGGCCAGTCCCTGGTGTGCCATGACCCAGCCGCTGTAGAGCTGCACGTCGTAGTGGGGCGTGCCCAGCTCGCGCCGCGCGGCTTCGCGCACCAGGGCGAACCCCCGGCAGATCTTCGCTGGGACCAGGCCCTCGCGGCGAAGCGCCGCGCGCAGCTCCGCGACGGCTGCGTCGAAACGCGCGTCGTCCAGGTCTGCGAGCCCGGCGGCGCAGGTGTCGATCCGTCGGGCAAAGGCGTCTACCCGTGCGCGGCGGACGCGGCTCGGCACGCGCAGCCAGCCCACGACGGATCGAAGCGCGCGCGACAGGGGAGGGCGCTCGCCTCTGCGCTCCGGGTAGCCCCCGGCCGCGACGCCCGGCCGGAAGGGGAGCGCGCGGCTAGACACCGAGCTGCCTCAGCAGCAGGCGGCGCACGGCGCGGTAGAGTCGCTGGCCGACCGGCTCGCTGCCGTGGTC
>JAFDDB010000031.1 GCA_019311115.1 Deltaproteobacteria bacterium
AACACGACGCTCCACGAGCTGGTCAGGTACATGACGCCGTCGACGACGATCGGCGTGGCCTCGTGTCCCCGCTTCATGCCGGTCGAGAAGCCCCAGGTCTGGATCAGGCCGTCGACGTTCCCGGCGTTGATCGAGTCGAGCGGGCTGAAGCGCTGCTCGGAGTAGGTCCGCCCGTGCGTGAGCCAGTTCGTGCGCTCCGCGGGCGCGTGCTCGAGTCGCCGGTCGTCGACCGCCTGCGCCCCCGTCGTCGCGACGGGGACCGCGACCGGCGTGGCGGTGGACTCGCCCGCGGAGGGAGCAGCGGCCTCCTCGCCCCCGCAGGCCTGGAGCAGCAGCGACGCGAGCAACGCAGTGGAGAGACGCGAGAAGGACATGGATTTCCCCGTGGCCTGAAACGGCCGGCGGCCAGTATATCCGCGCGGCGCCTACGCGGAGAGCAGGCGGTCCAGGATCTCGCGCACGGCCGCTGGGTCGGCCTTGCCGCCGCTGGCCTTCATGACCTGCCCGACGAAGAAGTTGAGCAGCTTCTGCTCGCCCCCGCGGTACTGCTCGAGCTGCTTCGGGTTCGCGTCGAGGGCCGCTCGGGCCATGCTCTCGAGCTCAGCGGTGTCGGAGACGGCCTCGAGACCCTGGTCGCGCATGATCTGCTCGGGCTCGGCTCCGCTCTTCGCCATCTCGGAGAAGATGCGGCGCGCACTCGCCGCATTGACGCGCCCGCCGTCGACGAGCTCGAGGAGGCGCGCCAGGTGACCCGGCGTGAGCGGAAGCTCGGCCAGCGGCAGGCCCGTCTCGGAGAGCGTCTCGAGCAGGCTCCGCATGATCCAGTTCGACACCACCTTCGGCTGGGCGAACGCGGTCACGGTCTGCTCGAAGAACTCGGCGACCTCGCGGTCCTCGCTCAGCAGCGCCGCATCCTGGTCGGGAAGGCCGAACTCGTCGACGAAGCGCTGGCGCTTCCGCCCCGGAAGCTCCGGCAGCGCGGCGCGCACCCGGGCGACGTGCTCGGGATCGATGCGCAGCGGCACCAGGTCGGGATCGGGGAAGTAGCGGTAGTCCTCCGCGTTCTCCTTCTTGCGGCCGGGCGTGCTGCGGTTCTCGGTCTCGTCCCAGTGGCGCGTCTCCTGCACGATCGTCCCGCCGTCTTCGAGCGTCTCGACCTGGCGCTCGATCTCGTAGGCGAGGCCCTTCTCGACGTGCTTGAACGAGTTGAGGTTCTTGAGCTCGACCTTGACCCCGAGCTCGGTCTCGCCCGGCCGGCGCACCGACACGTTGGCGTCGCAGCGGAAGTGCCCCTTCTCCATGTTGGCGTCGGAGACGTCGAGGTAGCGCAGGATCGAGCGCAGGCTCCTCAGGTAGGCCCCAGCCTCGGCCGGCGTGCGGATCGCGGGCTCGGACACGATCTCGACGAGCGGCACGCCTGCCCGGTTCAGGTCGACGTGGCTCACGCCCGCGCCCGTCACGGCGTCGTCGTGGATCGACTTGCCCGCGTCCTCTTCCATGTGGATGCGCGTCAGCGGGATCGAGCGCGTCTCTCCGTCGAGGCGGATCGGCACCGCACCGCCCGTGCAGTAGGGCTCGTCGTACTGCGAGATCTGGTAGCCCTTGGGAAGGTCCGGATAGAAGTAGTGCTTTCGCGCGAACCGCGACTCGTGGTGGACGTCGCAGCCGAGCGCCAGGGCCGCGCGCAACGCCAACTCGACGGCGCGCTCGTTGATCACGGGCAGGACGCCCGGCATGCCGAGTTCGACCTCGGTCGTGTTCGAGTTGGGCTCGTCGCCGAAGACGTTGGGCGCGGCGCTGAAGAGCTTGGCGCGGGTGCGCAGCTGCGCGTGGACCTCGAGGCCGATCACGACCTCCCAGCCCGGGGGACAAGCGGGGGATGGACTCGAGTCTGTCTGGGGGGGGGTGGCGGGCATCGAAGACTCAGGCGTCAGACTACGATGTTGAGGAGGCGGCCGGGGACGTAGATGACCCGGCGGGGTTTTCCGTCGCCGGCGTGCTTCTGCACGTTGTCTACGGCCATGGCGGCGGCGAGGACGGCCTCTTCGTCTGCGTCGGCCGGCACGCGGATCTTGGCTCGGACCTTTCCCTGGACCTGCACGGCGATCTCGACCTCGTCGTCGACGAGCAGGTCCGCGTCGGCCTCGGGCCAGGTCTCGTAGGCCAGCGACTCCGTGTGCCCCTGTCGCTGCCACAGCTCTTCGCAGAGGTGCGGGGCCAGCGGCGAGAGCAGCAGCAGGAAGGGCTGCGCGATCGAGGCCGGCATCGGCCCGTCCTTTTCGATGTCGCGCGCGAATACCATGAGCTGCGAGATGGCCGTGTTCAGGTCGAAGGACTCGAAGTCGCGCGTCACCTTGTCGATGGTCTTGGCCAGCAGGCGCCGTTGTCCGTCTGTCCCGTCGCCCTCGGCGTGCTTCCGCGGGGCATCTACGCCGTCGGGATCCTCGTCGGTGTACAGGCGGTAGACCCGCGCCAGGAACCGGTGCACTCCGGGAATGCCGTCGACCGACCACGGCACGGCGCGGTCCAGCGGCCCCATGAACATCTCGTAGAGCCGCATCGAGTCCGCCCCGTACTCGTGGACGACGTCGTCGGGGTTGACCACGTTCCCGCGGCTCTTCGACATCTTCTCGATCACTTCTTCGAGCTCGACGTCGACGCTCGGCGCGAGCGGCCGGCCGCCGTTCCAGCGCACATCGCCGGGCTCGACCCACTCTTCGCTCAGCTGACGGCCCGAGCCCACGTGAACGGGGACCTCGCCCTCGAAGCGGACGTCGCCCGGCGAGTAGTACTTGGTGTCGCCGTCGCTCTCGTCGCTGAAGCAGCGGTAGCTCTTTCCCTGGATCATGCCGGGATTGAGCAGCTTCTGGAACGGCTCGACCGTCGAGACCAGCCCCAGGTCATAGAGCACCTTGTGCCAGAACCGCGCGTACAGCAGGTGCAGCACCGCGTGTTCCGCGCCCCCCACGTACAGGTCGACGTTCATCCAGTACTTCTCGGCGTCGGGCGAGAAGAGGGCGTCCTCGTTGTGCGGGTCGATGAAGCGCAGGTAGTACCAGCTGCTGCCCGCCCACTGCGGCATGGTGTTCGCCTCGCGGCGCGCCGGCTGCCCGGTCTCCGGATCAGTCGTCTCGACCCACTCCCGCGCGCGTGCCAGCGGCGGCTCGAAGTCGCCGGAGGGCGCGTAGTCGTCGATCATCGGCAGCTCGACCGGAAGCTGGTCGTCGGGAACCAGCTTCTTGGTGCCGTCCTCGAGGTGCAGGATCGGGAAGGGCTCGCCCCAGTAGCGTTGGCGGCTGAACAGCCAGTCGCGGAGCTTGTAGTTGATCGTGCGCTCGCCGACGCCCTGCTCCTCGAGCCAGTCGATGATGCGCGTCTTGGCTTCGTCGGTCGGCAGGCCGTCGAGCAGGCCCGAGTGGACCGCGATGCCTTCGCCGGAGAACGCCTGGACCGAGACGTCGCCGCCGGTCACGACCTCGACGATCGGCAGGCCGAAGGTCTTCGCGAAGGCGTAGTCGCGCTCGTCGTGACCGGGCACCGCCATGATCGCGCCCGTGCCGTAGGAGATCAGCACGTAGTCCGCGACCCAGACCGGAACCGGCTCGCCGTTCACGGGGTTGGTCGCATAGGCGCCCGTGAAGACGCCGGTCTTCTCGCCCGACTCGATCATGCGCGCACGGTCGCTCTTGCGCCCGGCCGCCTCGACGTAGGTCTCGACCGCGTTCCGCTGCTCTTCGCTGGTGATCCGGCCGACGAGCTCGTGCTCGGGCGCGAGCACCACGTACGTCGCGCCGAAGAGCGTGTCCGGACGCGTGGTAAAGACGTCGACCCCGCCCTCGTGTCCGACCAGGGCGAAGCGCGCGGACGCGCCCTCGGAGCGGCCGACCCAGTCACGCTGCATCTTCTTGATGTGCTCCGGCCAGTCCACCTGCTCCAGGTCGTCGACCAGCCGGTCGGCGTACTCGGTGATGCGCAGCATCCACTGCTTCATCGGCAGGCGCACTACGGGGTGGCCGCCGATGTCGCTCTTGCCGTCCCGCACCTCTTCGTTGGCCAGGACGGTGCCGAGCTTGGGACACCAGTTGACGGGAACCTCGGCCTCGTAGGCGAGCCCGCGCTCGAAGAGACGCGCGAAGATCCACTGCGTCCAGCGCACGAACCCGGGATCGGTAGTGTCGACCTCGCGGGTCCAGTCGTAGGAGAGTCCGAGCGCCTGCAACTGCTCGCGGTAGCGGCCGATGTTTCGCGCCGTCGTCACCGCGGGGTGCTGTCCGGTCTTGACCGCGTGCTGCTCGGCCGGCAGGCCGAACGCGTCCCAGCCCATGGGGTGCAGCACGTTGAATCCGCGCATGCGCTTGTAGCGCGCGAACACGTCGGTGGCGACGTAGCCCTTGGGGTGTCCGACGTGCAGCCCCTCGCCCGACGGGTAGGGAAACATGTCGAGCACGTAGAACTTGGGCCGCGAGGGGTCGATCTCGCTGCGGAAGGTGCCCTGCTCGACCCAGCGCTCCTGCCAGCGGCGTTCGAACTCCCTCGGGGCGTACGGCATGGGGGGCATCTTAGTGCGAAAGCGCCGCAGAGTCAGGGGGTTGGAGCGCCTCCCCGAGCCGCTCCGGATGCGGTAGACAGGGGGCATGACATCGGAAACGACGCCACCTGAAGCTCCGCTCCCCGGTCTACTCACTCCCGGGCTGCTCACTCCTGGGCTGCTCACTCCGGGGCCGCTCGTAACATCGGAATGGCTCGAGGCACACCTCGACCACCCCGACCTGCGCATCGTCGACGCGTCCTGGTACCTGCCCGACGAGGGCCGCGACGCGGCCGCCGAGTACGCGGCGGCGCACCTGCCCGGAGCGGTGCGACTGGACCTGTCGAGCGACCTCGCCGTGACGGACGCGCCCGTCCGCAACACCATCCTGCCGCCCGCGGACCTGGCCCGGGTCTTCGGCGCGGCGGGCATCGGCACCCGGCACGCGGTCGTGGTCTACGACCGCAAGGGCGGCTTCTCGGCCGGGCGCGTATGGTGGGCGCTGCGCTACGCGGGACACTCCGGGGCGTCGCTGCTCGACGGCGGCTTCGTTCGCTGGCAGGACGAGGGCCGCCCCACGACGGACGAGGTGGCGGCTTGGCCGACGGCCGAGTTCCAAGGGGCGCCGCGGCCGCGGAGCCTCGCGCTGCGCCAGGACGTGCTGCGCGCCATCGACGACGAGGGCGCGCAGATCGTGGACGCGCGCTCGCCCGCCCGCTTCCGCGGCGAGGAGAAGGAGCACACGCGCCACCGCGGCCGCATTCCGGGCTCGCTGAACGTCCCTTGGTCCCGAAGCCTGGACCCGGCCTCGGGCGGCTTCCACGACCCCGAGGCGCTGCGCCGCGTCTACCGCGAAGCGGGCGTCGATCTCGACAAGCGGGTGATCACGACGTGCGGGTCGGGCGTCACCGCGGCGCTCGACGCGTTCGCGCTGACACTGCTCGGCTGCGAGGACGTCGCGGTCTACGACGGTTCCTGGGCCGAGTGGGGCGACCGGGACGACACGCCGAAGGAGCCGTCGTGACGAGGACCGCTATCCTCTCGCTCCCTTGATCCCCCTACGCGACAGCACGCCGCGCCGCGGCGTCCCGTTCGTGAATCACGCGGTGATCGCGCTCTGCACCGTCGTCTTCGGCTGGGAACTGATGGCGGGCCCCGAGATCGACGCGATCGTGGAGCAGTACGGCCTGGTTCCGTCGCGCTTCCTGGCGCTGGTCGACCGTCACAGCATCGTGTCGGCGGAACTCTGGGTGCCCTTCGTGAGCTCGGCGTTCCTGCACGGCGGCCTCGGACACTTCGTCTTCAACATGATCTTCCTCTGGGTCTTCGGCGACAACGTCGAGGACCGCTTCGGACACCTGCGCTACGCGCTCTTCTACCTGGCTGGTGCGGTCTTCGCGGGCGCCGCCCACCTGGTGGCGAATCCGCTGAGCGTGGTGCCGACCATCGGCGCGAGCGGCGCGATCGCCGCCGTGATGGGCGCCTACTTCGTGCTCTACCCACGCGCCTGGGTCACGTCCGTCGTGCTGCCTTTCTTCTGGATCCGCTTCAGCGTGCCCGCCCTGCTCTACCTGGCCATCTGGTTCGCGCTCCAGGTCCACCGCGGCACGTCTGCGCTCGGCGGCGACGCCTCGGTCGCCGGCATCGCCTGGTGGGCGCACGCGGGCGGATTCGCGTTCGGAGCGCTCACGATCCTGGCGCTCGGCCGCCAGCGCCATCCGCAGGAGCAGCGGGACTAGCCGGAGACCGGAACGGCCTCGAAGTCCGTACCGCTCGTCGCGGTGATGCGGACTCTCACCAGGCTGCCCGCAGGCACGTCTCCGCGCACGCGGACCTGGCCGTCGATCTCGGGCGCCTGCGACCAGAGCCGTCCCACTCCGAGTCCCGTGGCCGCCGAGTCGATCAGCACCTCTTCCTCGCGGCCGACGTGCAGCGCGAGGGTCTCCGCCATGATCTCGGACTGGATCGCGTGCAGGGCGTCGTGGCGCTCCATGGCCAGCGCACGCGGCACCTTCCCGGCCAGGTCGAAGGCGCCGGTGCCCTCTTCGTCGGAGTAGCGGAACACGCCGAGCCGGTCGAAGCGGTGCTCGCGGACGAAGTCGCAGAGCGTTTCGAAGTCGCGGTCCGTCTCGCCCGGAAAGCCCACGATGAACGTGGTGCGGAGCACGGCGCCGGGGATGCGCTCGCGCAGCTTCCCGAGCAGCTTGTCGTGTCGCTCCGCCGTCACGCCCCGCCGCATCGCCCGCAGCACCGGGTCACTGGCGTGCTGCAGGGGGATGTCCAGGTACGGCAGCACGCGGCGCGCGCCGGCGATGCTGTCGATCAGCTCGTCGTCGACGGCGCTCGGGTACAGGTAGAGCAGCCGGATCCACTCGGTCTCGACCTCGTCGAGATCGCGCACGAGCTTTGCCAGCCCGGGCCGGCCAGCCTCGGTCCGGGCGAGGTCCTTGCCATAGGAGTTCGTGTCCTGCGAGACGAGGATCAGCTCGAGCGCACCGTTCGACGCCAGGGCGTGCGCTTCGCGCAGGATCGACTCGGGTGCGCGGCTCTGGAACCGCCCGCGAATCGACGGGATCGCGCAGAACGTGCAGACACGGTCGCAGCCCTCGGCGATCTTCAGGTAGGCGCTGTGCGCGCCACCGATCAGCATCCGGGGCTCGCTGTCGTCGTACAGGTGGGTACGTCCCGCATCCACGTATACGCCCCGCCCGCGGCCTTCGAGCGCGCGCTCGAGGATGGGGACGAGCTTCGGGAAGTCACCGGTTCCCACGAAGGCGTCGACCTCGGGAAGCTCTCGCGCCAGGTCTCGGCCGTAGCGCTGGGGCAGGCAGCCCGCGACGACCAGCGCCCGAAGCTCGCCGCGCTGCTTCAGGTCGGCCACGTCGAGGATCACGTCGATCGACTCCTCGCGCGCGGTCTCGATGAACGAGCAGGTGTTGATCACCGCGACGTCGGCGTCCTCGATCCGCTCGGCGATGGCGTATCCGCCCAGCGCCAGGGCGCCCAGCATCAGCTCGCTGTCGACCCGGTTCTTGGGACAGCCGAGCGAGCGAAAGAAGACGCGGGCCTTGGGGAGGGAGGGCTCCATGCGCGCGGTAGGTTAGCCTATCCTCGGTCGTATCCCGGAGGGGGGGAGAGGGATGCTGCGACGGTTCTGCGCGGCCTACGCCGCGGGAGCGCTGGCCGCGCTGGTGGCCTCGCTCGTACTGTGGATCGCGGGCCGGGCCGAGTTGACGGCCGCCGTCGGCGTCGCCATCGCGCCGAAGCTCACCTGGCTCTGGCTCGCACCGCGCCTGGTGTGGGGAGGTCTCTGGGCTCTCCCCTACCCCTGGGTGCGGCCGCGGCGCCTCTCCGCCGTGCAGAAGGGACTGCTGCTCTCCCTGGCACCGAGCGCGGCGCAGTTGTTCTGGTTCATGCCGGAGCAGAACCTCGGTGTACTCGGCCAGGATCTCGGCACGTTCACACCGGCGGTCGTCGTGCTCGCGAACGCGACCTGGGGATGGGTGCTCGCGCGCACGTTCTCCCGTGTCGGCGGGGGCGGGGGCGGCGGCGATTGAGGCGGCGGCTGCTCGAGATCGCCGACGCGATGCGCGCGCTGGCCGGGACGGGTCTCCACTACACGCAGGACGAGTTCGACCGCGACCGCTACCGCAAGCTGATGCGCCTGGCTGCGGAGGCCGCGGCGTTGACGACGGACGAAGCGGACGCGGAGCGGATCGCGGGGATCTTCGACGGCGCGGATCGCGGCTACGTCACGCCCAAGGTCGACGTCCGCATGGCGGTGTTCCGGGGCGACTCGGTCCTGCTGGTGCGCGAGCGCACCGACCGACTCTGGGCGCTGCCCGGCGGCTGGGCCGACGTCGGCGACGCGCCTTCCGAAGCCGCGACGCGCGAGACCGCCGAGGAAGCCGGCCTCGAAGTGCGAGCGGAAGCCCTCGCAGGGGTCTTCGACTACCGGCTCCAGCCGCTGGCTCCTCCGGCGCCGTTCCACATCTACAAGCTCGTCTTCGTCGGCGTCGTGCTGGACGAGCGCTCAGAACCGCGCGCGGGCCCCGAGGTGCTCGCCGCCGCCTTTCACACCCTCGACGCGCTGCCCGGCCTCTCGCAGGGACGCACACTGCCGCTCCACATCGACGCGGCTCGCCGCATGGCGCGCGGCGAAGCCGCGGCCACTCACTTCGACTGACCCCGCGGCCGAGGCATCGGCGCGGCGAATTGGTAGACTCGCTCGCCGCATGAACTCCCCACACATCCTGCTCACGAACAAGAAGCGTGGCTGGGCCGGCGAGGCGACCATCATCGCGGCCTTGGCCCGCGGGCTCGCCGAGCGGGGGCGCCCCGTCACGCTCGCGACCAATCCCGACGCGAAGATCATCGGGAAGCTGGAGGGTTCGGGCGTGCCCATCCTCGAGCTGACGCTCCTCAAGGAGATCCCGGCGGTCGGCTGGACGATGCTCCAGGACATGCAGCGCCTGGCGCGCTACGTGCGAGCGCACGACGTCAAGCTGATCCACAGCCATGCCTCGTTCGACACCTGGACCTCAGTGGTCTGCCGGCGGCTCTACGGCCTCCCGGTCACCACTCTCCGCACGAAGCACAACCTGAAGGAGATCGCGGAGACCCGAACGAACCGGTGGCTGTACACGCACGGAGTCGACCACGTGGTCGCGCCCTCGACCGCAGTCGACGAGATGCTCGGCCGGTCCCGCCTGGTGCGTGACGAAGACGTCACCAAGATCCTCAACGGAATTTCACTCGACCGCGGACGCCTCTACCCAGACGGGCAGCAGAAAGCCCGGAGCGAGCTCGGAATCCCGGACGACACAGAGGTGGTGGTGTACATCTCGCGGCTCAGCGCCCGGAAGGACCCCGCGACGCTCGTGAGAGCGATTCGCGCGCTCGCCGAGCAGCGGCCGCGCATGCGCCTGCTCGTCGTCGGGGACGGCCCCGGGGAGATCAAGGCGGAGCTCGAGCAACTGGCCTCGGGCTGCGACCGGATCGAGTTCTGGGGCTACCGTGACGACGTGCCGCGCATCCTGGCGGCGAGCGATGTCTTCGTACTGCCGTCGTTGGTCGAGCCCTTCGGCCTCGCGCCTCTCGAGGCCATGCTGCAGGGCGTGACGACCATCGTCAGCGACACCGAGGGGTTCAGGGACTTCGTGCGGCACGGCGAGAACGGACTGGTCTTTCCCAAGGGCGACGCGTCGGCACTGGCCTCCACCATCGACTCCGCGCTCTCCGACGCGGACCTCCGCAAGCGTCTGGCCATCGCAGGCGAGAAGACCGTTCGCGAGCACTTCTACACCGACCGGATGATCGACGACTACGCGGCGCTGTACGACAGGCTCACCGCCTAGCCGGGCCTCCGGCGCGCGCGGAGAACGACCCCGACGACGGCGCCCCAGGCCAGGTGGTCGGCGAGCTGTGGAAGGAACGGCAGCGCCGCTACCTCGGCGAAGAAGTACGGGGCGATCAGCTCGAGATCGACGAGAGCGATGAGCACGCTGGCTGCGAGCGCGCCCAGAACCGGCGCGCGCCGGGGCACGAGCGCGACGAGCACGGCCGCCCACCCGAACGACACCGCAAAGTGGACTCCGGCGGCGACGGCGACATGATACGGCATCGCGAGATCCCTCGAGGTCACCATGGCCACGAGGGCGTCCAGGGACGCGAAGAGGTCGCCGCCGGTCACGAGCAGGTACACGGTGGACGGGACGCCGCTCACGAGACCGGCCAGCCCGCCCGCCACCCACACCGCTCTTGCGCGTTCAGCCATGGTCGATCGATCCGGCGCGGCATGTTGCCACGAACCGGCCGGCCGCACGGAGATTGCTAGTCTCGGACTCGATGACCCGGCCCGCGCCCTCTTCAGCCGAGCCCCTGTCTCTCCTCGCCGCGACCGGCCTGCTGCTGGCCTGGTCGGGGACGGGTCCGTTCGACCGGGTCACGTGGTGGCTCGAGGTCGCCCCCGTGGTGCTCGGGGCGCCCGCGCTGGTCGCAACCTACTCACGCTTCCGCCTGTCGCCGCTGCTCTACCGGCTGCTGTTCCTGCACGCGGTCATCCTGATCGTGGGTGGACACTACACCTACGCGCGCGTCCCCGTCGGGTTCTGGGCGCAGGACCTGCTGGACCTGTCACGCAACCACTACGACCGCGTCGGTCACCTGGCCCAGGGCTTCATTCCCGCGATCCTGGCGCGAGAGATCCTGATCCGGTGGTCTCCGGTTCCGCGCGGCGGCTGGCTCGTGCTCTTCGTGATCTCCACCTGCCTGGCGTTCAGCGCGTTCTACGAGATGACCGAGTGGTGGGCGGCCGCAATCGGAGGCGACGCGGCGGACGCCTTTCTCGGAGCGCAGGGCGATCCCTGGGACACCCAGTGGGACATGTTCCTCGCGCTGCTGGGAGCGGTCGCCGCGCTGCTGCTGCTCGGGCGCGCACACGATCGCTCGCTGGAAACGGTCACGACCGATCGCCGCGGCGCCTAGCCCCCGGATCCATCGTGGCGCTGCCTAGCTCTCGCGGCGCCGCGCCAGTTCGCGTCCGTAGGCCTGCATCATGTCGCGGTAGTCGAGCATCCCGATGATCGCGGGGGCGTCTCCACCCTCCTCGCGCTCCGCGAGGACGGGCAGCTGTGGGCAACCGGATGCGCGGAAGAGCTCGTGTGCACGGTACAGGTCGTCGTCGCGCTGGAGCGACACGGCCGGCCCTGCGATGTCTCCCACGACGACGAACGGCGCCAGCTGGTGCTCGTCCATGACGGGGCGCAGCTGCTCGGCGGTCACCAGTCCCACCAGCTCGCCCTCGGCGTCCATCACGGGTACGGTCGGCACGTGCGCAACCACGACCAGGTCGCGCACCTCGGTGAAGCCGGTCTGCGGCGTCACCGTCTTCAGGCCGGGCGCTTCGCTGAACACGTCGGCGACGTGCATCTCCTCGAGCACGTTGATCGTCAGGTCTCCCAGGTGGGCGGGAGAGTGGAAGCGGTCCTTCATCTGGCTGGCGTAGATCGACTTTCCGCGCGCCAGGATGATCGCGACCACCGACACGAGCATGAGCGGCGGCAACAACTCGTAGCCGCCGGTCATCTCGGTGACCATCAACATGGCGCCGATCGGCGCGCTCGCCACGCCCGCGAAGAAGCTCGCCATCCCCACGAGCACGTAGGCCTCGGGATTCGGGAAGAACGCGGGAAACAGCGCCGCACCGCCGAAGCCGATCACGCCGCCGAGCATCCCGCCGATGAAGAGCGTCGGGCCGAACACGCCGCCGCTTCCACCGGACCCGATGGTGAGGCTCGTGGCGAAGAGCTTGGCGAAGAGCAGGCCGGCCATCAGCGTGAGCGGCAGCGAGCCCGAGATGGCCTGCTGGATGTATCCCCAGCCGGCGCCGTAGACCTCCGGGTAGGCCAGGCCGATGACGCCGACGCCGAGACCCCCGAGCATCGGCTTCAGCGTGCGCGGAATCGGCAGCGCCCCGAAAATGCGATCCCGCATGCCGTTGAAGACGCTGATGTACAGCGAACCGACGGGAACCGCGACGAGCGCCAGCAACAGGTAGCCCGGGATCTCGATCAGCCCCGGAAGCGGCAGGTCGGGAACGTCGAAGATCCTGGCGCCCCCGAGCAGCGAGACGAAGACCACGTAGGCCGTCACCGACGAGATGACACAGGGCACGAGAGCGTCCGACTCGAAGTCCTCGCGGTACAGCACTTCGATCGACGTGATGGCGCTTCCGAGCGGCGCGCGGAAGATGGCGCCGAGTCCGCCGGCAGTTCCGGCGAGCAGCAGGACGCGCCGGTCTCGCGCAGAGAGCCCCAGGCGCGTCGCGATGTACGAGCCGATCCCCGCTCCGATCTGCGCGATCGGTCCCTCCTTGCCGGCACTGCCGCCGCTCGCCAGCGTCGCGATGGTCGCGAGCCCCTTCACGACCGGGACGCGCGGGGCGATGCGGCCCCTTCCCTGGTGGAAGGCGCGGATCATCTCGTCGGTACCCGGGCCTTCGGCCTCAGGTGCGAAGCGGTAGACGATCAGGCCGGAGATCAGCCCGCCGATCGTCGGCAGCAGGAAGAAGAGGAAGCGCCGCGGCTCCCCGGCCGCGTGCCCCCCCAGGTCGAGCAACTTCTCGCCCGGCGGCGCCGGCGGCGGCGCGTGCGCGAGCTGACCCAGGGTGAAGTGACTCGCGACCTCGAGACACACGAAGAACGCCGCGGCCACCAGCCCCGCCGCGACTCCGGTCGCCAGCCCGTACGCGATCCAGCGCGTGGGGCTCTCGCGGAGGCGCGCCAGGACGCCGGACTGCGGACGATCGGCCAAACGAGGTCACCTCTGGTGGAGCCGAACAGGGCGGGACGGCGCCAGGAACGGGCCGCCATATATACACCATCCCTCGCGCGCGTCCGCGCGGGCTCTTCAGACTCGGCTGTCCAGGTTCACGTGCAGGTGCGAGCGGGCCAGCACCAGCAACGCCTCGCCGTGGTCGAAGGCCTCATCTGCAGCCCAGCGCCGCTCCTGCGCCTCGAGCCCGCGGCGCAACGCGTCGATGCCCTCCGGGGTGAACTGGCTCCGGTAGGCGCCGATCGCCCGGTGCTTCACCTGGCGCGAGGCGTCGATGTCGAAGACTGTGTTCGGACGGGCCGTGAAGTAGTACGCCAGCCCCCGGATCTCGTGCGGCTCGTAGGCGCGGTCGACCTGGGGATCGGTCGCGATGCGGGCGAAGCGGTACATCAGGATCGACTCGGACGCGGCCCGTCCGACCACGAGGTGGTCGCGGTGCGCCTCGTAGGGAAGGTCGGGGTCCACCGTCAGCACGAAGTCTGGGCGTACCTCGCGGATGCGGCGGATGATGCGCGTGCGAAGCTCGAAGTAGCCGTACTCGCCGGCGTCCGGGTAGTCGAGCCAGGTCTGGCTCGTGACGCCGATCTCGGCTCCGGCCTCCTCCTGCTCGGCGTGGAGCCTCGCCCGCGCCTCGTCGTCCGACAGCGACGCGTCGAGCACTCCGACCAGGTCGTCCGTCACCGTCAGGTAGTGGACCTCGGCTCCCGCCGCCGCGAGGGCCGCGATCGTTCCGCCGGCGCCGAGGTCGTTGTCGTCGTAGTGCGGCTGCACGCAGAGCAGCCGCCGAGCCTGGCGGAGGTCCGGGATTCGAGGCATCGCGGCGCAGGTTACCGCAGCGCGGGGGAGCAGTGTCTATACTCGCGATGTGTCGGACTCCTTGAAGCCGGAAACCGCCGAGCGCGTACTCGAACGGCTCGGATTCGGCGCGCCGCCGCTCCGGACGCGGGCAGGGCTCGACGCCGTGTACCGCGCCTGGTGCCGCAGCGTGCCCTTCGACAACGTGCGCAAGCGCATTGCCCTGCTCGAAGAAGACCCCGCACCGATGCCCGGCGGGCACGCCGCGGACTTCCACGCACACTGGCTGGCGCACGGGACGGGCGGAACGTGCTGGCCGTCCAGCAACGGCCTGTTCACGCTGCTCGACTTCTGCGGCTTCGACGCCCGGCGCATCTCGGCCTCGATGCAGGACATGGGCGAGCCGAACCACGGCAGCGTCGCCGTCCACCTGGACGGCCAGGACTGGATGGCCGACACGTCCATGCAGACGGACGCGATCTTCCCGATCCGACGCGGCGAGGCGGCCGCGGTCGAGCACGCGCTGCACCCGGTCTCACTCGAGCCGGTCGATGGGACGCTCCGGATCCACTGGGCCGTCCCGATGGGCGACAGCACGATCCCCTGCCGCCTGCTCGAAGACCCGGTCGGGCACTCCTTCTACCTGGAGCGCTACGAGATCACCCGCGCGCCGGACAAGAGCCCGTTCAACCAGGCGCTCTACGCGCGCAAGAACTTCGACGGCGCTGTGCTGGCCTACCTGGGCCGGACGCGCTTCTGGAAGCGGCCCGGCGGCGTGGAGTCGGCCGAGCTCGAACCCGACGCCCTCGCTCGCTCGCTCTGCGACGACCTGGGGCTGTCCGAAGAGATCGTCGATCGCCTGGGGCGCTGCGGCGGTCTCTAAGAAGGAGGGAGGGATGTACATCGCCACGAACCGCTTCTCGATCGGCGAGGGGCGCGAGACCGAGTTCGAAGAGGTGTGGCGGAGCCGCGACTCGCACCTGGATGAGGTGCCGGGCTTCCAGCAGTTCCGCCTGCTCCGCGGGGCCACCGAGGACGGCGCGACGCTCTACATCTCGCACACGCAGTGGGAATCGCGCGAGGCCTTCGAGGCGTGGACCCGCTCGGACTCCTTCCGGAAGTCGCACGCCCGCACCGGCTCGTCGCAGGGCGTGGTGCTGTCGCACCCGAAGTTCGAGGGCTTCGAGCAGGTCCTCTAGGCCCGCGGACTTTACACAACTTTACGCGCCCGCAATCGCCGCGAAAGATCCGCGGCCGATGCTCCCTCGGGTGACGGGACACATCCGTACCCGTCGAATCCGAAGGAGATCGAGATGTTGGACTGGAGAATCGCAGCCGGCGCCGCCCTGGCGGCAATCCTCGGCGTACTGATCGCCACCTCGGCCGACGCGCGGGGCTGGTTCAGGCACCGCGGGCACGACCCCGAGGCCATGCTGGAGCACTCGCAGTACGCAGTGGGCCGCTTCATGTCCAAAGTGGACGCCACCGACGAGCAGAAGGCCGAGGCGCGCGTGCTGGTCGAGGACACCTTGATCGTGCTCGGCGCGCTCGGGCTGGATCGCCAGTCGATGCGCACGCAGGTGGTCGGCCTGCTCTCGGCCGAGACGATCGACCGCGAAGCCGTCGAGGACCTGCGAGTCGAGAAGCTCGCCGAGGCCGACCAGGCCTCGCGAATCCTGACCGACGCCATCGTCGAGCTGGCCGAGATCCTGACGCCCGAGCAGCGTGCGCAGCTGCCGGGAATGGCGGAGAGCCACCGTCACGGCTGGCACTGAGCCGCGTCCGGCCACGCCCCGGGATGTGCCACAGCGCTAAGATGAGTCGCCGATGTCCGGACGCATCCTGCTCATCGAGGACGACGACCGCCTGTCACAGATGGTGGCGCAATACCTGTCGGAGCACGGCTTCGAAGTCGAGGTCCGGGGGGATGCGACGGGGGGCCTCGAGGCGGCCCGCCGCATCCCCTTCGACGCCCTGGTGCTCGACGTGATGCTCCCCGACCTGGACGGCTTCGAGGTCTGCCGCCGCGTGCGCGCCGAGTCCGACGTGCCGGTACTGATGCTCACAGCGCGCGGCGACGAGACCGACCGGATCGTGGGGCTCGAGCTGGGTGCGGACGACTACCTGCCCAAGCCCTTCAACCCGCGTGAGCTGGTCGCCCGCCTGCGCGCGATCCTGCGGCGCCGCGAGCCGCGCGCCGATCGCGGCGCGCCGCCGCTGCGCTTCGGCCGGCTCGAGATCGACCGCGACGCGCGCGTGGCGCGCTTGGACGGCCGTCCGTGCCAGCTGACGTCGTACCAGTTCGAGCTGCTCTGCGTGCTGGCCACGTCCGCGGGCCGCGCCCTGTCGCGCGACGTGCTGATGGACCGGCTGCGCGGCGAGGCGTTCTCGGCCTTCGACCGCAGCATCGACGTGCACGTGTCGCGCATCCGGGCCGCGATCGAGGACGACCCGAAGCGGCCGCGCCGCATCCTGACGGTTCGCGGCGTGGGCTACCTGTTCGCGCGCAGCCAGGACGGCGACGCCGACTCGTGATGCGCCGTCTCTTCCTCCAGATCTACCTGGGCTTCGTGGGCGTGCTCTTCGCGTTCGCGCTGGCCGCCGGCGCGCTCTGGTGGTGGACCGTGGACCCGGCCTCCGAGCAGCCGATCGTGCGCGCGCTGGCCGCGCGGCTCGCCGCCGAGCTTCCCCCCGCGGGCGCACCGCAGGCGGAGCTTCGCAGCGTGCTGCTCGCGCAGGCGGAGGACTTCTCGCTCAACCTCGTGGTCTGGGACCGCGACGGCAACGTGCTCGCCTCGGTCGGGTCCGCGAGAGAGTTGCCCCGCCGCCGGCCTCGACACGCGTCGAGACGCGAGTTCAAGTGGGTCATGCAGGACGGCCGCGAGCTGGGACTGCTCTTCCGCCGGCGGCACTCCAGCCACGCCGGCGGCCTGATCTGGCTGGGCGCCCTGGGCGGGGCCATCGCCGTGGGCGCGTACCCCGTCGCACGCCGCATCACGCGGCGGCTCGAACGCCTGCGCGGCGCCGTCGACGAGCTCGGCGGAGGTGACCTGACCGCACGCGTCCAGGTCGAGGGGCGCGACGAGGTCGCGGACCTGGCGCGGACCTTCAACGAGGCGGCCGGACGCATCGAAGGGCTGGTCGAGGGGCAGCGGAGGCTCCTGGCCAGCGCCTCGCACGAGCTCCGGTCTCCGCTCGCGCGTCTGCGAATGGCGGTCGAGCTGATGGCGCGCGACGGAGGCACCGAGCCACTGGCGGAGGCCGAGGCCGACATCGCCGAACTGGACGAGCTGATCGAGGACCTGCTCACCGCGGCTCGCCTGCAATCCGGAGGCGCACACATTGCCCGCGAGCGCGTCGACCTGCTGGGGCTGCTCGCGGAAGAGGCCGCCCGGATCGGAGTCGACGCGGCGGGCGAGAACCTCGAGGCGGTCGGAGATCCCCGCCTGCTGCGCCGCATGGTCCGCAACCTGCTCGAGAACGCGCAGCGCCACGGCCGAGGCGAAGCCATCGAGACGTCGATCGAGGCCCTCGGACGCGGCCGCGCGCGCCTCGTCGTCGAGGATCGCGGGCCCGGCGTGCCCGAACACGAGCACGAGCGCATCTTCGAGCCCTTCTACCGGCCCGCGGGGCACTCCGAAGGCGGAGACGGCGGCGTCGGGCTGGGCCTGGCGCTGGTCCGCGAGATCGCCCGGCACCACGGCGGCGACGCCCGCTGCCTTCCGCGGGCGGGTGGCGGAACGCGCTTCGAGGTCGATCTCGACGTAACGGGTGACGCTCCCGCGCCGTAGACCGGGTCCGGGCAGACACGCGCGACGGGCAGGTGGCATGATGGCGCCGATGCAGCCGAAGCTGGGGTACTCGAGCAAGCTGGCCTACGGAATCGGACAGGCGTCCGAAGGCATGAAGAACTCCGCCTTCGGCGCGTTCCTGCTGCTCTACTACAGCCAGGTCCTGGGACTCAGCCCCGTGCTCGCAGGCTTCGCACTCCTGGCTTCGCTCGTCTTCGACGCGGTCACGGATCCGTTGACCGGGTCGCTGTCGGACTCCTGGCACGGGCGCTGGGGCCGGCGCCACGGATTCATGTACGTGTCGGCGATCCCGCTGGCGATCACCTTCTACTTCGTGTGGACGCCCCCGGACGGACTCGGACAGGCCGGACTCTTTGGCTGGATGCTGACCTGGACGGTGCTCGCGCGGGCGGCGATGACGCTCTACCACGTTCCCCACCTGGCGCTCGGCGCCGAGCTGTCGGACGACTACTCGGAGCGCACGCGCATCGTCGGCTACCGGATCTTCTTCGGCTTCGCTGGAGGCGCGGCGCTCTTCGCGGTCGCGCGCGCGGTCTTCATGCGGCCCACACCGGAGTTCGCCGAGGGACAGCTGAACGCCCTCGCCTACCCGCCGATGGGGCTGTGGTTCGGCGTGGCGATGGCAGTGCTGATCGTGCTCTCTGCGCTGGGGACGCACTCGCGAATTCCGTACCTGCCGCAGCCGGCTCCGGACACCGACGGCTTCTCGTTCCGCAGGCTCTGGCGCGAGGTCCGCGAGGCGCTCGAGAACCCATCGTTCCGCGTCTTCTTCTTCGGGCTCTTCATCTTCTTCGTCGCGCGCGGCGTCGACGGCGCCCTCGGCATCTACATGGGCACCTTCTTCTGGAAGCTCGGGTCCGGTGCGGTCACGCTGCCGCTCGCCGGGCTCGTCGGCGTGCTGATCGGCACCGTGCTCTGGGCGGGGCTCGCACGCCGCCTGGAGAAGAAGCCGATGTTCATGACCGGCATCATCGGCTTCAGCGTCTTCACCATGCTGCTGCCGATCGCGAAGCTGGTCGGTGCGTTCCCCGCCGAATCGAGCTCGTCGTACGTGCCCACGATCTACTTCTTCACCTTCGTCGCGTCCTTCTTCGGTGCGGCCGGACTCATCTCGGCGGGCGCGATGCTGGCCGACATCTCGGACGAGCACGAACTCCGGACCGGAAAGCGCCAGGAGGGGATCTTCTTCGGCGCGCTCTCGTTCTCGGGCAAGGCCTCGGCCGGGATCGGCAACTGGATCGGGGGCATCGCCCTCGCCGCCATCTCGTTCCCGCTACAGGCCGCGGTCGAGGACGTTGCTCCGTGGACCGTCACCCAGCTAGCGCTGATCTACGGACCGGGCGTGCTGCTGCTGGTCATCGTCTCGATCGCGATGGTGTCACGCTACCGGCTGACGCGGGAACGCCACGCCGAGATCCAGGTGCAGCTCGCGGCACAGCGCCGCGCCAACGCGCCGGCCGGCTGAAGAAGGGTCTGCTCGGAATGAGCCGACCCTTCCTGCACCGGGCCGCCGCCCGGGCTCTCGCGGTCTGCGCCGTGCTCGTCCCGGCCGCGGCCGCGCACGCCGATGCCATCATGCGGACGCAGGCCATGTTCGCCACCACGCTCGCCGAGATCTTCGTCGAGGACGAGCGCGTGTACGCCGAGCTCGAGATCGGCCCACCGGACCTCGTCGCCTTCCGCAACCTGCTGCCCGACGAACTCTACGACAGGCTCCCGGCACACCAGCAAGAGGCGGGACTCGGCATGCAGCAGCGCCTGACGCGGTTCTTCTCTCACGACCTCGTGATCGCCACCGCGGACGGCAAGCCCCTCGAAGGCCGGTTGATCGGCCTCGAACCGAGGGAGCGCGTGCGCCGCGACGCCGTGACGGGCGAGCCGCTGCCGCGCGCGGACGACACCGAGCCCGAGATCGTGCTCTTCGCCCGCCTCGAGTACGCGTTCCGGGACCGGCCGGATGCGCTGATCCTGCACGGCCTTCGCGGGCCCTCCCCCGCGAGCGTCGGCTTCGTCGTCTACCACCGGCGCGTCCCGGTGAACGACTTCCGCTACCTGGCAGGTGGCCATCGGCTGGAACTCGACTGGGACGATCCCTGGTACAGCCGCTTCGAGAGTCGCAGCATGCGCCGCACCTACTTCGCGCCGATGAGCGGCTTCCTCTACGTGGAGCCGTACGAGGTGCGGAAGGAAATCATCGCCCGTCCCCGAACGCTGCAGCAGTGGGTGGACCTGGGCCTCGAAGGACGCCGCACCATACCCGTCGCGGAGCAGCCCGAGATCAAGCGCCGCGTCGCCGAGTTCCTGCGCGCGCACCACCGGGTCGAGATCGACGGCGAGGCGGTCGAGCCGGAACTGGCGCGCATCAACTTCCTGGAGCGGACGCTGCGCACGAGCCGCGTGATCGATCCGCCCGAGGAGCTCGACCTGGACTCCGCGATCCTCGGGGTGATCTTCGTCTACCCGGTCGACGGGCTGCCGGACCGGGTGCGAATGGACTGGGACCTGTGGACCGACCGCGTGCCGAGGATCCCCGCGGCGTCGGTCGACCAGGCGGGACCGCTGCCGACGATGCTCGAGCCCGACTTCCGGGTGCTCGAGTGGCAGAACTTCCTGACGAACCCCGAACTGCCCACGCTGACGGTCCTGGCTGCACCGCCCGGCGCCCTCGGGCGCGCCGCGCTGTGGCTGCGTTGGCTCGCGGTGGCGGGGCTCGTGCTGTCGCTCGCGCTGTGGACGCGACGCCGCGGGCGCGGGCTCGGCGTCGCCTGCGCCGTCCTGGCGTGTGCCAGCGGCGGCGTATTCTGGCTCGCACACGACGCGGGGCTCTCGGACGCGCGCGCGCGCGAGGTCGTCGGCGGGCTGCTGCACAACGTGTACCGCGCGTTCGACTTCCGCGACGACGAGCGCATCTACGACGTGCTGTCCACAAGCGTCGAGGGCGACCTGCTCGAGCAGATCTACCTGGAGACGCGGCGCGGACTGGAGCTCGCGAACCAGGGAGGCGCTCGCGCGCGCGTGAAGGAGGTCGACCTGGTCGAGCTCGAGGCCTCGCCGTCCGGTGGCGGCGGCTTCCGTGCGCGCACCGTCTGGAACGTGGGCGGCTCGGTCGGTCACTGGGGGCACATGCACCAGCGCCGCAACCGCTACCGGGCGGAGATCGACGTGGCGTCGGTCGACGGGAGCTGGAAGCTCGTCGGACTCGAAATCCTCGAGGAAGAGCGCCTCTAGCCCCGCCCCGGCCGGGGACCCGCAGCCAGGGCCTCCGCGTTCGCGCGCATCACGTCGAGCCAGTCGCCGCGCGCGGGGACGTTGGCGCAGGGCGAGTACACGCGGCTCTCGATGCCGAGCGCCGTCAGCCGCGCGGTGGTAGCGCCGAGTGGCGTCGCCTCCCAGAACATGACGCTCGCCGGGGGGTCCGCACGCGAGCGTTCGAGGTCGCGCCACTGCGCCGCGTCGGGCTCGGCGCCGGGCTCCCAGTGGACCGACCGCGCCCGCAACTCATAGCGCGCCGTCAGGTAGGCGTAGACCGGGTGCGAGAACAGGACGGGGTCGTCCCCGAAGGACCGGGCCGCCCGCGACAGGCGCGCGTCCAGGTCGAGCAGGTCCGCCTCGAGCGCGGCCAGTCCACGCTCGAAGGCGTCGGCCCGCTCCGGACGCGCCGCCGAGAATGCCGTGGCGATGGCGCGAGCCTGCTCCAGCGCGAGCCATGGGTCGAGCCAGACGGTGAAGTACGAGCCGCCGTGCGAGTGCGATCCCGTCGGTCCGTGCTGGTGCGTCGGCGCAGCCTCGATCGCGATCAGGCGGTCGGCGAAGCCGAGCGCGGTGTCCACCAGCCGGTCGGCGTGGAGCGTCGCGCGCCCCACCCACGCCGAGCCGCCCGCGCCGTTCAGCAGCACCAGGTCCGCCGACTGGAACCCCGCCACGGTGTCGCCGTCGGGCGACCAGAACGCGGGATCGACGCCGCGCGGGGCCGGGAACGTCACCTCTACGTGCGCGCCGCCGATGCGCTCGGCGAAGTACTGGAGCGGGTAGTTCACCACCCAGACCGAGAGCGGAACCTCGGCGCTCGGCGTCGCGGGCGCGTCGGTTCGCTCCGGCTCCGAGCAGGCGAGAGCCAAGGGCAGCGCGAGCCACGGGACGATCCGGCTCCTCTGTCGGTGGCGCCGGGTCACGACAGCAGCAGCGCCCGGATCGCGGCGGAGCCGAAGCGGCTCGTGACCAGCGTCAGCGCCGCCGCCAGCAGGATGCCCAGCGACAGGACCACGACGACCTCGGACGCCAACACGGCGGCGACGCTGATTCGCGCGCCGCCGATCTTGACCAGCGTCTCGATCTCGCGTCCTCGGAGCCTCAGCGACAGCAGGAAGACGAGCGCGGCCGTCGCGAGCGTCGCGGCGGAGACGATCGCGATCGCCGCCACGACGTAGACCTGGATGGTGACGACGGTCTCGAGCAGCTCGTCCATCACCGAGACCGGCCGCAAGACCTGCTGGCTCTCATTCTCGCCCTCGTAGCGCCCCATCAGCAGGGCGCGGGACTTCGCGTCGGGAGCGACCGCGATCACCGCCGAGATCGGGTACGCGGACAGGTCGCCGTGGAAGTGGAACGAGTCCGCGTTCGCGGGCGTGATCTCCTGGTACTCGACCACCGACGCGTTGGCCGTGATGCTCGATCCCTCCCGCGCGAGCACCGCCGTCTCGGCGTCCGGCGCGGCCAGGTCCTGGTGGCCGTGGCCCAGCCCCTCGATCACCCACGCCGTCTTCACGTCGACGAACACGGCCTCGTCGTCGGGCGTGTGCGAGGGCGCCAGCACGCCCGCCACGCGCATCTTGAGCGGGTAGTCGCCGGCCAGGTCGAAGACGGTCTCGGACGAGGAGACGAGTTCGCCTCCCGGTGCCAGCCCGAGCGCCCGCGCGGCGCGCGCGCCGAGCACGCACTCGCCGAGCACCGCCATGCGCCGCCCCTGCGCGACGTGCAGACCGCGGAAGTCGAAGTAGTCGAGCGTCGTCCCCACGATCGGGTGGCCGCGGGCTTGAAAGCCCAGGTGCAGCGGAATGGCTCGCGCGAGCCCCGTGGCTTCGACGCGCTCGACCTGGGCCCAGTCGGTCGGTTCGGGCGGCCGCGACTCCAGGTAGAGCGAGCTCAGCACCAGCTCGAGTGCGCTGCCGCGAGCCCCGACGAGGAGCGGCGTGGACTCCGCACGCGCCGTCAGCTCGCGGGCGCTCTGCCCGACCAGCACCTGCAGGCCCACCGGGAGGAAGACGATCAGCGCGATGGCCGCGACCAGGATCGAGGTCTTCGCGGGGTGACGGAGCGCGTAGCGCCACGCCAGGTAGAGCGGCCCGCTCACGTGCCCAGCCCCTTGAAGTCCACCACCCGGCCGAAGCGGTCGAGCAGGTCGTGGTCGTGGGTGACGGCGAGCAGCGTCGCGTCGTGGTCGCGCACGTAGTCGAGCAACAGGTCGAGCACGCGCTGCTTGTTGGCCGGGTCGAGGCTGCCGGTGGGCTCGTCGGCCAGCACGAGCTCGGGCCCGGCGATGAGCGCGCGGCACACGGCCACCCGCTGCCGCTCGCCGTGCGAGAGCCGCGGCGCCAGCCGGTGCAGCTTGTCCGCGATGCCCATGCGCCGCGCCAGCGAGCGGGCGCGCTCGCGCACCGTGCGGTCGAGCCGCAGCGCGGGGTGGATGCGGTAGGGAAGCAGGATGTTGTCGAGCACGTCCAGGTACTCGAGCAGCTCGAACTCCTGGAAGACGAGCCCCACGTGGCGGATGCGGAACTCGCGGCGCGCGGCGTCACCCATCGCCGAAACCTCGGCGCCCGCGACCTGGACGCGGCCGCGGCCGGGCTCGACGATCCCCGCCACCAGGTGGAGCAGGCTCGTCTTTCCCGATCCGCTCGGCCCGATCACCGCGACGCGTTCACCGCGCTCGACCCGGAAGTCGGCGATTCGCAGCTCGAACTCGCCCTCGGGATAGCGGAACTCCAGGTCGTGGAGTCGGATCACTGACCGGCCGTGCGTCTCAGCGCTTGCACCGCTCGTAGATCTCCACGGGAAGCTGCAGGTCGCGCCTGGTCCGCTCGGGAATCGACGCGCAGCGCACCACGCACGTGATGCACACGCCTACGAGGCCCCGTTCCACACGCATGAGTCCCCCTCCACCGGCCCGGAACGCGCCGAGCATATCACCCATGTGGGGGCCTCCTGTATCCTGCCGGCATGCGATCCACGACACGTCCACGGTGGGCCGCGATCGCCTGCACGCTCGCGCTGGCGGCGTGTGCCGGGCAGTCCGGCCCCGATCGTCCCCCGCCCCCGCTCTACCCACCGCCGTCGACACTCGACATCCGCGTCGGCATCCGCTCGGACAACTCGCTCCCGTCCCAGCTCTACGGGGGCGCAGTCATCGACGACCTGAAGGAGATGCGGCTCTTCAGCGAGCTGATCAGTCCGTACAACAAGGCGGCCGGCATGGACGTCAAGGTGCGGCTCTTCATCGAGCGGACCGAGACCGACGACGTCGACCGGTTCGTGATCGGCCTCGTTCCGACCGGGCGTCCGATCGCGGGCGCGTTCGCGTCGCCCGACCCGTTGATCTCGACGAGCCTGCCGGTGGGGCCCGACGTCGGCTCGGGGATCATGGGCACGCTCGAGGCGTCGTCTCCCGGATCGGTGCACTTCCACGCGCGCAAGCTCGCGAACGCGCTGGCGGAGAAGATCTGGCAGGAGCGCGAGACGCTGCTCCCGAAGCTCCGGGCGGCGGAAGACGGTGGGAAGGACTGAGCTCCGCCCGGGCCTACTGGATGACGCGCGCCTCGCCGTTGGGGCGGCGCAGCACGCGCACCCGGTCTCCTTCGTCGAAGGTCTCGTCGGCGCCCTGCACGATCGCGATCACCTCTCCGCTGTCGAGCTGAACCGTGATCTCGAGCCCCTGCTGCCGCGTGGCGGCCTCTTCGGCGCGCGAGCCGGCGGCTACACCGGCGACGGCGCCCGCGCTCTTCGCGACCTTGTTGCCCCGGCCGCCCCCGACCGCGGACCCGACCGCGTAGCCGAGCACGCCACCGGCGATCGACCCGGCGCCCTGTGTGCCCTCGATCTGGACCTGGCGGACGAAGAGCACCTGGCCCTCCTCGACCCGCTGCACCTCGCGCGCCGAGGACCGGGAGTACGTGTCCCCCTGGAGACTGGGGTTCTTGCAGCCGACGAGCGCTGCAACACAGACGAGAACGCCGGCGAGGACACGGAAGGACATGGGGGAGGTCTCCTGCGAGGGGTTGGCGGCCGCGGGAACGTCTACTCGGGCGCGGGGTCGTCGCCCGCGATGTCCAGGCCGACGAAGCCCAGCACGAAGTCCACGAACTCGAGCGGGTTGAAGCCCACGCGCGCACCGACCAGCAGGAACGTCGCGCCGACCTGCAGGTCGCTGGCCGTGCGGAAGCTGAAGAGGGGCGTCTTGCCCTCCGGGCCGGGAAGCGGCAGCCAGCGGCTCGACACGATCTCGCCGTCGAGCCGCTCCCCGCGGTACTCGCTGCCGGTCTCGGGCAGCGGCTCCTGGTCGATCTCGCCCTCCATCTCGTCGACGGCGTCGAGCCATCCCAGCGACTCCCACATGACGCGCCAGCCCGACGAGTTGAGCGCCCAGCCCCAGGGCTCGCCCTCGCGCCGGTACCAGTACGTGGCGAAGGGATCACTCGTGCGCGCTTCGTACCAGACGCCGTCGATGTGCCGCGTCTCGAAGCCGACCATGGCGGACGACGCCAGCAGTCCCACGGCCGGATGCGTCAGGTCGCCCACCTTCACGTCGGCCGACAGCCCGAGCGACAGGCCTGCGCTGATGCGGCCGGAGTCCTTCAGGTCCGCGATCCGTCCGGGTGCGCAGGCGAGCACAGCCGGGAGCACGCAAAGCACCAGGAGCCATCTGACTGCCGCCATCGACCGTCCCCTTTCGCGCTGCAGCCTAGCCGAATTGGCCCGCGCCCGCGCTCGGCCCGGCGGGTTTGATTCGGCCGTCTCGGGGGGCTATCTGGTTCGCGAGGAGTGACGCATGCGCTCGTGGATCTGGATCGCCCCCGGACTCGCCGTGGCCCTGGCGCTGGTAGCCTGCGCGGACACGCCGGAGAAGGTCCGCACCGTGACCTACCCGCCCGACTTCCACTACATCACGCGCGACGAGATCGACAGCGTGATGGGGCGGCTGGCCGTGCAGATGGTTCGCCTCGAGGCCCGGATGCAGCGCGACGGCGAGTTTCGCGACGAGGACCGCGACGCCGTCGTCCAGATCCTGTCCGAGATGCTGCGCCTGTCGCAGGAACTGAAGCAGGGCACGCGCTCGAGCCACCCGCGCATCCACCGCGAGGGCCCGAGGCTCGAGCGGGACATCGAGCGTGCGCTGCGCGCGGCGCGTCTGGACCCGCCCAACTACTACTTCGCGGGCGAGGTGTCGGGCGCCTGCGAGTACTGTCACACGCCCCGCCACGAGCCGCGGCGCCCGCCTCGAGTGCCCGAGGTTCCTCCCCCAGGGCCTGGGCCGGGACCCGGGACCGGGGGCAGCTAGCGCCCCTACGCCCCGGGGCGGGGGCGAGGTTCAGGCGTCCGTGTCGGGCGCCCAGGCCTCGATGCCGCGCTTGCCGGACTCGCCGACGCTGTGCAGGCCCGCGGGATCGCTCAGAGCCTCGTAGGTCTCGGCCGAGAGCAGCAGGCTGTCGACCTGCGCGCCCTTCTGCAGGTGACCGGCGCCATCGAGCACCGGGCTATACGCCACGCCCGACTCCAGGTCGACGGCGGAGCGGCCCGTGTGGATGCCGATGCGGACCTTGAAGCCGTCGCTCATCAGGTTCTCGCGGTCGTTGAACTCAGCGAGGCCTTGGATCAGGTCGCGCGCCGACTCCAACGCCGAGTCCGCGGACTCGAAGAACGCCATCACCTCGTCGCCGTTCGAGTTGAGCACTCGACCGTGGCGACCCTCGACCTTCCTCGTGATGTAGGCGCGGAACCGCTCGAACGACACGAAGACCCGGTCTTCGCGGATCTCGCGCTTCTTCATCCCGTAGGAGTCGACGACGTCCACGTCGAGGAAGCTCCCGACGCGCACGAAGTCCTCCTCGATGCGGCGGTCCAAGTCGACACGGGCCTCCATCGCCTGGCGCAGCGTCGCTTCGCGCGAGACGGGAGCCTTCAGCGTCGGCGCGTCGATCTGCAGGGTGACGCGGTCCGCCAGCTGGACCTGGTCACCGTGCGCGAGCTGACGCCGATCGGTCACCTCGGTCCCGTTGACGAAGGTCTCGTTCGTCTGGCTCTGGTGCTCGATCGAGATGCCCTGGGCATCGGCGATCAACACCGCGTGCACGCGCGAGATCGCGGGATCGGGCAGCGAGATGTCGCAGTCCGGACTGCGGCCGATCGTCGTCTGGCCCTCGTCCACGCGGAAGCGCCGCGTCGTCGCGGCGGCCGGGCCCTCGACCAGCTCCACGTGCGCCAGCGGCGGGCGCGCCGCCTTCACGACCTGCGTGCGGTTGACCATCATGGTCTGGTCGAGCGAACCGCTCCCCTCGCCTCCCTCCGTTCCAGGGAGAGGCGGCGGCGCACCTGCGGGAGCGGGGGCGGGGGGATCCGCTCCTCGGTCCCGGTTCCTTCTGAGCCAGCGTCGCAACAGGCGGACCTCCGGGGTCGGCGCCATTCTCGCTCATGCGGCCCGGGCTGGGAAGCGCGCTCGCGGCAGCGCCGGGGGGCGCCTCAGCGCGGCGGATAGGGCTGCGGAACCGGGATCTTGAGCAGCGCACCTGCGGCGGGCTGTCCGTCGAGGTCGAGCCCATTGGCCACGGCGAGGGACTGCGCGGTCCAGGTGGTCCCCGTGTCGCGCCGGATCTGATCGAACTTCTCGCCCGCACCGGCGGTGCGCAGCCGCAGGCGCTCCTCGGTGACCTGGGCGCGCTCCGCGGCCGAGATCGGACGGAAGCTGTCGGCCACCGCCCGCATGGTCGCGCGCTCCTCGCCGAACCGTTCCGCAACCGCCATGCCGGCCACGACGAAGACGAGCCCGCCGTGGGCGATCCAGGTGGCCTCGACCGTGACCCGCGTCCGACCACGGGAGGATTGGCTGAGCGTGCGCGCCGCGTTCAGGCCCCCGACCTGGAGCGGCGTCGGCCCCTCGAGCAGGCGGCCGCCGCTGCTGGCGTGGAAGTCGCGTGCCGCCTGCACCGGATCGACGCCCTTGCCCGCGGTCTGCAGGATGACGAAGGCGTCCTTCTCGGGGTCGCGGGCGGCCACCGCCTGCGGCGAGTTGCTGGCCTTCCAGCCCGCGGGGAAGGCCACGGCGAAGTCCAGGTCCGGGTGCAGGAACTGCCGGTCCACGAATACGCCCTCGGCCCCGGACAGCCCGACGAGCAATCCGTCGAGCCGGCCCAGGAAGGCGGCGTGCGTCCCGGCGATGGGCGGCGTGTCCGCGCGCTCGAGCGAGCCCGCGCGCTCGCGGGTGGCCGCGCTGCGCTCCGGGCTCGGCGGGTGCGAGGCGAAGAAGTCGCGCCGCTCCGGGTCGCCGCCCCTCACCCGCTCCTCTCGCGCAAGCGTCGTGAGGAACCTGGACAGGCCCAGGGGATCCCAGCCCGCCTGGGCGGCCAGCTGCTGGCCGATCTCGTCCGCCTCGCGCTCCGCCGAGCGGCTGTGGGACGAGAGGACGGCCGCCGCCGGGAACGTGCTGGCGCTCATGATCCCCTGGCCCAGCTCGGGGCTCAGCAGACTCGCGGCGAAGCCGGCGATCGCCCCCGCCACGGTGAGCGGGATGAACGGCACCGAGCGCATCTGGCTCCTCAGGTGGTGCCGCGCCTGCACGTGGCCGATCTCGTGCCCGATCACGCCCGCCAGCTCGTCCTCGGAGTTGGGGAGGACGAGCAGTCCGCGCGACACGTAGATGTAGCCGCCGGGCAGCGCGAAGGCGTTCGGCTCCTGCATGTTCACGACGAAGAACCGGTACTCGACGTCGCGCGTCGAGTGCGCCGCCAGCCGGTCGCCGATCTTGCGCACGTAGGCGGTCAGGTCGGGATCCTCGACCAGCCCCATCGTCTGCTCGATGACCGCGTGGTAGCGCGCCCCGACCTTGGCCTCGCGGCCAGGGATCATGAGCGTGCAGCCCGCGAAGACGAGCAGCACCAGGAGCGGCCACGGCCCCCCGGCCCTCAAGAGCCCGCGTCTGTTCAACGACCGGCTCTCAGCGCTCGGAGGGCGCCGCGACCTGCGGGGGCAGGGTCACGCCGTAGAACGGAGCCAGCGCTTCCAG
>JAFDDB010000220.1 GCA_019311115.1 Deltaproteobacteria bacterium
CGGTCCGCTGCATCTCGCCGTAGCGCGGCAGGAGGCGCAGCCACCAGTCCAGCGCATCCGCTCCGTCGAGCCGCTGGCGCAGCGTGGCGCCCAGGTCGGGGAGCAGCATCCAGCCGCGCTCGGCGTCGATCGCGTGCGGGTCGGGGACCCCGCCCGGCCAGTCCGCGGAGAGCGCGGCAGCCAGCGCGGGCTCGTGGCGGCCGCCCGGAGCACAGGCCTTCAGGTACCAGGCCTGTCCGCCGGCCGAGACGCGCAGGACCGTGGACCACGCGCGCGCCCGGACCGTCTCGAAGCGGACCTCGCCCGGGTCGCGGTCGCCGAGCGCGGTCGCCGCCCAGCTCCCGATCTCGCGCAGCCACGCGTCGCGTTCGTTGCCGAGCCAGGGGACCGGCCCGCTCACGTCTCGTCGTAGGCGCGGAACGCCCGCTTCGGAGCCACGCGGCCGACCCGATCAGAGCGGGCGGGCGAAGTCACGAGTCCGGCTCTCTGTAGGGTCGGTCGTCGCCGAACCACTTGTGCAGGGCGATCGCGTGGTCCTCGAACCCGGAGCCATGGTACAGCGCCAGGGCGGCCTCGTTGTCCGCCGACGCGACGACCGACCAGTGGCTCGCACCCGCAGCGCGCGCGCGAGCCTCGAGTTCGTCGACGAGTCGGCGGCCTGAGCTTCGCTGGTATCGACCCTGTTGAACTCCGTCAGCAGCCGCGCAAGCTCGGACGCGTCGCCGGGTCCGACGTCCCGGACCGTCACCTCGTCGCTCACGCCTGCTCCGCGCGCTGCGCCAGCAGCAGTGCCAGCGCGCTCGGCGCGTCCACGATGCCTCCGGACGCGGCGCGGTGGACGGCGTCGGCGAGCGGGATGAACTCCAGCTCGATCTGCTCCGTGGGCTCGCGCGCCAGCGTGCCCGTCTCGGACAGCCCGCGCGCCAGGAAGAGCCAGACCCGCTCGTCACTGATGCCGTCGCTGCCGTAGAAGCAGCCGAGCGGCGTCATGCTCGACGCGACCCAGCCCGTCTCCTCTTCCAGTTCGCGGTGGGCCGCGAGTTCCGGCTCGTCGCCGTCGAGTCCGCCGGAGGGGCACTCGAGCAGCGTCTGCTGGACGGTGTAGCGGTAGACGCGCTCGAGCAGCACGCGTCCGTCGTCGAGCAGCGGCACGACCATCGCGTAGCCGGGGTGCTCTACGAACGTGTAGGTGATCGGCTCGCCGCCAGGCAACGTCACGTCGTCCTGCCGCAGGTTGTACCAGGGGCTCTCGAAGAGGTAGCGCGTGGCGCGCCGCTTCCAGCCTCCGTCGTGCCTCACACGGCGCGCTCGTAGGGCGTCATGTCCATGCCGAGCGGGCCGAAGCGCGCCCCGACGGCGGCCACGGTCTTCGGCGTCCAGTAGTCGTGCCCCGGTGCGGGGAACCCCAGCACGCAGCGCTGGTCGACCGACGCGGTCGCTACGAGCCGCTCCATCGGCAGCGACTTGCCGTACATGCCCCAGGCCCAGCCGCTGTGCAGCGTGCTCACCCACTCGCTTCCCGCCTTGCGGAACGTCAGGTTCTGGACCGCGCGCATCGTTCCGGGATCGAGCGGCGTCCCACGGTGCCAGGTGTCGTGGCGGTAGAGCAGCACCGTTCCGGCGCGGAACCGCGCCCGCACCTCTCGCGGGTACAGGTGCTCGGCGCGGAAGCGCGCCACCTCCGGCGCCTCGCGCTCCAGGTACGCCTCCGCGGAGGCGCGGTCGTTCACCCACTCGAGCCCGGCCACGCCCGGTGTCGCTACGATCGGCCAGGCGTAGGCGGGATCGCCGTCGCCGCGTCGCGGCACGACCGCCGTCGCGCCGCCGGACTCCTCGACGCCGCACAGGTAGACGATCATCTCGACCGCCTCGGGCTCGTGCCACTCCGGCGGGTGCGTCAACGTGTGGTTCGGGTAGTCCACGTGGATGCGCTGGTCGTCGTTGTCGCGGTCGCCGCCGCGGTGCGTCTCGCGCCCGTACTTGGCCCACAGGTCGGACTGCGTCAGCCGAAGCTCGCGGACGTCTACTTGGAGCAACCGCGCCACGGCGCCGAGCAGCCGCGGGTGCAACGTCAGCTCGTTCAAGGCCGCGCTCGTGGACGGGAAGACCAGGCGTTCGCCGCTCCCGAAGTCGGTGACGCGCTCGCTCTCGGGGCTCCCCGCCGCGGGAAACGCCGAAGCGGCATCGCTTCGCAGGCGCTCGATCAGGTTCGCGGGGAGCAGTCCCTCGACCAGCGCGAAGCCCCTCGTGCGCCAGGCGTCGACCTGCTCGTCGCTGAGCGACCCGCCGGGCGCGGGCTCGGGGTCCGCCCACTTGATCGCCGCCGCGTCGCCCATCACGCGCGGACGTTACCACGGAACCGCTTGTCTCCCGCGCGCTCCTGCGCGAGGCTGACGCCCCTGACCGCGGGAGGGTCCGACATGATCACCGGAGGTTGTCTCTGCGGACGCGTCCGCTTCGAGATCGACGGGCGGCTGACGCAGATCCAGATCTGCCACGCGCAGCGCTGCCAGAAGGCGACGGGCTCGGCCTTCGCGCCCGAGCTGGCGGCAAAGCGGTCACGGTTTCGCTGGACGGCGGGCGAGGATCTGATCTCGCGTTGGGAGGCGCCGCTCCTTCGGGAGCCTCCGCCGTACCGCCGCGCGTTCTGCAAGGTCTGCGGCTCCCCCGTGCCGGTCGACATCGAAGGCACGGAGTTCATCGGGATGCTCGCAGGCGTGCTCGAAGGTGACCTGGGCACGCAGGCGTTCCGGCACATCTTCGTCGAGCAGAGCGCGGACTGGCACACGATCGGCGACCCGTTGGAGCAGTTTCCACTGCGTCCGCCGGTCGGTACGCGGCTCCGTGGGCCCGACCGCTAGCGTTCGTTCGAGCTCGGGTCGGTGAGCACCCAGCGCGTGGCCGTCGCAGCGAACGCGTCGCCCTCGTCGCCGCACCACGCGAAGACGCGCTCGGGCGTCACCTGGAAGAGCCCGCCGGTCTCGAGCTGCGCTACCGTGAAGTCCCAGCCGTACTTCGGGTTGTACGCAGCCACGAAGCGCTCGATCGTCGCTGCGTCGCGGATCTCGCGAGTCCGCCCCTCCAGTACGACCAGCTCCGCGCCGCTCTCCAGGTGCACCACCGCCCGCGGGTTCGAGTCCAGGTTGCGCGCCTTGCGCGTGGTCGGTCCGGTGCTGAAGAAGAACGCGTCCTCGAGCCAGACGCCCCAGACCGGCATCGAGTGCGGGCGCCCCTGCGGGCCGCAGGTCGCCACCCAGTAGTTGCGCGCGCTTCGCATGCGCTCGGTGACGTGACTCCAGGGGAGCAGCTCGGGCGCCTCGTCGGCGGGCTTGAAGTACCCGCTCGGCTCGGGCCGGCTCGCCTGCGGCGCTCGGCTCACAACCCTAGGTGCCCGCTCGCACGAGATCTTCGAGCACGACCGCGCTGTCCTCCTCGAGGGCCGCGCACTCCAGGTACGTCTTGCGAGCGTCGTCGTCGCTGCTTCGTTCGGCGAACGACCGCCAGGTGGCGGCGCCGAGCCGCTCGCCCTCCGCCTGGATCGTGAACTGGTCGGCGACCGGGCGGCCCTCGAAGAGCCCAACGTAGATCTCCTCGAGCCCCGCGTGCCGCGCCAGCAGCTCCGCCTGTACCCCGGCCGCGTCGTCGAAGAGCGCCTCGACGCGGCGCGCGACCTCTTCCTCGCGGTCCGCGCATGCGATCAGCCTGTGGCGGTCCTCGGGTCGAGCGGCCTGCTCGGCCCAGGC
>JAFDDB010000118.1 GCA_019311115.1 Deltaproteobacteria bacterium
GCGGCTCGCGCCGGCTGATCGCGGAATTCCAGAACCAGCAGCTCGAGCTGCGGCGCCGCCTGGACGAGCTTCGGAACCAGTCGCACGCGTTGCGCGCCAGCGAGGCGCGAAATCGCGCGCTCGTCGAGGAGCTCGAGGGCCAGGTCGTCGGGCGCACGCGCGAGCTGGAGCGGCGCAACGAGCAGCTGCGCGCGCTTCAGACGCAGCTGATCCAGGCCGAGCGCCTCGGCGCCGCGCAGGAGCTCGCCGGTAGCGTGGCGCACTCGATCAACAACCCGCTAGGCGCCCTGATCGGCCAGATCGAGCTGATGCTCGAGGTCCGACGTGCGGGATCCGCGCGTCGAGTACATGCTCCAGATCTCGCGGCGGATCCGCGACGTGGTCAGCCGCACCCTCCAGCTGTTCCGCCAGGTCGAGCTGGACCTGACGAGCGAGGACCCCGGCCGCCTGCTCGAGGACGTGTGCACGGAGCTCCGCCCGCTCGTCGACAAGGCGGGCGTCGACCTGCAGCTGAAGATCGAACCCGGGCTCCCGCCGTTGGATGCCGACGGTGTACTGCTCCGCGCCGCCCTCGGCAGTCTGGTCGAGAACGCGATCGAGGTGAGCCCCCGAGGCGGCACGGTGTGGCTCGAGCTCGGGTCGGTGCCGTCGATGCAGGTGATCGAGATCCGCGTCGTCGACGCGGGGCCCGGCATCCCGCCCGAGCTGCGCGAGCAGGTGCTGGAGCCGTTCTTCACCACGAAGCCCGGCGGTACCGGGCTCGGCCTGGCGATCGCGCGGGGCGTGATCGCGGGGCACCGCGGGCGCCTGAGCCTGTTGCCGCGCCCGGGCGGCGGGACGATCGCGTCGGTCGAGCTTCCCCTCTCGACCGACAGCGACGGCGTCAGCGCTCGAGCCTCTTGAACTTGATGCGGTGCGGCTGGTCGGCGTCGGTGCCGCGACGACGGTGCAGGTCGGCGTCGTACTCCTGGTAGTTGCCCTCGAACCACTCGACCCGGGAGTCGCCCTCGAAGGCCAGGATGTGGGTCGCGATGCGGTCCAGGAACCAGCGGTCGTGCGAGATGACGACGGCGCAGCCCGAGAAGCCGAGCAGCGCCTCTTCGAGCGCGCGCAGCGTGTCGACGTCGAGATCGTTGGTCGGCTCGTCGAGCAGCAGCAGGTTCCCGCCGCCGCGCAGCACGCGCGCCAGGTGCAGGCGGTTGCGCTCGCCGCCGGACAGCATCTTGACGCGCTTCTGCTGGTCCCCTCCCCGAAAGCCGAACGACGCCACGTAGGCGCGCGACGCGATGTCGCCCCGCGCCAGCGGAATGCGCTCCTCGCCGTCCGTCACGGCCTCCCAGACGGTGCGGTCATCCTCGAGTGACTCGCGCGACTGCTCGACGTAGGCCAGCTTGACCGTCGGCCCGAGCCGGAGGCTCCCGGCGTCGGGCTTCTCCTCGCCCGCGATCATGCGGAAGAGCGTCGTCTTGCCGACGCCGTTGGCGCCGATCACGCCGACGATTCCGCCCGGCGGCAGGTTGAAGTCCATGCCGTCGATCAGGACCCGGCCGTCGTACGACTTGCACAGGCCCTCGGCCTCGAGCACCAGGTCGCCGAGGCGCGGCCCCGGCGGGATCGAGATCTCGACGCTCTCGGGCAGGCGCTCCTTCTCTTCGCTGCGCAGCTTGTCGTAGGCGTTCACGCGCGCCTTGCCGCGCGCCTGGCGCGCGCGGGGCGCCATGCGGATCCACTCGAGCTCGCGCTGCAGCGTGCGCTGAGTGGCGGCGCTGCGCTTCTGCTCGCGCGCCAGCCGCTGCTGCTTCTGCTCGAGCCAGCCCGAGTAGTTGCCGTGGTACGGGATGCCGCGCCCGCGGTCGAGTTCGAGGATCCACTCGGCCACGTTGTCGAGGAAGTAGCGGTCGTGCGTAATGGCGACGACGGTGCCGGCGTAGTCCTTGAGAAACCGCTCCAGCCAGGCGACCGACTCGGCGTCCAAGTGGTTGGTCGGCTCGTCGAGCAGCAGCAGGTCGGGCTTCTGGAGCAGCAGCCGGCAGAGCGCCACGCGCCGCAGTTCGCCTCCGGACAGGTGCTCGACCGGCGCGTCGCCCGGCGGCAGGCGCAGCGCGTCCATGGCGATCTCGAGCGTCCGGTCGATCTCCCAGCCGTTCACGGCTTCGATGCGGTCCTGCAGCGTCCCCTGCTTCTCGAGCAGGGCGTTCATCTCGTCGTCGTCCATCGGCTCGGCGAACTTCGCGCTGAGCTCCTCGAACCGGTCGAGGAGTCCGCGCACCTCGGCGAGCCCCTGCTCCACGTTGCCCTGCACGTCGAGTGTGGGGTCTAGCACCGGCTCCTGCGGCAGGAAGCCCACCGTCGCGCCGTCGGCGAGCCGCGCTTCGCCGACGATCTCGGTGTCGAGACCGGCCATGATGCGGAGCAGGCTGCTCTTGCCGGAGCCGTTCGGGCCGAGCACGCCGATCTTCGCGCCCGGCAGGAAGGCGAGCGTGATGTCGTCGAGGATGATGCGGTCGGTCCCCACGACCTTCCGCAGGTCCTGGAGTGTGTAGACGAACTCGGGCACGGCTCTTCCTCTTCTGGGTCTCGGGAGGGGTCCTGGGTTGGGCGGGTTACAGGTCTTCGGCGCGCAGCAGCTCGGGGTCCCAGGCGCGCAGCCGCTCGGTCATCACCGCGATGGCCTCGGGCTGGTCGTCGACGAGCAGGAAGTCCCGCCCGTGCCGCGCCGCGGCCTCCCCCAGTGTGCCGCTCCCGGCGAAGAAGTCGATGAGCAGGTCGCCCTTGCGCGAGTGCACCTTGACGATCCGTTCCAGCACCCCCAGCGGCTTCTGCGTGGCGTAGCCCGTCTTCTCGCGCCCGGTCGGAGCCACGATCGTGTGCCACCACACGTCGGTCGGGGTCTTGCCGCGCGCCGCCTTCTCCGCGCCCACGAGCCCCGGGGCCATGTACGGGATGCGGTCCATCTGGTCGAAGTCGAAGACGTAGTCGTCCGGGTCCATGGCGTACCAGAGGATGGTGTCGTGCTTGGCGGGCCAGCGGCGCCGGGTGCGGGCCCCGTAGTCGTACGCCCAGATGATCTCGTTCATGAACGACTCGCGGCCGAAGATCCAGTCGAGCATCACCTTGCAGTAGTGCACCTCGCGGTAGTCCACGTGCAGGAAGAAGGAGCCGGCCGGCTTCAGGATGCGGCGCGCGTGCCGCAGACGCGGCTCCAGGAAGCCCAGGTAGTCGTCGAAGGCGTCGTCGAAGCCCGACGCGCCGATGCGCTCGGTGCGGTAACGGTGGCCCCCGAAGCCCGTGCGGTCTCCCGCGTCGTCGCGCACCGTGCGCAGGCGCGGACGCGTCTGCCGGTTGCCCGTGTTGAAGGGCGGGTCGATGTAGACGAGATCGGCACACGCCGCCGGCAGCCGCTCCAGCGCCGCCAGGTTGTCTCCGTGCACGATCCGTCCCAAGGCTCAGGCCTCTGCCCGCGCGCGGACCAGGTCGGAGGCGGCGCGCACCCACTCGGGATGCGCGTTGACGCAGGGCAGGAGCCGCAGCTCCTGGCCGCCGAGCCCGCGCCAGGTGTCCCGCGCGCGGATGCCGACCTCTTCGAGCGTCTCCAGGCAGTCGGCGACGAAGGACGGGCACATCACGGCGAGGCGGCGGACGCCCGCCGCCGCGAGCCGGGCCAGCTCGTCTTCGAGGCTCGGGCCGATCCAGGCGGCACGCCCGAGCCGCGACTGGAACGCCAGCGAGACGGCTTGCGGCTCGAGCCCCAGCTCGGCCGTCAGCGCGCGCGACGTGGCGAAGCAGTGCGCGCGGTAGCAGGCGGAGTTCGCGGGCCCGATCGACTCGCAGCAGTCGGCCGACCGGAGGCAGCCGCTTCCGCCCGCGCGCACCTGGCGCTCGGGCAGGCCGTGGTAGCTCAAGAGCAGGTGATCGGGTGCGAAGCCGTCGAGGTCGCCGCGCGCGGCGGCCGCCGCGGCACGGATGAAGCCCGAGTCAGAGTAGAAGGGCGGCACGACCTGCAGCGACGGGACGTTCCCGCGCCGTGCGGCCGAGCGGTAGACGTGCTCGAGAGCCGAGCCCGTCGAGGACGAGGCGTACTGGGGAAAGAGCGGCAGCACGACGATCCGGTCGATGCCGTCGCCGGTCAGCGCGTCGATCGCGTCCGGCACGGACGGCCGCCCGTAGCGCATGGCCAGCTCGACGCGGAAGCCCGCCCCGAGCTGTTTCGCCATGGCTTCGCAGAGCGCGCGTCCGTGCACGAGCAGCGGCGAGCCGGCCTCGGTCCAGATCTGGCGGTACGCCGCCGCGGAGCGCCGCGGCCGGAAGGGCAGGATCACGGCCTCGAGCAGCAGCCAGCGGGCCGGCGCCGGCAGGTCGATCACGCGCGGGTCGCCCAGGAACTCGCGCAGGTAGCGGCGCACGTCGGCGGGCCGCGGCGAGTCCGGCGTTCCCAGGTTGACGAGCAGCACGCCGACGGTCTTCACGCGGGCAAGGATCGGACAGAAGCGGGCCTTGTCGAGTCCGGGCTACGCTTCCGGGCATGACGAGACGCTCTCCACGCCACCGCGCCGTACTCGGCCTGGCTCCCGCCCTCGCCGTTCGCGCGGTGATCGCGTTCGCCGTCTCCGCGCCGGCCTTCGCGCCCGTGATGGCGGGCGAGCTGGGACCGGCGCCGCGCGGCGAGGACGGCCGCTTCGAGAACCCGGCCGGGCCCCTCGTGCAGGCCGGGCCGCTCGTCACGCTGCCGTTCTTCATGCGCCGTGCCGGCGGCGCGTTCCGTTCGGACCGCGACGCTCCCGGAGTCGTCGCCAACGACGGCGCGTTCCTGCGCGAGAACGCGCGCCACAGCCGGCCGACGGTCACCTGGATCGGCCACGCGACGCTGCTCGTACAGATGGGGCACGTGTCCTTCCTGACCGACCCGACCTGGTCCTCGACCGCCAGCCCGGTGCCGTTCGCGGGGCCGCGCCGCTTCGTCGAGCCGGGACTCGCTCTCGAGGACCTGCCCGCGATCGACTTCGTGCTGATCTCGCACAACCACTACGACCACCTCGACCTCGGCACGCTGCGCCGCCTGGCGGAGCGCTCGTCGGACACCGTCTTCTACGTTCCGCTCGAGAACGGCGCGCTGCTGCGCGGAGCGGGCGTCGAGAACGTGCGCGAGCTCGACTGGGGACAGAGCGTGCGCCACGGCGCGGTGCAGGTGCACTGCCTGCCGTCCCAGCACTGGAGCCGGCGCGGGATCTTCGACGGGCAGAGGGCGCTGTGGGCGTCGTGGGCCGTAGTGGCCGACGACCGGCGCTTCTACTTTGCGGGCGACACCGGCTACTTCGACGGCTTTGCCGACATCGGCGGCGAACTCGGGCCCTTCGACCTCGCCGCGCTTCCGATCGGAGCGTACGAGCCCGTGGCGATGATGCGCTTCTCGCACCTGGACCCCGAAGAAGCCGTCCGCGCCGGCGTCGACCTGCGCGCGCGCCGACAGCTCGCGATCCACTTCGGAACCTTCGACCTCTCCGACGAGCCGCTCGCGGAGCCGCCCCGCCGCTTCCGCGGCGCCGGGCGTGCAGCGGGAATCGCGACCGAAGACATCTGGGTGCTTCGGATCGGCGAGACCCGGGAGTTCTAGGGTACGCTCGCGGAAGAGGGGCGCCTGCGGGCGCGGGGAGGGCGCGATGAAGCGGATCGTGATCGTCGGCGGCGTGGTGGTGGTCGTCGCCGTCGTGGCTGCGTTGATGGTGATCGACACGATCGCCGCGCGCGCGATCGAGACCGGGGTCGAGGCGGGGCTCGGGGTTCCCGCGCAGGTCGGCTCCGTGCGGCTGCGCCTGGTGCTGGGCTCGTTCGGCATGGACGACCTGCAGATCGACAACGCGCCGGGCTTCGACGCCGAGCACTTCCTGTCGCTCGGCCACACCGAGACCTCGATCTCGTTCGCCGCCCTGCGCCGCGGCGAGGTGGTGCTCGACAAGCTGCTGCTCTCGGACCTGGTGGTCGACCTGGAGTGGCAGGGCCGAAAGGCGAACTACGACGCGCTGCTCGAGGGCATGTCGAGCGCCGAGGCAGACGACGAGGCGGAAGCCAAGGCGGAGGCCGATGACGCGGACGCGTCGGCGACGACCTTCATCATCGACGAGATCGTGATCCGAAACGTGACCGCCCGCATCCGCGTGAAGTCGAAGCTCCTGAACGTGGACGCCAAGGAGGTCCACATTCCGGAGATCAAGCTGACCGGCGTCGGCCGCGCCAGCGGTGGGGAGCAACTCTCGGCCATCACGCGCCAGGTCATGGAGAAGGTCCTGATGGCCGTGCTCCAGAAGAGCAAGTCGGCCGTACCCCAGCTGTCGGCCGAGATCGGATCGGCGCTCGGCGAGCTTCGCGGCCTCGGGGGCGGAACCGGCGACAAGGTGGGAAGCGCCATCGAGAAGCTCGACGAGGCGGTGGGCGGACTGCTCGACCGCCTTCGGGGCGGAGGAAAGGACTAGCTATGAAGCTCTCGGAGTTCGGAAGCCGGATCGTGCACGTGGATCTCACCGCGCAGAGCGTCGAGCGGCGCCCCGCACCCGCGGACTGGACGCGCAAGTACATCGGCGCCCGCGGGCTCGGCGTGCGCTACCTGCTCGAGGCCGATCCCCGGGTAGACCCGCTCTCGCCCGAGAATCTGCTCTGCTTCCTGAACGGTCCGCTCAGCGGCTCCGAGACGAGCATGAGCGGACGCTGGGCCTGCGTGACCAAGTCGCCGCTCACGGGGACGGTGACCGACAGCCACCAGGGGGGATGGACGGCGGCGCGGCTGCGCTGGGCGGGCATCGACGGGCTGATCTTCTCGGGCCGGGCCGATCACCCGGTCTACGCCTTCGTCGAGGACGGCGAGGTGTCGCTGCGCGACGCCACGCCGGTCTGGGGAATGGGCGTGCACGAGACGGTCTCGTTCTTCCGCGAACGCTACGGCGAACGAAACCTGTCGGTCTGCGCGATCGGCGGCGCCGGAGAGCGTCTCTGCCGCTACGCCGCCTGGCTCAACGAGGACGACCGCGCGTTCGGGCGCGGCGGAACGGGTGCCGTCGGCGGCAGCAAGAACCTGAAGGCGATCGTGATCCGCGCGGGGACGAAGCGCAGCGACGTGAGCGACCCTGCGGCCTGGAAGGCCGTGCGGCGCCGCGCGCTCGACGCGATCCGCGACGAGAAGAACATCACCAGCCCCAAGAAGGGCGGGCTCTCGGTGTACGGCACGAACGTCATCATGAACGTGACGAACCAGATCGGCGCGCTCGGCACGCGCAACAGCCAGACGACGTCGTTCGGCGACCAGGCCGCGACGATCAGCGGCGAGTACGTGGCCGACCACCTGCTGACCGGCAACCCCACGTGCCACGCGTGTCCGGTGGCGTGCAAGAAGCAGGTCCGGATCACGGAGGGGCCGTGGGCGGGGCTCGAGATGGAGAGCGTGGAGTACGAGCCCGCCTGGTCGCTCGGCGCGAACTGCGGCAACGCCGACGTGGCGTCGGTCGCCAAGATGATCGACCAGTGCAACGACCACGGCATGGACCCGATCGAGCTGGGCAACGCCCTGTCGGTGTACATGGAGGCGACGGAGCGCGGCTGGGTCGACGGGCCGGGGCTCGCCTGGGGCGACACCGAGGCGATGGTCGAGATGACCGAGGCCATCGCTGCTCGCAAGGGCGACGGAGACCTGCTCGCCGAGGGCCCGGCGATCGTGGCCGCGCGCCTCGGACACCCCGAGATCGCCATGGTCGCCAAGGGTCAGGCCGTTCCCGCCTACGACCCGCGCGGCATGAAGGGAATGGGACTCGGCTACGCCACCAGCAACCGCGGCGCCTGTCACCTGCGCGGCTACGTGGCCGCGGCCGAGCTGGGCGTCGTGCCGATCGACGCCGATCCGCTCGAGTGGAGGGGAAAGGGCGAGCTGGTCAAGGCCTTCCAGGACCTGCACGCGTTCTCGGACAGCCTGGACCTGTGCAAGTTCAGCGCGTTCGCCGAGGGCGCCGACGAGTACGCCGAGCAGTACGCGGTGGCGCTCGGCGGCGAGTTCAAGGCGGAAGACGTGCTGCTGGCCGGCGAGCGCATCTACAACCTGGAGCGGCACTACAACAACCAGGCGGGCTTCGGCGCGGACTCCGACACGCTGCCCGCGCGGTTCACGGAGGAGGCGTCCACCGAGGCCGGGTCCAAGGGCCACGTGTGCGAGCTGGAGCCGATGCTCGACGAGTACTACGCGGCGCGTGGCTGGGAGCGCGGGGTGGTGCCCGCCGCGAAGCTGGCAGAGCTTTCGATCCCCTGAGCGCGATGGGCGACGGGGTGCTCGAGGTGCGCTTCTACGCGACCTTCCGGCCGCTCGTGGGCGCGGCGAGCGTCGAGCTGCCCCTGGCCGCGGACGCCAGCGTGCGCGACCTGCTCGCCGACATCCTGGAGCGCTGGCCCGCGCTGCGGCCGCACCTGCTGGACGACGCGGGCGGTCTGGGACGTCGCGTGCTGTTCCTGGTCGACGGGCGGCCCGTCCGCTACCTGGAGCACGGGCTCGACACGCGGATCGGCCCCGGAACGCCGATCGACGTGTTCCCCGCGGTCGCCGGCGGGGGTTCCGCGAAAGGCCGCGCCCCCGGACCGCCCGCGGAGTGCTAAACATCGGGTGTGTCCAGGTTGAAGCGTTCCCTGCCGGCGGTGCTGGTGGTCTTCGTCATCGCGCTCTTCGCGGCCGGCAGCCTGCTGCGGGGGCAACTCGACGTCGAGATCGACGCGGGCTCGATGGAGTCCTTCCAGGCCTCGCTCCAGGACCTGCGCGCCTGGATCGTGGGCCTGGGCTGGCCGGCGCCCGCCATCTTCATCGGCCTGGTGACCTTCCGCGTCTTCCTGCTCCTGCCCTCCGCCGTCGTGCTGACGGTCGGCGGCCTCGCGTTCGGCTCGCTCTTCGGGACGCTGCTGGGGACCGTGGGCATCTTCCTGTCGGCGGCGCTCAAGTTCGCGATCGCGCGCGGCGCCGGACGCGACGTCCTCAAGAACTCGCTCGGTGACCGTTTCCTCGAGTTCGAGGCGCGTGTCGAGCGCGCCGGCGTCTGGCTGGTGGGCGTGGTCACCGCGCACCCCGCCGCGCCGATGTCGAGCGTGCACTGGGCCGCCGGGCTCTCGTCGATGTCGTTCCTGGGCTTCGCCGCGGCGGTGATGGTGTCGGGCCCGGTGCGCGCCGCCGTCTACTCGGTGCTCGGCTCGTCGATCGTCGAGCTCGAGTGGACGATGACCGTCGGCCTGGCTGCCGCGCTCCTGGCGGTAGCGCTGCTGCCGCTCGCGCATCGCGGGCTGCGTCAGCGCCTGCTGGGCAGCCGCCCTACCGGTTGACTGCGGGGTTGACTGCGGGGTTGACCGCAGGGTTGACCGCGGGGCGGACGGCGGGGTTGACCGCGTTGCCGCGCGCGATCGGGGCGGGCGCGTCGCAGCGCGCGTCGTGGCTGTCGAGCGAGACCGAGACCCAGCCGCCGCTCGTGATGCACACGCAGGTGGCGGCGTTCAGCATGCACACCTGGCTGGTGGGGACGGCGCAGAGGCAGGCCGCCTCCGGCTCGAGCCGCTCTGCGGCGGTCGGTACGCGAGCCGGAAGGGCAGCAAGCAACGACAGCATCAGCAGCACCACCCGTCGAGGCTATCACGACCGACCTACTTCCGTGTCACCCGCGAGCTGCACACGAGCTGCACACGAGTTGCGCGAGCGGAGTGACTACTCGGACAGGTCGCGCAGGGCGGGGAGCGCCGCGAGAAGCGCCGCGGCTTCCGCGTGCCACCTCGCGTCGGGGTGAAAGTCGAAGGGCAGCGGCGCTCCCCGCGCCTCGCGTGCGTCCAGGATGACCACACCGTACTTGCGCACCGCGGCGAGGATCTTCGTCTCGAAGCCGAGCTTCACGGTGTCGGCGCGGCCGGACACGGCCGATCCCATGCGGATCAGCGCAAAGCGGGCGCCCGCCGCGCGCGCCATGTCGTGCATGCCCGTGAGCAGGCGGATGGTGACCCGGATGGACCTCCGGCTCGTGCGCGGGTTCGGCGGAACGCTGCCCTCGGGGCCGATCGTGCCGTGATAGACGAGATTCCCGCGCTCGATGTCGAACCAGGGGTGCCGGCGCCCGTATGCGGCCATGGCCGTGACCCAGCCCCGCTTGATGTAGTTGCGGCGCAGGTGATCCTGCGTCCAGCCGTACAGCACCACGTCGGGTACGGGTCCCGAGGCGAGCTCGTCCTCGAGCTTCAGGTACGCCTGCGCGGTGCCCCAGCCCCCGACCGAGCAGTTCTTCACCTTGGCGTTCGGCCAGTAGCGGTGGGCGAGCACGCCCGGGTAGGACTGACCTGCCGCTACGCCGTGGCCGAACGTGACGGATCCGCCCAGGAACAGCACGCGCTTACGAGGCCGCTCGGGCGTCGGGGTCGCACGGCATCCCGACGCGTCGATCGTGTAGACGACGTCGAAGCTCTCGGCGACGACGTGCCGTCCCGTGACGCCGGGGATGTGCGTGTAGCCGTAGCGATCGTCCGTGCGCCAGATCCCCACGCCCTGCGGCCCCTCGACGAACGTGCGCACCCGGTAGCGGAACGTGTCGGAGACGTTCCACAGCGCCAGGCCCAGGCCCGACACGACCCAGACCGTGGCCACGACGCTCACGCCGACCTGCGGCGGGACGCGCAGCAGCAGCGCCGCGATCACGAGCAGCGACGCTCCTGAAGCGGCCGCGGCGGCCTGCGTCCAGCCGGGCCCGAGCGCGGCGAGCGCGAGCAGTCCGGCGGCGACGGGCAGCAGCGAGACACTCAGCAGGCGGCGCATGCGGATCTCTTAGCACAATCCCCGCGGCGGGATCCCACGCGATAGTCCCTTTGAATCCGGGAGGTTGAGTCGGGGCATGTAAAAACTCGATGGGTTCATCGATTTCGATGAACGGATCGACTAGAGTGCGCAGCCAAGCGCACCAAGCGCCAGCGGAGGCACCCCTGCCATGAAGTTCGGAATCTTCTACGAGCACCAGCTCCCCCGGCCCTGGGACGACGGCGCGGAGCTCCAGCTCTTCCAGGACGCGCTCGACCAGGTCGAGCTCGCCGACAAGCTCGGCATCGACTACGCGTGGGAGGTGGAGCACCACTTCCTCGAGGAGTACTCGCACTCCTCGGCCCCCGAGGTGTTCCTCGCGGCCTGCTCGCAGCGCACGCAGAACATCCGGCTCGGCCACGGCATCGTGCTCATGCCGCCGGACTACAACCACCCGGCGCGCGTCGCCGAGCGCATCGCCACGCTCGACCTGGTGTCGAAG
>JAFDDB010000119.1 GCA_019311115.1 Deltaproteobacteria bacterium
ATCGACAAGCTCGCCACCTGCATGCCGTGGTTCGTCAATGCGCGCCTCGGCCGGCATCACGACGCCCCCGTTTCGGAGCGCTACGAGCCGCTGGTCCGCGAGGTTCTCGAGCTCGATGCGGAGGCCTGGGAGGCCTTCAAGCCGCGTGTGCGTGAGATCGACTCGACGCTGTCGCGCGACGCCACGGCGGCCGAGGAGTTGCACTACGCCATCCGCTTCAACGCGTTCATGGGCGTGCGCTCCGACTACTACCTGGCCGAGGAAACCGGCGTCGAATGGGCCACGGCCGCAGCCAGGCCGGTGCCGGAACGGCTACGCGAGCTGGCCTTGGCGGCTGCCGACGCCGAAAAATAAGGCTTTACGAGGAATGCCCAATGGGTTTCCGCGTGGGGAACGGCATCGGGCCGCTGGAGGCCGGAGGCCTCTGTTGTAGAATCCGCCTGTCCGCCCCTCGGCTTGAGCCGGGCTCGGTTCGGCTGCTCGCATCTTGCCGCGCCACGCGTTTTGCCCCGCGAAGGACGACGAGCCTCGCCGGCACCTCCTCTCGATATCTCGCATGCTGACTCCCAACGTCGTGCCCGACTTCACCGCCCTGCGGGTGGCGATCGTCGGCGATTTGATCGCCGACCACTACCTCTATGCCCGTCCCACACGCCTGTCGCGCGAAGCGCCGGTGATCGTGATGCGGTACGTGGGCGAGGAGATCGGGGCGGGCGGAGCCTCGAACGTGGCGCGCAACGTCTGGACCTTCGGGGCCCAGACGATGCTCCTCGGCGCGATCGGCCGTGATGCGAACGGCCGCGAGCTGGTGCGGCTACTCGAGGCGGAGCAGGTCGACGTCACGGGCGTGGCGAGCGTGCCCGAATGGCCCACGCCGACGAAGACGCGCATCCTCGGTGCCGAGCCGGGGCGAACGATGCACCAGGTCCTGCGCATCGACCGGGATCCGGACGCGCCGCTGCCCCTGGACGTCCAGAAGAAGCTCGCCGAGGACGTGCGCTCGCTCGCGGGACGCGTCGACGCGCTGCTCGTATCCGACTACGGGTACGGCGTCGTGAGCGAGGAGCTCGCCAGGGCCGCGCGCGAGGTGCGCCAGGCCGGCGGGATCGTCGTCCTGGATCCGCGCAAGGAGTTCAAGCTCTTCCGGGGCGCCACCGCGATGACGCCGAACCTGGCCGAGCTGGCCGCGGTTACGGGGAGAGGGCTCGAGGACATGGTCGATCAGAGTGTGGTCACGACCGCCGCGCGCGAATTGCTCGAGGAGTGCGAGCCCGAGTGGCTCCTGGTGACCATGGGCAACCGGGGCATGGCGCTCTACTCGCGCGACATGCCCAAGGGCGTGACCATTCGACCGGCGGGCTCCGAGTCCGTGATCGACGTCAGCGGGGCCGGGGACACGGCGGCCGCCGCGTTCACGCTGGGCCTCGCCGCCGGTCTCGAAGGACCGCGCGCGATGCGTCTGGCCAATGCCGCCGCGGGTGTCGTGGTGATGGAGCACGGCACGGCGGTCTGCGCGATCTCCAAGTTGCGCTCCTCGTTGCCCGAAGCCCCCCAGCCCGCGCTCAGTCCCGCCGTCGTCGGGGGATGAGCGCCGACCGCGGTTTCTTCCGCTCGAGCGAGGAACTGGCGGCGCGCCTGGCGCAGGGACGCGAACGCGGAGAGCTCGGCCGCGTCGTCCTGGCCAACGGTTGCTTCGACCTGTTGCACGTCGGTCACGTGCGGTATCTCGCGGATGCGCGCTCACGCGGCGACGTGCTCGTGGTGGCCGTGAACACCGATGCGTCGGTCCGCGAGCTGAAGGGAAGGGCGCGACCGTTCATGCCGCTCGAGGAACGCGCCGAGATCCTGCTCGCGCTGCAGGCGGTCGACTTCGTCGTGCCGTTCGAGGAGCAAACGCTCGAGGAGACGCTGCGCGCGCTGCGCCCCGACGTGCACGCGAAGGGAACGGACTACGCCGTGGACACGGTGCCGGAGCGCGCCGTGGACCACGAGCTAGGGATCGAGATCGCGATCTGCGGCGACCCCAAGGAGCGCTCCTCGACGGAGTATCTGGAGCGGCTGGAGCGCGAATGAGCGAGGAGAGGCGTTCGGCTCCCTGGTTGCTCGTGGTGGGCCTGCCCATCGGTTTCCTGGGCAGCCTGGCCGGGATCGGCGGCGGCCTCTTCGCGGGCCCGCTCTTGCACTTTCTCTTCCGCTTCGACCTGCGCCGGGCGACGGGGACCGCCCTGGTCCTGGTCCTGGCCACCACCCTGGCCGCGACGGTGACCGAGGCCCTGCAGGCGGACTCCGCGCTGCAGCCGAAGATCGTGGGGGTGCTCGCCCTCGGCATCGTCGTCGGGGCCGTGCTCGGATTCGTGTTCTCGGAGCGCATGCCGGAGCGGACCCTGCGCGCACTCTTCACCGTCGTCCTGCTCTATGCCGGCGCGCGCGTTTTCCTCAGCGGCGCGGCTGCGGAGGGGGGGCTGGCGGGCTTCGAACCCGGCGGCGCCCAGTGGGTCACCGTCGCCCTGGTCGGTCTCGGCGGCGGGTTCGCCGCGCCCGTGCTGGGGGTGGGGGGCGGCCTGGTCATGGTGCCGGGCCTCTACCTCGGCCTGGAAGGCCTGGGCTTCGACGCCGCGCGCGCCTGCAGCCTGGCGGGTGGGTGCTTCGCCTCCCTGATCTCTCTCGCGCTGAAGCACCGCGCCGGCCGCGTCAGCTGGCCCCACGGCGGCCTGCTCGCCACCGGCGCCCTCGTCGGCGCCGCTGCGGGGGTGCTCGCGAAGGACGCGTCCCCGGGGCTGCTCGAGCTGGGACGGATGGTGCTTGCGGTCGTGCTGGTGTTCGTGGCGCTGCGCTTTGCGCGGAGCTTCCTGACTCGATAGCTGCCGGGGGCTCCGCCCCCGGAGCGCCGCGCTGCGCTTGAGCTCCGCAGGGCTCCGCTCCGCGCGGCTCCCCGGATTCAAACCGGATGGCGCTCCGCGCCCCGATGAAAACGGCTGCCTACTCCATACGAATGCCCGCTCATGGCTTGATTCACGGTTAGATACATTCTATGCTCGATCAAGTGGAAGGGCGAGCGAAGCACACCTCGATCCAGCACCGGCTGCGGTTTGGCAACAACTGGGGGGGGCGACGGAAGGGGGCTGGACCCAAGCCGAAGGGCGAGCGGGCCGGCGTGTCGCATCGGACGCGAGCGGCGCTAGCGAGTCGCTACCCGGTGCACGTGACGATGCGGCTGAAGGAGGGCTTGCCTAACCTGCGGCGCAGGCTGCCACACCGTGTGATGCGCGAGGCGTTCGAGAAGGGGGGCGAGAAGTTCGGCTTCCGGCTCGTGCAGTACTCGGTGCAGAGGAATCACCTGCACTTCATCGCCGAGGCCAAGGACCGCGTGGCGCTAGCGAAGGGGTTGCAGGCCTTGTTCGTGCGGATCGCGCGCGGGCTGAACCGCTTGTGGGAGCGCAAGGGGAGCGTCTTCGCCGACCGCTATCACAGCCGGATCATGCGAGCGCCGAGGCAGGTGCGGAATGCGTTGCTCTACGTGCTGAAGAACTGCTGGCAGCACGAGGAGTCGGTGCAGGGGCCGGATCCGTACTCGTCTGCGGCGTGGTTCGACGGCTGGCGCGAACGGTTGCCGCGTGAGATGCGCGGGGAGGGGCCGTCGGGGGCGGCGCATGCGCGCACGTGGCTCTTGCGGGTCGGCTGGCGACGAAGCGGGTTGCTCTCGCTGGACTCGATCCCGGGGGCGCAGCCGCCCTGAGCTACGCGTAGATGCCGCGCATCTGATCCGCGCGCGCCACTCTCACCACCGCCAGCATGTTGGCGGCCATGCGCATGCGGACGCCGTAGCGCAGCTGGAACTTGGCGACCGCCAGCCAGGCCTCGGTGAGGAAGCGGGCCAGGCGTTTGTGGATGACGGGCTCGATCCAGGAGAGGCCCTGGCGGTTCTGGACCCACTCGAAGTAGTCGACCACGACGCCGCCGGCGTTGGCCAGGATGTCCGGCACGACGGGGATGCCCTGGTCGTGCAGGATGCGGTCGGCGCGGGCCGAAACCGGACCGTGGGCGCCCTCGATGACCAGCTTGGCGCGCACCTCACGCGCGTTGCGCGAGTGGATCGCGTTGGGGATCGCGCAGGGGATCAAGACGTCGCAGGGGCGTGAGAGCATCTCGGCGTTCGAGATGCGTTCGTATTCGCCGGGGGCGCCCTCGAGCGAGCCGGTCTCGGCCAGCCAGGCCAGGATGGCGGGAATGTCCAGCCCGTTCTCGTTGTAGACGGCGCCCGTGATGTCCGAGAAGGCGGCGATCTTGTGGCCGTCGCCGTGGAGCAGGCGCGCCAGGGTGCCGCCGACCTGGCCCGCGCCCTGGATGTGGATGTGCGTGCGCGATTCGTCCAGATGGTAGTGCTCGAGCGCGAGCCGCAGGATGACGCGCAGCCCGTACGAGACGGCCTCCCGGCTCAAGCGCGAACCGCCGAGCGCGATCGGCTTGCCTGTCACGACTGCACCCACCGTATGCCGCTCGTGGTTCGACACCGTGTCCATCACCCAGGCCATCATCTCCTCGTCGGTGCCGATGTCGGGCGTGAGGACGTCGCGGTCCGGGCCGATGATGTCGAGCATGCCGGCCGTGTAGCGTCGAACGGCGCGCTCGATCTCGCCGCGGCTGCGCTTGCGCGGATTGATGCGGATTCCGCCGGCCGCTCCGCCGAACGGAATGTTGATCACGGCGCACTTCCACGTCATCCACGCGGCCAGCGCCCGCAGTTCGTCCACCTTCAAGGCCCCGGAGACGCGCATCGGTCCGATGAACGGTCCCAGCCCCTGGTTGTGCTGGATGCGGTAGCCGTCGAACACGGTCCAGGTTCCGTCGTCGAGCTCGACCGGCACCGCCACCATGGTCTCGCGGTCGGGCTTGCGGAGGATGGCGTAGTTCGACGGGTCGATGCCGACGTGCGCGGCGGCCTCGTCGTAGAGGCTCATCATCGTCGCGAACGGTGATTCCTCGTCGAGCGCCGGTGTGCTCGGAAGTACCTGGCTGCTGGGGTCGATCACTGCGGAGTCCTTCACACCAGGGCCTAGGCGAAGATGCCGCGCATCCGGTAAACGGAGACGACCCGGTCGATGGCCAGGATGTACGCCGCGCTGCGCAGCGAGACGTCGTATTTCTTGGCGGTCGTGTGCACCTCCTCGAAGGAATTGACCATCGTCTGCTCGAGGCGCGAGTTGACGATCTCCTCCGTCCAGAAGTAGCCCATCCGGTCCTGGACCCATTCGAAGTAGGAGACGGTCACGCCGCCGGCGTTGGCCAGGATGTCGGGTACGACGACGACGCCGCGGTCCTCGAGGACCTTGTCCGCGGCCGCGGTCGTCGGGCCGTTCGCGCCTTCGACGATCACCCGGGCCTTGATGCGATCGACGTTTTCCGAGGTGATCTGGTTCTCGGTGGCCGCGGGAACGAGGACGTCGCACTCGATCTCGAGCTGGCCCTCGTTGGGCAGGTGCTCGGCCTCCTCGTAGCCGTCCAGCCGCCTGTGCTTCTGGATCCAGGCCAGGACGGCGGGGATGTCGAGCCCGTCCTCGTTGTAGATCGAGCCGTAGATGTCGGAGAGCGAGAGGACCTTGTAGCCCTCGCGGTGCAGGAGCAGTGCGCCGATTCCGCCGACGTTGCCCGAGCCTTGCACCACGACGCTCGTGTCCTCGGGGCGCATGCCCAGCGTCTTGAGCGCCTCGCGACAGCTGATCATCACTCCGCGCCCGGTCGCCTCCGGCCGTCCCCGGCTGCCGCCGAGGTTCAGAGGCTTGCCCGTCACGACCGCGGTCGAAGTACGACGATGGTGCATGGAGTAGGTGTCCATGATCCACGCCATCGTCTGCTCGTTCGTGTTCATGTCCGGCGCCGGCACGTCACGGTCCGGCCCCAGGATGTCCATGATGCTCGTCGTGTAGCGACGCGTGATGCGCTCGAGCTCGCTGATCGACAGCTCGCGCGGGTTGCACACGACCCCGCCCTTCGCGCCGCCGAAGGGGATGCCGACGACCGAGCACTTCCAGGTCATCCAGGCCGCGAGCGCGCGCACCTCGTCGAGATGCACGTCGGGCGCGAAACGGATCCCGCCCTTGCAGGGCCCGCGGAGGAAGTTGTGCTGGACCCGGTAGCCCTTGAAGACACGCAGCGAGCCGTCGTCCATCGAGATCGGGATCGCGACGGTCAGCTCGCGGTCCGGCGTCCGCAGGACGTCGCGCACGCCGGGGTCGAGGCCCAGGTGGTCCGCGGCGGCCTCGAACCTCTCGGCCATCGCCAAGAAGGGATTGAACTCGTCCTGATTCGCTCTCGCCGGAGCTACAGCCGTTCCGTCGCGCATGGCTCGTTTGTTCGGGCTCTACCGGCCGTTGCCGGGGCCTGACTTCCTTCGTTTCTTCAGGAGTGGGTGTCTGCCAGGAAGAATATAGGTGGGGGGGTGGGCGGACGACTCTCACTATTCGAGCCTCGTTGGAGGGTGGGGGGAACCCCGGTAAGGGGTTTTTCCTCCGGTATTCTCCGGGCGGCTTCCCTGGGCAGTTGACCGGCGCCGACCCGCGAGGTTCGAATCGGCTCATGCTTGCGCCCGACTTCGAGCCGCCGGTCGAGCTCTCCTGCTCGAGCGGAGAGTCCCTCGCGGCGCTCTTCGCCCTGGAGCCCGAGGCCTGGCTGCGGCGGGTTCCCGGGCGTGAGACCTTCGCCTGGCCCGGCGAGGCGCGCTGGATCGTGAAGCGCTTCGTGGGCGGGGAGCCGCGCGATTTCTGGTACGAGCGCCTGCGGGGGGGGCCGCGGTCCTCGGCGCGGCGCGAGGCCGAGAACCTGCTGCGCCTGACGGCGGACGGCTTTGCAGTACCGCGAGCGCTGGCCTGGTTCGACGAGGCCGCGGCGCGGCGTCATCCGCGCCTCGCCGGCAGCCAGGGGCGCAGTGCACTCGTCATGGAGTACGTGCCCCACGCCGAGACGTTGCGCGGGAGGTTCGCCGTCTCGTCGGCCGCGGAGGCGCGCGCCTGGCTCGATCGTCTGGTCGCCTACGTGACGCGCCTGCACGCCGCCGGGTGGTATCACCGCGACCTCTACCTGCAGCACTTCGTGCTCCGCGAGCGGGCCGGGAGCGCGGCGGCGGAGCTGGTGCTGCTCGACGTGGGGCGCGCGCGCCGCGAGGTGCAGCCGCGCGCGCGCTGGTTCGTCAAGGATCTCGCCGCGCTCCAGCACTCGGCGCCGGCCGTCGTCTCACGCGCCGACCGCCTGCGCTTCCTGCGCGCCTGGCTCCGCGGGATGGGGGAGGACGCCGGCGAGCTCCGTTCCTGGGCCGCGGCCGTCGTCGCCAAGGCGCAACGGATCGCAGCGCACGAGCCGCGGCTGGTCGACCGCACCGTGCCCTTGCAGGCGGAGCGACCGCCGGCATGAGGCCTCGAACCACGAAGCCGGAGGTCGAGCACCTCCTCGTGCGCGCGCCCAACTGGGTGGGGGATCTGGTCATGGCCACGCCGGTCCTCGAGGCCGCGCTGGCGGATCCGCGCTTCGGCAGGGTCTCGATCCTGGTTCGTTCGCACCTGCTCGACGTGCTGGCCGACGGGCCGTGTGAGGACGCCTGCATCTCGATCGCGGGGCGCGACCACGAACGCGGACTCTACGCCGAGCTCCGGGCCGGGAGCCCGGCCGCCGACGCCGCCTTGCTCCTCACGAACTCGTTCGGGGCGGCCTGGCGGAGCTTCCGCGCCGGGATCCCGATCCGAGCGGGTACGAGCCTGGGGGGACGCGGGCTCCTCTTGACCCACAGCGTGGTGCCGCCAGCGCGGGACGGACGGCGCGTGCCGATCCCGACCGCCCACCTCCTGCGCGACGTGGCGGGGCTCCTGGGCATCCAGGTGCCCGGTCTCCGGCCGCGCCTGCACGTCTCGGAGGACGTGCGCCGCCGGACCCGGGAGATCCTCCAGCGCGTCGGCCTGGAGCCGGGAGAGCCGTACGTGCTCTGCGCGCCGGGCGCGGCCTTCGGAGCCGCCAAGCTGTGGCCGCCCGCACATCACGCGGCCACGCTCGACGCGCTGTTCGAGAGCCACGGCTGGAAGGGGGTCGTCACCGGAGCCCCGAGCGAGGACGAGTCGATCCGCGCCGTCGTGGGGGCCTGCAAGCACCCGGCCATCAGTCTCGCCGAACAGCCACGCGACCTGGCGAGCCTGAAGGCCCTGGTGGAGGGCGCGCGTCTCCTGCTCGTCGGCGACTCGGGGCCGCGCTGGTTCGCCGCGGCGTACGAGACCCCGTGCGTCACCGTCATGGGACCGAACTTCCCCGAGCTGACGGCGAGCTCGCTCGAGTGGTGCGAGGTCGTCCGCATGGACCTCGAGTGCGCGCCCTGCCTGCGTCGCACGTGTCCGCTGGGGCACCATCGGTGCTTGGTCGACCTGGCACCCGAGCGTGCGATCGCCGCGGCCGAGCGGCTCCTGCGGCGCAAGGAAGCCGGCTAGGCCATGCCTGCGCTCGCTCCCCACGATCGGGTCCTGGTGCGGCTGCCCTCGTGGCTGGGCGACCTGGTGCAGGCCGAGCCCTCCCTGCGCGCCTTGAGCGCGCACCTCTCGACGCCTCCCAGCTTGGCCGGGCCCGCGGCGCTGCTCCCGCTCTTCGACGGGCTCTTCCCGGGAGCGCCGCGGATTCCCCACCGTGTGCGCGGCGCCGAGCAGCGGACGGAGTGGAGTGGGCACGACGTGGCCTTGCTCTTCCCCGGTTCGTTCCGTTCCGCCTGGACGGCCTGGCGCGCGGGGATCCCCCGCAGAATAGGCTGGTCGCGCGACGGGCGCGCGGCGCTGCTCACCGATCGCCTGACGCCGCCGCTCGAGCGCGGCGCGACGCCGCTCGGCCTCGGACGGCCGGGGCGCGGACGCCGCTATCTCCCGCGCTCCTTCGCGACGAGCTGCGTCGAGCTTCTCGGTCTACTCGGAGTCAGCGTGGCCGACACGCGCCCGCGGCTTCCCGTGGCGGACATCCCACGCGCGCGCGTGCTCGAGCGCCTGGCCGCCCTCGGGCTGGCGGAGTCGGACGACTATCTCCTGGTGAACACCGGCGCGCGCCCCGGCTCGGCCAAGGCCTATCCCGCCGAGCGCTGGGCGCTCCTGATCGACCTCCTGGCCGACGCGCTCGACCTGCCGCTCGTGCTCGTCTGCGGTCCCGGCGAGGAGGCGACGCTGAAGCAGGTCCAGTCGCGCGCAACCCGTGGGCGCGTCCTGCCGTTCGTCGATCCCGTGGCCGGGATGGGGGAGCTCCTGGCCCTCTGCGCCGGCGCGCGGGTCTTCTTGACCGCCGACAGCGGACCCCGTCACGTCGCGCTGGCCGTTGGCACGCCCGTCGTCTGCGTGGCCGGCCCCACGGACCCGCGCCACGCGGCCGATCACCTCGAGGACCTGCGGCTGGTGCGTCGCGAGGTCGCCTGCGGACCCTGCCACCGCGAGGTCTGCCCGCTCGTCGGACCGGAGCACCACGCCTGCATGCTCGCGATCGAGCCCGCCGAGCTGGTCGATCGAACGATCGAGCTCGCACTGGTTACTGGATAAGATGCGCGGCCCCCGGCCCTTCCCCCGCAAGCGAGTCCCAGCCATGAGTCGAGTCGCCGACCAGTTTCCCGACGACGTCCCTGATCTTCCCGAGCTCGTCTCCGCCGAACGCGCCGGAGACCTGGTCTGGATCACGATCCAGCGCCCCGAGGTGATGAACTGCCTCTCGTTTCCGACGCTGAGGCGCTTCCGGACGCTGCTGGAGGAGCTGCGCGAGGACCTCTCGATTCGCTGCATCCTGATCACCGGTGCGGGCGAGAGGGCCTTCTGCGCCGGTGCGGATCTCAAGGAGCGCAGGACGATGCCGGACGAGATCGTGCCGCGCTTCGTCGAGAACATCCGCGGCCTGATGGACGACGTGGAGGCCATGCCCCAGCCGACGATCGCCGTGATCGGCGGGTTCGCGTTCGGCGGCGGCCTCGAGCTCGCCCTGGCCTGTGACCTGCGCGTCGTCGCTGCGCACGCAGAGATGGGGTTGACCGAGGTCTCGCTGGCGATCATCCCCGGAGCGGGGGGGACGCAGCGCATGCCGCGGCTGATCGGTAAGTCGCGCGCCAAGGAGCTGATCCTGACCGGGCGTCGGATCGACGCGGCCGAGGCCGAGCTCTACGGCCTGGCCAATCGCGTGGCTCCCGAGGGCGAGCTGCGGGAGACGGCGCTGGAGATCGCGCGCTCGATCGCGAGCAACGGGCCGATCGCGGTGCGTGCCGCCAAGGACGCGATCGACCGCGGAGTGGAGCTCCCGATCGAGCTTGCACTGGAACACGAGGCCGGCTGCTACGAGCGTGTGCTCGGCACGACGGATCGCCTGGAGGCCCTGGCCGCCTTCGCCGCGAAGCGCAAGCCGGTCTACAAGGGCGAGTAGCCTTCGAGTCCGCGGGTGAAGCGGAGCAGGGCGCGCCCGTAGATCGCGCGAAAGCCGGCCTCGTCCTCGAAGCGACCGACGCGGTTCAGGCTGACGAGCCCGTGGGCGTGGGCCCACAACGACAGGGTGGTCTCGAGCGGGTCGTCGGCACGGAAGACCCCCGTGCGCATGCAGGTCGCCACGTCCTCGCGCAGCTCGTGGAACGCGCGCGAGCGGCCCTCGCGGAAGTCCTCGGGAAAGCGGCGGATGCCCTTTCGGTGGGTCAGGAACATCAGCTCGAACAGGTGCGGGTGCTCGAGGCTGAACTCGAGGTAGGCGTCGAGCAGTGCCAGCACTCTCGCCCGGGGAGGAGCGCTGCGGTCGATGCGCCAGAGGGCGGCCTCCAGCCGGTGGAAGCCCGCCTCCGCCACCGCGTCGAGCAGGTCCTCGCGGTCCTCGAAGTGGCGGTAGATCGCCATGGGGGAGATCCCCACCGCCTGGCCGAGCGCGCGCATGGAGAGGCCCTCGTGCCCCCCGGCCTCGACCAGGTCCGTGGCCGCGGCGCGGATTCTCTTCGTCAGGGCCGGCATGCGTACAGTGTATACATTCGCGCGTGTCCGCGCTGTGTACGCTGTATACATGTCTCTGTTCTCCCGG
>JAFDDB010000221.1 GCA_019311115.1 Deltaproteobacteria bacterium
ACGGGCTTTGAGAAGTGGTCGAAATAGGTGAGATAGGCGAGCACCTCCGGCAGGAGTTCGCCGGGGATGACGCAGCACTCCAGGCCGCGCTGACCAGTGGTCCCGATGTGTTCCTCGCCTGGCTCGTCGGGTTCCTGCGCCGCACCGTCGGCGCCAAGCTCGCCTTCGTGGGCGAGTTCTCAGGCGAGGATCGCGATCGCGTCCGTACCCTATCCGTCGTTAGCTCGGAGGGGCCGCAGCCGAACTTCGAGTACGACCTTCGAGGCACTCCGTGCGCCAGGGTGGGCGAGCACAAGACGTGCGTACATTCCCGCGGGGTCGCAGTTGAGTTTCCCGACGACCGGATGCTGGCCGACATGGGCATCGAGAGCTACGCGGGAGTTCCGCTGATCGACACGGGCGACCACGCGCTAGGCCTGGCCGTCCTGCTCGGTGACGAGCCCATGAGCGCGCAGGTGAGCCAGCTCGCTCTGGGCCTGCTCGAGCTGTTCCGCCCGCGCCTCGAGGCCGTGCTCTCGAAGCGGCGGGTACTGCGCGAGCTCCAGATGGCGGTCGAGGGCACGACGGACGCCACGAGCGAAGGGGCGTTGAACCACCTGGCTGGTGCGCTCGCCCAAGCCATGCGGGTCAGATCCGTATTCGTCTCCGAGATGGTCGATCCAGAAGGAGGCCGACTTCGGTCGCTCGCCATGACCATCGACAGCAAGGCCGTCGACGAGATCGTGTACGACATGGCTGGCACCCCGTGCGAAGCCGTGTATTCCGAGGGCCACGCCTTCTACCCGCGGAGTGTATGTAGCGAGTTCCCGGGGGACAGCTTCCTGCGCGGACTCCACGCCGAGTCGTACGCCGGCGTCCTCTTTCGGGATCCTGACGGCGCCCCGATCGGCCACCTGGCGCTGGTCCACGACCGGGAGCTGACCGAGAACCCGACCGAGCAGTCGTTGTTCCAGATCTTCGCTGCGCGTGTTGGGGCCGAGCTGCAACGACGTCGGGCGGAGCACGCACGGATCGCTGCGGAGCGCCGTCTGCTCGAGGGGCAGAAGCTGGAGAGCCTGGGCCTCATGGCCAGCGGGATCGCACACGACTTCAACAACATGCTCGTCGCCATCCTTGGGAACGCGGACCTGGCGCACGCGCGGGTGGAGCCAGGGAGCGAGACCCACGACCTCCTGGGGGAGATCGTCACGGCCTCACGGCGAGCTGGAGACCTGAGCCGGGAGCTGCTGCTGTTCTCCGGGCAGCGCGCACGCGACATGCGTCCGGTCGACCTGAATGCGATCGTGCGCGACACCACCGGCCTGATTCAGGTCTCGATCTCGAAGCGGTGCCGAATGAACCAGGCCCTCGCCGAGCGACTCCCCGCCATCGCGGCCGATCCGAGCCAGCTGCAGCGGATCGCCATGAACCTGATCACGAACGCGTCGGAAGCCGTGGGCGATGCGGAGGGGACCATCAGCATCGGCTCGGGGACCCGCCACTGCACACGGATGGAGCTGGACAGCTGGGGCTTGGGGGCGGACTTGGACGAGGGTGAGTACGTCTACCTCGAGGTCCGCGACACGGGCGTGGGCATGAACTCGGAGACGCAGCGGCGGATCTTCGACCCATTCTTCAGCACAAAGGGTCAGAGCCGCGGGCTCGGCCTGGCCGCCCTGTTGGGAATCGTGCGCGCACACGGCGGCGCCATCCAGGTCGAGTCACGGGAGGGCATCGGCACAGCGTTCACCGTCTACCTGCCCCCCGTCTACTGCCAAGGCGGAGGTAGTCGCTCCGGACGTGACGCCCGATCGCGCGACCCGTGGCACCGGGCGGGTCCTCGTAGTCGACGACGAGCCGTCGGTGCGTCGCGTCGCCGCCGCGATGCTCGGCAGGGCGGGATACGAGATCGAGCTAGCGGCTGATGGCCTCGAGGCGATCCGCTGCTTCGAGGAGCGTGGCGATACGTTTGCCTGCGTAGTGCTGGATCTGGTCATGCCTCGCTTCAGCGGAGAGCAGACGCTGCTAGCGCTCAAGCGGCTCCGGCCCGAGGTTCCGGTCTTGATCTCCTCCGGCCAGGCTACCGAGGAGCTACTGGCTCGCATCGACCCTGCTACGGTCGCGGCGGTGGTCGACAAGCCATATACGACAGGCGTTCTCCTCCATGCCGTCGCCGACGCAATCGCGGCGAACAACCGACAGTAGGCCTGGTCGGGGCGGCCGGATTTGAACCGGCGACCTTCGGCTTAGGCGGCAGGCTAGTACTGAGTGAGCTCGACAACGACGCCGTCCGGAGCAGCGACGTACGCGTACGTGAGCCCTGATGGTTCTCTGACCGGTTGGCTCAATACGTGAACCCCGGAAGCCGAGAGCTCCGCGATCGCGCCATCGACGTCCGCGACGCGGAGGCCGAAGTGGGCGACCCCGAAACCATGGCGGTACGCTCCGTCGCCGGACTCGGGTGGAGACGCCGGGGCAATCCCGCTCGGAAAGCTGCCAAGAACCAAGACTTGCCCGCCGAGCACAAGGAATATTCGAGCGTCGCCATTGGCATTGGTGTCACGAAGGATCGGCTTTGCTTCGAAGTGCTGCGTATAGAATCGCGCCGACTCCTCGGGCTCGGCCGCGTAGATGTGGATGTGATCGAGCGATTTCACCTGCATCGACTGCGCTCGTCTCGTGCCACCTAACTAGTATTCGGGGGACGAGGCTACCGCAGGAGGGACGGGCTGAACAGGCGGCCTATCCCTCTCGTGGAGATGGGCCGGCACCTCAGGCGCGCTCGCGCAGTGGGAGCACGCGCGGGCGCTCGCCGCGTGCGCGTGCGATGGCGTTGACGATCGCTGCGGCCGCCGGCGCGAAGGCCGCCTCGCCCGAGCCGCTCGGCGCCAGCTCGGACTCGACGATGCGCACGTCGATCCGAGGCACGTCCGAGTTGCGGGCGATGGGGTAGGTGTCGAAGTTGATCGTGGCACCAATTCCGTCCTCGAGGCGGAACTCCTCGTGGAGCACCATGCTGATCCCCCAGACCAGGTTGCCTTCGATCTGCGCGCGCACCTGGTCCGGGCAGACGGCGAGTCCGCAGTCCTGCACGCACCAGAGACGCTCGACCCGCGGCACGTCGCCCGCAACATCTACCTGCGCCACGACGGCGACGAAGGTGGCGCCCTTGTAGCTGGTGACTGCGATGCCGCGCCGGTCGCGGTCCGGCTGCCAGCCTGCGAAGTCGCGAACCTCTTCGATCACGCGGGTCAATCGCTCGTGCTTCGCATGGCGCGCGCGGAACACGAGGGGATCAGCGCCCGAAAGCTGCGCGAGCTCGTCGACCGCGCACTCCACGGCGAAGGTGTTCGGAGCCGCGCCTAGGCCGCGCCAAGGGCCGCTCGGCATCGGCTTGCGTACGTCGGCGAAGTCGACGCGCACGTTGTCTGCGGCGTACGGGAATTCCGCGCCGCGCCACGTGCCCGGATCGGCCGGGATGTCTGAGACCCAGTGCAGGTGCTCGGGGACCATCGTCGAGGAGGCCAGGATCGGTGAGCCGACCATGCGATGGTGCCAGTACGCGATCTCGCCCGAAGGGGAAACGCCCGCCTCGATCCGGTGCGAGAACTGCGGGCCGACGTAGTTGAAGCGGAACTCCTCCTGCCGAGACCACTGCACCTTGACGGGCCGTCCCGAGCCCTGCGCGAGCCAG
>JAFDDB010000222.1 GCA_019311115.1 Deltaproteobacteria bacterium
GGCCCCCCGGCCCTCAAGAGCCCGCGTCTGTTCAACGACCGGCTCTCAGCGCTCGGAGGGCGCCGCGACCTGCGGGGGCAGGGTCACGCCGTAGAACGGAGCCAGCGCTTCCAGCTCGGTGCGCGCCGCGCGGATCTTGGGCAGCTGGCTCTCGAAGAGCGGAGTGGCCGGTATCGAGACCCGCAGGCGGTCGATCAACCGCAGCGTCCGCTGGAAGAGCGGCGCCGTCGACTCCTCGCTGTCCCCCGCGGCGATCTGCCGGTCGAGGCGCTGCGCGAAGCGGCGCAGCGACCTCAGGTCCTCGATCACGAGATAGATCTGGTTCGTCTGCGACTGGTTCATCGAGTCTTCGAGCTTCGAGCTCTGCAGCAGGTCGTTGACGGCCTTCAGGAAGCCTGCGGACGCGGCCTGGACCTTGGGCTGCTCCCAGTCCGCCTTTAGGGCCGTCTCGGTTGCGGCGGTCGCCATCCCCGAAAAGGCCAGTACGGCCATCATGCCGAGTGATGCCGCGAGTCCCGTCGCCAGCTGCTTCGTTCGGATCATCTGCTGTCCTCTCTCGCGCGTGCGCCCCCCCGGCCCGCCCGCTCTGGCGCGCATTATACGCGGGCCGGATCGCCCTGCACGGTCAAGCCTGGCGAAGCTTCTCGGCCCGGGCCGCGTAGAAGGCGTCGATCGGGCCGAACCCCGGCTCCTTCTCGAACTCGGCCTGGGTCCAGGCGTGGAGTTCGTCGTCCGTGAGCGACGTGTCCCAGGGCTTGCCCTGCGGCTGCTGCACGTGCCAGGGCGTGTCGGCGAAGACCTCGAGGCCGTTCCCCTCTGGATCGGTGAAGTAGACCGACCAGGCGTTGCCGTGCGTCAGCGGGTTGATGTGGGTGGCTCGCCCGTCCGCCTTCAGCGCCGCGAGCATGCTGCGCACGTCCGAGAGCGAGTCGGTCCGGAATGCCATGTGGTTGACCGAGTTCGGCGGCGCGTCGTCCTGCCTCACCCCCAGGAAGGCGATCTGGTGGTGGTCGGTCTCGACCTGGCTCATGAACACGATCTCGGGCGCGCCGTCGGCCGGGGCGACCTTTCCCCGGTCCGTCACCTCGAACCCGAGTACGTTCGTGTAGAAGTCGATCATCGCCTCGAGGTCGCGCACGTACACGACCGTATGGGACCAGCGGAGGGGCATGGGATTCTCCTTCGTTCCGGGGGGCGGGCAGGGACCCCAGTCTAGCGCGGACGGGGTGTGCCGCGCGCAGTGGCGACGAGCGCCAGCAACCCCACGACCGCCAGGACGCCGCCGGCCCCGCCGATGGCCGTGCGCACGTCGGTCCAGGCGAAGAACGGCGCGGCCAGCAGCAGCCCGGCGCCGTGGCTCGCGCGCGAGACCACCATGCGCAGGCTGTACACCTTGCCCACCTGGTCGGGCGGGAACTCCGTCTGGATCAGGAACGCGCGGATCACGTCGGTGAGCGGGCCGCCGATGGCCGCGAACGCACAGGCGAGCAGGGCCAGCGGCACGTTCGGCGCCAGCCCGACCGCCAGCATGCCGACGCCCCAGATGATCCCGCCCAGGAACATCCAGCCGGTCCGCTGTGCGAGCGGCCGCCAGATGATCGCCAGGTTCGAGGCGACGTTCCCGACCCCGTAGGCGCCGACCAGGTAGCCGTACAGCGCCGGACCCCCGCGAGCACGTTGAGCGCGAGCAGCGGCAGCCCCACCGTCATGGCGCACGCGGAGCAGACGTTCCAGACCGCCGCGAGCGCGAGGCTCCACGCTACGGGCGGGTGGGCGGCTACCAGCGCCAGCGCGCCCCGGATCTCGGCCAGCGGACGCGCGCGCGCGCCCGTCGCGGCCGGGGTCACCTTTCACGCGTAGCCGCGGCCGACCAGTGCGACCGCGCAGGCCGAGGCGGCGAATGTCGCAGCGTCCACCGCAAAGAACTGCTCGATCGGGAGCCAGGCCAGGAGCACACCGGTGACCGGCGGGCCGATCACGGCGGCCACCGCAGCCAGGTGCCAGAGCGACAGGGCGCCGCGGCCGCCGCCAGCGACGCGACCGCGGCCGTCCGCAGCAGGTCCGCCACCAGCATGGCGCGGCGCTTGTCCCAGCGGTCCGCGTAGACACCGCCGAGCAGCCCCAACAGCAGCTGCGCGGCCGGACCCGCAGCCGCCACGAAGCCTGCACGCTCGCCAACCGCCTCGACGGCGATCCACATCAAGGCGACCGCGTGCAGCCGGTCGCCGATCCCGGAGAGCAGCTGGCCGGGGCCCAGAGCAGGGACAGGCCTCGCTTGGAGGTAGAAGACACCGGAGCGCGAGCTTACCCGTCTGCGGCGGGACGGGGCGCACGGGAAGAGGGTCTGCTTGGAGCGCCGAAGCTGGGTTAGTCTGCGGCTCCGGATTCACCATGAGCCTGCCCATTCGCCCCGCCACTCCCGACGAGTTCCCCGCGCTGGAACGCGCGATGGGGCTCGCGTTCGGTGGCGACCCAGTCCTCGCGGACAGCGAGCACGGCCGCGCGATCACCGAGTTCGACCGGACGCGCTGCGCGTACGACGGCGAAGAGATCGTCGGCACCAGCGGGGCGATCAGCCTGGAGCTCGCGGTCCCCGGGGCGACGCTTCCGGCGGCAGGCACCACCATGGTGTCGGTCCGCTCGACCCACCGACGCCGCGGACTGCTGCGCGCGATGATGCGTTCCCATTTCGAGGACGTGCGCGAGCGCGAGGAGCCGCTCGCGGCGCTCTGGGCGTCGGAGAGCTCGATCTACGCGCGCTTCGGCTACGGTCCCGCCGCGGAGATGTGTTCGATCACGGTCGAGCCCGCGCGCGCGCGCTTTGCGCGCCCCCTCGAAGCGCCCGGACGCTGCCGGCTCGTCGGTTCGGACGAGGCCGGCAAGGTCCTGCCGGCCGTGTACGACGCCGGCTGGCGGGAACGCCCCGGCCACTTCGCCCGCTCGGCCGCGTGGTGGGAGCATCGCCACCTCTACGATCCCGAGCACCAGCGCGACGGCGCCAGCTCGTATCGCTTCGCGATCTACGAGGAGTCGGGCGCGCCGCGCGGATTCATCAAGTACCGAACGCGCCAGAAGTGGCCGCCGACGGGGCTGCCCGGAAACGAACTGCAGGTGGTCGAGCTGCAGGGACTCGACGCGACCGCCCGCGCCGCGCTGTGGCGCCACGCGCTCGACGTCGACCTGGTGGCGGAGGTCCAGGCCTGGAACTGCCCGGCCGACTGCGAGCTTCCCTGGCTGCTGGCGGACTCGCGGCGCGCGCTGCGTACCGTGCGGGACTCGCTGTGGCTGCGCGTGCTCGACGTGAAGCGCGCGCTGGAGTCGCGCCGCTACGCGGTCGAGCAGGACTTCGTGCTCGCACTGGCCGACGACGACTGGCCCGACGCGGCCGGATCCTGGAGGCTCGAAACCGGCCCCGAAGGAGCGGCGTGCACGCGCACGACGCGGGAGCCGGACATCCGCCTGGCGGCGACGGACCTCGGCACGGTCTACATGGGCGGCCACCGCATCGGAGCGCTGGCGCGCGCCGGCCGCGTCGAGGGAACAGCCGAGGCGGTCGCCCGCGCCGACGTGGCGTTCAGCTGGGATCCCGCACCGTGGTGTCCCGAGATCTTCTGAGAGTACGGGGGACACGATGATGCGTTCGCACCTCGCGCGCCGACTGGCGCTT
>JAFDDB010000032.1 GCA_019311115.1 Deltaproteobacteria bacterium
TAGAACATGGGAAGGGGCAGCCACTCGTCGGCCATGTCCTCGATCAGGTGCGCGAGAAAGGCGTGGCCGGGATCGGGCGGCACGATCGATCGCTCGGCGTGGCGCGTCTCGAGGTCGTAGAGGATCGGCGTGCTGTCCGCACGGTATCCGCCATCGGGGTACTGCAGGACGGGGATCATTCCCTTGCCGGCCTTCTCGAGCTCGGTGCCGTCGCCGAGCGCGCCGGAGCCGCCGAACCCGCCTTGCGGCATGATCCAGACGTGGGGGATGCGCCGGTAGCGAAGAACCGCGCGCAGCTTGTGGGAGTAGGGAGAGCCCGGGCCTCCCAGCAGTCGATAGACGCCTGGCACGGGCGGGATCATACGGGTTTCTGCCCTTTGCGGGACCCGACCCAGAATCGATGCATATACAGTGAGTTGAGCCGCATAAGTGCAGCTCCGTGACACCTTCTTGCGCGTCGCGCGACTGGTTCTCTGAAGAAGTGCCGTCCGCGCCCCGGCGGAGTTCGTCCGGGTGGGAGGCACGAATGCTGCCGAGGACGCTGTGCCCTTCTCCCCCCTGGCCTCTCACTGGTTCCGCAACGCCGTCTCGTTCCGCAACGCCGTCTGGTTCCGCAACGCCGTGGCCGCCCTGCTCGTCGCCTCGGGCGCCACCCTGGCGGCTCCCTCGCAGGCGTCGACGCTCATCCTCAGTGACACCTCGAACGAGGCGGGGGTTCCGGCCGAGTGGATGGACGCAGAGGTCACGTTCGGCGTGTCGGGCAGCACGCTCACGGTGACACTCCTCAACACGACGGTCTCACCATCCGGGTTCGACGTGACCGACCTCAACTTCAACTCGAGCGGCGACATCGACGGTCTCGACATCCTGTCGGCCACCGGAGCCGACGGGGACAACCTGGCTGACTGGGGGTTCGAGGGCGGAGTCAGCTTCGCGCCGTACGGGGTCTTCGACTGGGGCGTCTTCGCGCTCATCCAGGGGAACCACCCGTCGCACGTCGTCCCGGGCGAGACGCAGACCTTCACGTTCGCGATCGACTGCGACGCGGGCGCGACCTGCGACGACTCCGACTTCGTGCGCGAGTTCAGCCGCTTCGGCAGCCCCAACGCCCAGATCGCCGCGCTCTTCCGCAACGGCCCCGACGACGCGAGTGCGCGCGGAGCGTTCGTACCCGAGCCCGCGACGGCCGCGCTCCTGTTCGCCGCCCTCGGAGCGCTCGCGTACCGGCGCCGCTCGGGCTAGCGAGCCGCCGTCAGCCGGACTCGCAGACCGGCGGCCGCCGACCGGCGCAGCCCGCCACGGCCTCGAAGGCGTGCGCCAGCTGCAGCACGCCCAGGTCGTCCTGGTGGCGGCCCACGATCTGCACGCCCACGGGCAGGCCCTCGGGCGTGAAGCCGCAGGGCACCGAGATCGCCGGGAGCCCCGTCACCGTGATGAAGTAGCAGGACTTCATCCAGTCGATGTAGGTCTGCATCTCGACCCCGCCGATCTGCCGCACCCAGCGCTCCGACACCGGAAAGGGCGGCACCTGGCTCACGGGAAGCACCAGGAACTCGTGCTCCTGCATGAACTCCCTCACGCGGTGGTAGAGGTCGGTGCGGCGCCGCTCCAGCCGTCCCAGCTCAGGGCCGGAGAGCTTGCGGCCCTGCTCGATGTTCCAGATGACCGTGTCCTTCAGCTGGTCCCGGCTCGCGTCGAGCGTGTCGCCGAAGCCCAGCTCGAAGCTCCAGGCGCGCCACGCCTTGAAGATCTCGTCGGCATCGGCGAAGTCGGGCTCGGCGTCGGCCAGCGTGCAGCCGAGCGCCTCGAACGTGCCGCGCTGCGCGTCGATCGCGTCGGTGACGCGCGGGTCGACGGGCAGGCCTCCCAGGTCGCGGCTCCAGGCGACGCGGACGCCGCCGAACTCGCGCTCGAGCGGCGCACCGAACCGCTCGCCGGACTCCGGTATGGCGATGGGTGAACGCGTGTCCGGCCCCGCGATCGCCGACAGCAGCAGCGCCGCGTCGCCGACGTTTCGTGCCATCGGTCCCTGCACCGAGAACGGCGACCAGGCCGCCCGCGCCGGGTACGCGGGCACGCGGCCGGGCGAGGGACGGAATCCGACCACGCTGCAGAAGCTCGCCGGGTTGCGCAGCGACCCGCCCATGTCGCTGCCGTCCGCGATCGGCACCATGCCGCAGGCCAGCGCCACGGCAGCTCCGCCACTGCTCCCACCACAGGTCCGAGACACGTCCCACGGGTTCAAGGTCTCCCCGAAGACATCGTTGTAGGTCTGTGAGCCTGCGCCGAACTCGGGCGTGTTGGTCTTGCCCAGCGTGATCGCGCCCGCGGCCTTGATCCGCTCGACGATCAGCGCGTCGAAGTCCGGCACGTAGTCCCGCATGAGCGGCGACCCGTAGGTGGTGCGCAGCCCCTTCGTCTCGACCAGGTCCTTGTGGGCGACGGGCAGGCCGAAGAGCGGGCCCAGGTCACGGCCCGCGGCGCGGGCGCGGTCGGCCGCGTCCGCCTCGTCGAGCGCCGACTCCGCGCAGAGCGTCACCACCGCGTTGACCCGCGGGTTCACGCGCTCGATCTGCGCCAGGTGCGCCTCGACGACCTCGCGCACCGACACCTCGCCCGCGCGCATGCGGCGCACGAGCCCGCGCGCCGTCTCGAAGACCAGCTCAAGCATCACTCGAGGTTTCCCCGAGAACCGCCGAGATCGACGCGGCGTGGCCATGGGCCTCGATCTCGTTACACAGGTCGAGCGCATCGCGCAGGGCCGCCTCGGCCGCCGACCGGTCGCCGGCTACGCGCGCTCGCTCTGCCCGCAGTACGGCCAGCTCCGGGCGCAATGCCCGCGCGCCGGTCTCCTCGACCAGCGCCCCGGCACGCGCCAGCGCATCGCCCACACGCGGGTCTCCGGCACGTCCCGATGCCACCAGAACGCGCGCCAGGGCGGCCTGCGCCTGGATCTCCCAGAAGCGCGCACCCCGGCTGCAGGTGAGCGCGACGGCCTCCTCGGCGACTGCGAGCGCGCGATCCGGTTCGCCGAGCTGCGCGCAGGCTTCGGCCAGGTGCGCGAGCGTTCCGCCCTCGGCTTCGAGTGCGAGCTGCTGCTGGCGCGATCGGTCGAGCGCGCGCTCCAGCGCGTCTCGCGCCTGTGCCCACTGCTCGTCCCGCAGCAGCGCGTGACCGAGCGTGGCCTGCGACACGACGCCCGCCCACGCCTGGCCGGTGCGCTCCGCCAGCGCGACGAAGGCGTGCGCCTCGCGGAGGCCCGCCTCGCGCTCGCCCCGGTAGATGCACAGGTTCGTGCCGATCAGCGCGCGCGTGTGCATGGTGCGCGAGCCGTGCCGCGCGGTGCCGAGCTGACGCGCGACCGCGTCGCCGCGCTCGAGAAGCGACGCACAGGCGCGCAGCTCGCCCATCAGCAGCAGCATGTTCGCCATCGACAGGAGCTGCTCGCGATACAGGTAGCTCGGGCCGCCGGGGGCCAGTAGCGCCGCGTCGCTCTCGGCCAGCTCGACTCCGCGCGACGCCAGCGCGAGGGCCGCGCGCAGGTCGCCCCGGTGGAACTCGGCGACGTAGCTGCGGTGCAGCACGACCAGCTTCAGCTCGGTGTCGGGGAGCCGCTCGGCCAGCTCCGCCGCCCGGGCCAGGTGCTCGCGTTCACCGTCTAGGTCGCCGGACCAGCCCAGCCGCGCGGCCAACGCCTCGTGGAGCCGGACCCGGGCGTGGGAGCCGTCCTCGCTGCGATCGGCCAGGCGCATGCCTTCGTCGAAGAGACGGCGCACCTCGTCCAGGGGAAGCGCTGCGCGCGCGCCATCATCGAGCGCGCTCCAGCACGCGGTGAGCCGCAGCTCCAGACTCTCGGACGCTTCGCCGGCCTCGGCCGCCAGCTCTCGGACGCGCTGCCAGTGGAAGACTGTCGCGCGGGCGTCCACGAAGCGCGCCGCCTCGGCGGCTACGCGGTGCCAGCGCGCGGCCTCGAGAGCCTCGCCCCCGCGCTCGAGATGGTGCGCGACCACGGCCGCGCGCTCGTCGGCGTGCCGCGAGCCGAGTCCCAGAAGCTCCTGCGCCACGCGTCCGTGCAGCCGCCGCCGTGCGTCGCCGAGCTGCGACGAGTAGGCCACGTCGCGGGTCAGCGGGTGCTTGAAGGCGTACTCCGCCACGGGGTGGACGGTCTCGTCATGGATCAATCCCGCCGTGCGCAACTCGTCGAGCGCGCGCGAGCACGCCGCGTCCGGCAGGCCCGTCACGCGCCGCAGCAGCAGCTCGGGGAAGCGCTTGCCGATCACGGCCGCCGTCTGTAGCACCTGCTTCGCCGCGTCGCCCAGACGGTCGATGCGCGCGGCCAGCAGCGTCTGCACGGTCGCCGGCACTTCCAGGTCGTCGAGCGGCCCGGTCAGGCGATAGGCGCCCTGCCCGCCCGCCAGCTGGCCGGACTCGACCAGCGACCGCGCGACCTCCTCGAGAAAGAAAGGATTCCCGCCGGTGCGCTCGACGATGCGCGGCGCCAGCGTCCGGACGTCCGGACCGTCGCCCAGCAGCTCGCCGAGCAGCTCGAGCGCTCCGTCGCTGGCGAGGGGCGCGAGCGCGATCTCCTCGTAGATCGAGCGGAGCATCCAGGGGGCCCGGTATCCGGGCCGGAAGTTCAGCACCAGCAGGGCCGGTGCGTCGGACAGCGCGTCCACCAGCTGCGCCAGCAGCCGGTCGCTCGCGTCGTCGATCCAGTGCAGGTCTTCCCAGAGCAGGACGACCGGCCGCTCGCGCGCGTGCGCGCGCAGGACCGGGCCGAGCAGCGCGAGCAGCATCTCCTGCCGGCGCTCGGGCGCCACATCGGGCGCCCCCGCTTCCGGGTCGGGAACGCCGGTCAGCTCGTACAGCGCGGGCAGGCCTTCGAGCGAGTCCGGCGCCAGGCGCAGGAGCCGCCCAGCGATGCGCTCGCGGGCCCGCTCTGGCGGGTCGGACTCGTCGACGCCGAGCGCTGCGCGGCAGAGCGTCTGCCAGGGCAGCAACGGGACCGAGCGCGCATGGGACGGGACGTGGGTCTCCAGCACGGTCACTCCCGACGCGCGGCAGCGCTCGACGAACTCGAGGCAGAGCCGGCTCTTGCCGACGCCACCCTCGCCCTCGAGCCCGACCACGCGCAGCGCGCCCCGGGCCGCGCGTTCGAGCGCGGCGTCGAGCCGGTCCGACTCCTCGGCGCGGCGCACGAAGCGCGAGAGCCCCCGCGCCTGCGCCTGCTCGAGGCGCGTGCGCAGCGGGCCGGCGCCCTCCAGCTCGTACACGGGGACCGGGTCGCGCACGCCCTTCAGGTCGAACTCGCCGAGGTCCCGCAACTCGAAGAAGCCCTGGACGAGCCGCGCCGTGTGGCCCGTCAGGTAGGCGTTCCCCGGTGCGGCCAGCTGCTCCATGCGCGCGGCCAGGCTGACGGTGTGTCCCTGCGCGGTGTAGTCCATGCGCAGGTCGTCCCCGATCTTGCCGACGACGACCTCGCCCGAGTTCAGTCCCAGGCGGGTCGAGAAGCCGAGCCCCTGCGTGCGCTTCAGCTCCTCGGCGTACGCTCGCAGCTCGTCGCGCAGCACGAGCGCGGCCCAGCAGGCGCGCTGCGCGTGGTCCTCGTGCGCGATCGGTGCGCCGAAGAGAGCCATCGCCCCGTCCCCGGTGTACTGGTTGACCGTGCCGTCGAAGCGGTGCACTCCGCGCGCGACGATCTCGAAGAAGCGGTTCATCACCTCGTGCCAGACCTCGGGATCGACGCCCGAAGCCAGCTCGACGGAGCCCTTCACGTCGGCGAAGAGCACCGTGACGAGCTTCCGCTCGCCCTCGAGCGCCGAGCGCGCCCGCAGGATGCGCTCGGCCAGGTGCCGAGGGGTGTAGTCGCGCGGACCGGCTCGTTCGGGCGCTGCATTCTCCGCAGCGTCGACCGCGGCCCCGCAGCGATCGCAGAACGCGTCGCCCTCGGCCAGGGGATGCCGGCACGCCGTACAGGTGCGCGCCATGCTGCGCCCGCAGCCCCCGCAGAAGCGGGCGCCGGGACGGTTCTCCCGACTGCAGGCCGGGCAGGTCGAGCGTTGCGTCGGCATCAGGACCGCATGGACTCCGGGCCGAGCCTAACCTGTGGCGGCCGGACTGACGAGAGACGCTAGCCGCGCAGGATCTCCAGCATTCGCGCGCGGATCATGTCGCAGTCCTCGACCAGCATGCCGAAGCCCGGCAGCTCCGGAAGCCGGCTCACGACGGTACCCACGACCTCGATGGCAGCGTTGGGCTCCGGCAGCACGACGGTCACGGACACGACCTCGTCCGCCGCAGGAATGTGCGGCGTGGAGACCCGCAGGGCGCCGTGCTTGATGTCGCGGTCGTAGACCTCCTGGAGCGCGGCGCGTCCGCTCAGGTCGATGCGGAGCGTCCCGTCGTCGGTCGCACCGTCCTGGGTCTGCGCCGCCGAGCCAGCGTCGCGGATCGCCTCGCGCAGGCCGACCAGGCGCACGCCCAGCGCGGGCTTGAACACCGAGTGCGCCTCACGCGGGATGACCTTCTTGCGGACGACGGAGACCTCGGTCAAGTAGCGCCGCTCCTCGGGCAGCTCGACCTCGATGTGGAGCCGCGCGCCGATCGGCACCGCGCTCGTCGTCTCGATCAGCAGGCCCGTGACCGAGATGTCGTGGGTGAACCCGCGCCCGTTGATGTCTTCATCCCAGAAGCGGAGCTTCAACCGGTGCTTGACGCGCTTGGAGCGGCGGCGATCCGGCGCGCTCTTCTCCTTGTCGTCCTGCGCCATGCCGGCCTGCCCCCTGGGATCGCCCGTTTCTGCATCGGCGGCAAGCAGGGTGCAGCTTGAGCGGAAGGCGGCGGTTCCTGCTGGGTTCAGCCCCCGCCGAGCTGCTCCGCGATCACCTGCTGCAGCTCGGCCGCGCTGCGGCGGAACATGGGCAGGTCCACCTGGCGGTAGAGGACGCGCCCGTCGCGCCCGATCAGGAACAGCGCCCGGCGGGTCATGCCGAAGAGCGCCGTCGCTCCGTACGCGGCGCAGACCTCGCCGCCCGAGTCTGAGAGCAGCGGAAACGGCAGCTCGTGCTTCTGGGCGAAGGCGGCGTGTGACTCGAGCGACTGGGTATTCAGGGCGAGCACGCGCACGCCGGCGTCCGCGAAGACGCCGGGGTGGTCCCGGTAGTCGCAGAGCTGGCGCGTGCAGACCATGGTGTCGTCGCCTGGATAGAACACCAGCAGGACCGGCCCCTGCCCCAGCTCTGCGGCCAGCCGGATCGAGCCCGCCGTGGAAGGCAGCGTGAAGTCGGGCGCGATATCGCCGACGGCCGGTCCCTTCGCCATGCCCCCTCCAATTCTTCGGCGTCGCCTGCCAGAATCGAGCGCACAGGAGACCCCATTATGCCAGACATCCTCTCAGTCCACGCACAGGCCCACGGCGACAAGCTCGCGGTGATCGACGACCGGCCCGACGGCACCGTGATCCAGTGGACGTTCGCGGAGCTCGAGGCCGAAGCCTGCCGGCTCGCGAACGTGCTGCTCGAGCTCGGAGCTCACCGCGGAGACCGCGTGGTCTGGTGCGGACAGAACTCGACCGGGATCGTCCGCGTCATGCACGCCGCCCGCAAGATCGGAGCGATCGCGGTGCCGCTCAACTACCGCCTCTCGCCCGAAGAGGCGGCCTACGTCGTGGACAACTCCGATGCAGAGATCGCCTACGTGGACTCCGAGTTCGCGGCTCTCTTCGAGGAGATCCGGCCGCAGACGCCGAAGCTGCGCGAGGTGCTCGTCTTCGACGGACCGGGCCGTCCCGGCATGCAGAGCGCCGACGAGCGCCTCGGCGCGGCCAGCGCCGGCGAGCCGCAAGTGGCCGACAGCGAGGGCGCCGCGGGCACGATGATCTACACCTCGGGAACGACCGGCAAGCCCAAGGGCGCAGTGCGCAAGGGCGCGGCGGACCCGGAGCCGGGCCGGAAGCTCCTCGAGCTGCTCGGCTACACGGCCGACGACATCTACCTGACGACGGGGCCGCTCTACCACTCGGGACCGGGCGGATTCATGGCCATCGCGCACGGTCTCGGCAATACGGCCGTGGTGCAGCGCAAGTTCGACCCTGCCGACTGGCTCCGGCTGGTCGACAAGTACCGCGTCACCTCGACCTTCTCGGCGCCCACGCCGATCCGCATGGTCTGCCGCCTCGACGACGAGATCCACGCGCGATACGACACCACGAGCCTGAGCGTCATGATCGCGAACGCCGCCCCGTGGTCCTTCGCGCTCAAGCAGGCGTACCTGGACAAGTTCCCGGCCGACTCTCTCTACGAGGTCTACGGCTCGACCGAGCTCGGCGTGAACACCGTCCTGCTGCCCGAGGACCAGCTCCGCAAGCCCGGCTCGTGCGGCAAGCCCGCGCCGGGAGTCGAGATCGTGCTGCTCGACGACGACGGCCGCGAGGTCACCGAGCCCCAGGCGCCGGGAGAGGTGTTCATCCGCAGCCGCAACATCTTCTCGACCTACCACAAGGCGCAGGACAAGTACGAAGAGGACCGCCGCGGCGACCTGCAGACGGTCGGCGACGTCGCCTACTTCGACGACGAGGGCTACTACTTCATCTGCGACCGCAAGAAGGACATGATCATCTCGGGGGGCATGAACATCTACCCGGCCGAGATCGAGGCCGCCCTCGAGCACCACGCCGAGATCCACGACGCGGCCGTGTTCGGCGTCCCGAGCGAGGACTGGGGCGAGAGCGTGCACGCCGAACTGGTGCTGAACGCGGGCTCCACGCTCGACGAGGCGGGCGTGATCGCGTACGCGCGCGAGCACCTGGCGAGCTACAAGATCCCGCGGTCGGTCGCGTTCCGCGACGAGATCCCGCGTACCGGGTCCGGCAAGATCCTGAAGCGCGTACTTCGCGAGCCCTACTGGCGCGGACACGAGAGCGGCGTGCTCTGAGCCCGGCCGTCCCGCGGGAGGGGCTCCGGTACGCCGTCTACGTGCCGAACTTCGGCGCGTTCGGTACGCCCGACGCGCTCGCGGACCTGGCCGTCGAAGCCGAGAGCGCCGGCTGGGACGGCTTCTTCGTCTGGGATCACGTGGACCGCGCGTTCGCGACGGACGTGACCGATCCCCAGGTGGCCCTGGCCGCCATCGCGGTGCGAACGCGGCGCATGCGCATCGGAGCGCTGGTGACGCCACTCGCGCGACGCCGTCCATGGAAGGTGGCACGCGAGACCGTGGCGCTCGACCGGCTTTCGGGCGGACGGTTGGTCTTCGGTGCGGGTCTCGGCAGCCGGGGCGGCGCGCACGCGGAGTGGGCGAACCTGGGCGAAGAGACGGACCTGCGGCGCCGCGCACAGATGCTCGACGAGGGGCTCGCGATCCTGGACGGGCTCTGGTCCGGCACTCCATTCAGCTTTGCCGGCCGGCACTACCGGGTCGTCGAAGCGGCGTTCCAGCCCGTGGCGCTCCAGAGGCCGCGCATCCCGGTCTGGATCGCGGGCTACTGGCCGCCGCCCCCGGGCGCCAAGCCGGGTGCCGGTCCCTTCGCGCGCGCGGCGCGCTGGGACGGCGTGTTCCCGCTGCTCCGGCCGGACGTGACCGATCCGGCGGCGGCGATGGCCGCCGCGGTCCACGCGGTGCGCAGCCAGCGCGCGAGTGATGCGCACCTCGACGTCGTGCACCTCGCTCGGCCCGGAGCCGGGGGGCAGACTGCACTTGCGGCGGCCGGCGTGACCTGGTGGCTCGATCGGCTCACGCCGGACGAGTTCGGCGCCGCGTGGGAAGGCGACTGGCCGCTGGACGCGATGCGCGCACACGTGCGCGAAGGCCCGCCCCGGTCGGGACGAGCGTGAGCACGGGCGCGCGCGCGGACGCGTGATAGCATCGACGGAGTTGGATCCGAGCGACGCACGAGGATCGACCGCGAGGCTCGCGCTCAGTGCGGGCGCGGTGTTGGCGGCCCCGTTCGCGGTTCGCCTGGCGTTGATCTCGGAGATGCCGGGCGCCGGCGTCGACGACCTGCGCGGCTTCGCGTCCGACGCGGGAAGCGCCGCCCTGCTGCTGGCGCTGCTGATTCCGCTGACGCGCCTCTCGCGTTGGGCGGCGGTCGCCGTGACCGGGATCTGGTCGCTGGCCCACTACGCGAACTACGAGACCATCACCGGCCTGGGCTCGGTCGCGTCCGCGCTCGACGCTCACTTCCTCGCGGACCCCACCTTCCTCCGCGGCTCCGCCCTGGCCGTAGGTCACCCGCTGCTGCTGGCCGGGGTGCTCGCGCTGCCGCTCGGCCTCGGCGCGTGGGGCCTGCGGCGGCTGTCCGGCCGCAGCGCAGTCGCCTGTGGCGCGCTCGGAGCCGTGCTGCTCGGCGGCCTGTCGCTCCTTCCGCGCAGCGACGCGGCGGCCGTGTGGCGCCAGGTCGGCGTGGCGCACGAGAACGGCGGCTACCTGGTCCGGCTCGCGCTGGCGCCTGACGACGACCGTCACCGCTTCCCCGACCCGGCGAGCGCCATGCTCGACGTGGTTCCGGAGCTGGCCGCGAACCTCGACGGCGTGCCGCGAGTGCCCGAGAGCGGCCGGGCGCGCAACGTGCTGCTGATCGTGCTCGAGGCCTTCTCGGGCGCGTACGTCCCCACGCTGTCCGCGCCGCACGGCTACCAGGGCCTGCTCGAGCTGCCGGAGCTCGACCGCCTGGCGCACAGCGGCCTCGCCTTCTCGACGTTCGTGAACCACCAGCGCAAGACCAGTCGAGGCATGTACTCGTTGCTGTGCGGCGAGCCGCCGGGGCTGGTGCCGTCCACGCCGAAGATGACGGAGTTCGCCTACCGCCCCTGGCGCGAGTGCCTGCCCTCGGTCCTGCGCGACGCCGGCTACCTGACCGTCTACCAGCAGGCCGCTCCGCTTCCGTTCATGTTGAAGGACCAGTTCATGCCGCGCGCCGGCTTCGAGCGCGTCTACGGACACGAGGTGTTCGATCAGGCCTACATGCGCAGCCATTGGGGCGTGGACGACCGCGCCTTCTTCGAGCAGACCGTCGCGCGCGTCCGCGAGGTGCGCGCACAGCCACGCCCCTGGTTCCTGACCCTGCTGACGGTCGGCACCCACCACCCGACCATCGTCCCGCGCGGCTGGGAGGCCAACAAGGTGGGGCGGCTGGTTCGCGCGCTACGCTACGCCGACCACTACCTGGGCGAGTTCCTGCGCACGCTCGAGGCCGAGGGACTGCTCGACGACACCCTCGTGCTGATCACGTCGGACGAGGCGGCGGGGCTGCGCGCGCCCTCCCCGCTCAAGCCGGCCGAGGTGCAGGGCCTGACGCTCCAACTCTCCGAGAACTGGGGGCTGATGGTGGCGCTCGGCTCGGGCGCCGAGCCCGCCCGCGTCGCGGAGCCCTACTCACAGATGGACGTGGCGCTGTCGATCGTGGACTACCTGGGCCTGGCCGACCGCGGCCGGCACTTCCTTGGACGCAGTCTCTTCCGAGATTACGCCGAGCCGCGCTGGGTCTTCTTCGCGAACAGCAGCTACGTCAAGGCCAGCGCCCTCGACCCCTTTGGCCACCTGCTCATGTGCAACGTACTGACGAACGACTGCCGCAAGTGGCGCGTAGACGCGAGCCGGGCGTTCGGCGACCAGCGCGAGCGGGTCGAGTGGAACGCGGAGACCGACGCCGTCGTAGACCGCCTCGCGCGCCGGTCACCGAGTCTGGGCCTGTCGCCCGTCGAGCGGCGCGACTACAACCTGGTCGGGAGCGAGACGGTCCCGCTCGACGACAGCGCACGGACCGCGCGCAAGGTCGTCCACGGCGGGCAGCACATCGACCTGCGGCCCGACCAGTGGCTCGAGATCGAGGTCGAGGTGGAGGCCCGCGGGGGCCCCGGCGCCATCGAGCTTCTGCACTACATCCGGAACAGCCGGACCTGGAGCCTGGAGCGCAAGGGAGTGAAGAGCGTGACGATGTTCAAGGACCGGGTGCGCATCCACGATGGGGAGACCTACCGGCTGCTCTACACCGTCGCCAACGACCGCATGTTGCAGGGCGTGAAATGCCAGTCGTATGCTACGACCACCATGGGCGGCGACTGGGAGCTGGTTTTCCACAAGGCACGGATGAGCGTGCGGTCGGGCCCCGGCCGGCCGCAGTCCGGCGTCCACAAGATCCGCTCCGAGGTCGTCCCGACCCCGGCGCGGGCCGCCACGCCTGCCGGAGACGGCGGGCAGGAGGAATCGGCATGACGGCACCGCTCGAGGGAATTCGCGTGGTCGAGATCGCGAGCTTCGTGGCCGCACCCGCGGCGGGCGCACTGCTCGCGGACCTGGGCGCCGACGTGGTCAAGGTCGAGGTGCCGCAGGGCGAGATCTACCGTTACGCCACGCCGCGCACTGCCGGCTACGACAGCGACTTCAGCGAGGCGCCCCACTTCCACATGGACAACCGCGGGAAGCGCTCGCTCACGATGGACCTGTCGCAGCCGGCCGCGCGCGCCGCGCTCGACCGCGTGATCGACGGCGCCGACGTCGTCCTGACGAACATGCTTCCCGAGCGCCTCGAGCGTTTCGGACTCGACGGCCCCACGCTCTGCGGCCGCAAGCCCGGGCTGGTATTCGCTTCGCTGTCGGGCTACGGGCTCGAGGGCGAGGAGCGCAACAACCCGGCCTTCGACTACACCGCGTTCTGGGCGCGAAGCGGGCTGATGCACCAGATGCACGAGCCGGACTCGCCGCCCGCGTTCCTGCGGCCGGGCGTCGGCGACCACTCGGCGGCGCTCAGCCTCACGACGGGCATCCTGGCGGCGCTTCGCGTGCGCGACCAGACCGGTGTCGGCCAGCAGGTGGCCGTCTCGCTGCTGCACATCGGCTACTACATCCAGGGCAACGACGCGGCCGTGAGCCTGGTAACGCGCCAGACTCCGCCGCGCCACGACCGGCGGTCGCCGCGCAACCCGGTCTGGAACCACTACCCGGTCAAGGGCGGACGCTGGCTCTTCCTGGTCATGATCGAGTCGGACCGCTACTTCCCGCTGCTCTGCCAGGCGCTCGAGCGCCCGGAGCTCGCGGAGGACGAGCGCTTCACCGACGCGGTCGCGCGCTACCGCAACCGCGAGACCCTGGTCGAGATCCTGGACGCGGTCTTCATCGAGCGGACGCTCGATGAGTGGGAGACGATCCTGGGGCGTCACCGCCTGATCTGGTCGCCCGTGCGGACGCTCGGCGAGGCCGTCGAGGACGAACACGCCCACGCGACCGGCATGTTCGGGACGATCTCGCACCCGAGCGCCGGGGACTTCCGGACCATCGCGCCGCCGCTCAAGATGTCGGGCCACCCGATGCCCGGCGACCGCCCGGCGCCGGAGCTCGGCGCGGACGCAGAGCAGGTGCTGCGCGAGGCGGGCCTCTCGCCGGACGAGATCAAGGCCGCACTGGGCCGCAGCTAGCGCAAATGCCGCCCGCTGCTCCTTCCGGCGACTTCTCCTCGGGCCCGCTCCGCGGCGTGAGGCTGCTCGACCTGTCGCGAGTGATCGCCGGCCCGTACATCGGGCGGCTCTTCGCCGACCTGGGCGCCGAGGTGGTCAAGGTCGAGCCGCCGGGCGGAGACGACTCGCGCCGCATCGCCCCGCGCCACGATCAGGACATGTCCGCGCTCTACACCTTCGCCAACGTGGGCAAGCGCTCGATCGCGCTCGACCTGAGCCGCCCCGAGGCGGTCGCCACCGCTCTCGACCTGGTGCGCGCATCGCACGCGGTGGTCGAGAACTTCCGGCCCGGCGTGCTCGACCGCCTGGGGCTCGGCTGGCAGGCCATCCAGCAGGTGAACCCCGACGCATGTCTTCTCTCGATCAGCGGCTTCGGAAGCGACTCGCAGTGGAGCGACCGGCGGGCCTACGCCCCGGTCGTGCACGCGGTGGCGGGCGTGCTCGACGACCAGTCTCGCTATGCCGGCCAGCCGGTCGCGCAGATCAACGACGCGCGCGCCGACACCACCGCGGCGCTCCACGGCGCGGTGGCCCTGCTGGCGGCGCTCCGCGTGGTCGAGCACGGAGGCGCTGGCCAGCACGTCGAGCTGCCCATGTTCGACGCACTCCTGACCAGCTACACCGAGGTCGGCGCCGCCCTGCTCGACCCACCCGACAACCGCGTCATGAACCCGATCTACGACGCGGGCCCGCACGGGGCGGTGGCGCTCGCCGGCGCCGCACAGTACGTGTGGGGGACGCTGGCGGAATGGGACGCGAAGCTCGTGGACCCGACGCCGCCGGGCGCCGACCTGCCGACCAAGGCGCGCCTGCGCCACCGCGCGATCGAGGACTGGATGGCGGCGCACCCGAGCCGCGAAGCCGTGCTCGAGTCGCTGGCCGAGGCCGGGCTGGCCGCGGCCCCGGTCCTCCCGCTTCCGCAGGTGCTGCGCGGCGAGATGGCGCGCGAGCGCGACCTGCTCGTGACGGTCGACGACCGGCGCGGCGGCACGCGGCGCGTGGTACGGCCCGCGGCCCGGTTCTCCGGTTCCGCCAACCAGGTCCGCGGGCCCGCTCCGCGCCTCGGCGAGCACGCCGACGAAGTGCTCCGCGACGTCCTGGGCTACGACGACGCCCGCATCGCGTCGCTCCGGCGCAGCGGCGCCCTGGGACCCGACACCGCGCCCGACGACTGACAATTCCAGGCGCAAAGTTCCACCCGAACTGCAATTTGCGCACCGCGCGCGGGGCCGCTCGCCGATATCTCGCCGGGCGAGTTCCAGACGCTCAAGAGAAACCACAGCCGGCGTGTAACTCGGCCACCCGCCGGACAGTTCCGGTCGCAAGCCCGAACCCCTTGAGTGGTTCGGCGACGACAATAGTGACGGCCCAAAGTGTTGACCGACGCCCCCTGGTGTGGTCAGACGACCGCAGCTGATCCCTGTGCGTCCCAGCTGGAGAGACACTGAATGCTCACGCCATCGCGAGTGATTTGCACGATCCGGATGACCTGTCTGGCGCTGGCCGTGGCGCTCCTCGCCGCGGGGCCCGCCCAGGCCCTGACGATCGACCTGAGCGGGATGAGTTCCGAGCCATCGACGAACCCCGCGGGCGATCTGACAGCGACGATGGCCTTCTCGCTGACGAACTGCGGAGCGACGTGCGACCTGACCCTGCGGATCGAGAACAAGACCGACACCAACGGGTCGGGCGTCGAGTACGACATCAACCAGGCCTACTTCAACGCCAGCTTTGCCGTGATCAACGCCGCCGATCTCACGTTCGTGAGCGCCACCAAGTCGGACACGAGCGTGGTCACGGGCGGCTGGACGTTCCACGAGCAGGACGTGGTGAACGACGCCGACACCAAGGCCGACGGCTTCGGCGTCTTCGACTTCTCGCTGATCGACGGCGTCGGGGGCAGTGCGGTCAGCCAGGTCCTTCCGGGCGAGTGGATCGACTTCTCTTCACCGCCCCCGGCACGGCCGCTGAAGGGGACTTCAATTGGCTCAGCACCGGGAATTCGCAGAAGACCGTCGCCCTCAAGTTCGTGGAGATGGACCCGTTCGCGTTCTCCACTTGTGGTGACGGCAGCCAGCCCTGTGACAGCGCTTTCGGCGCCACGGCAGTCCCCGAACCCAACGGACTGGCATTGCTCGGACTGATCGCGCTGGCTGCGCTGGCGCGTCGCCGGGCCACCCCCTGATCGAGCACCTGACCCCTCGGGCACTCGATCCGGCGGCTTCGGCCCGGCAGCGAATGCGCCCTTGGGCCAGGGGCACCGCGTCGGCGCGGCCAACCCCGTGCTAGCCTGACCGTCCGCGGGAGGTACGCATGGCGCTCAAGATCCGCGACGCCGAGATCTTCGGGGTCACCGAGTCGAGCCTGACGCTTTCGTTCAGCATCTGCGACGGAGACACGCCCGTCGACGCCGAGGCCCGCGTCGTCGTGAGCGGCGAGACGTACGCGGTCCCGGGCACAGCGGGTACGCGCATGGTGCGGATCGACGGCCTGCCGTCCGGTACCGAACTGACGGTCGAGATCGACTCCCCCGGCGCGGAAGGCCCGGAGCCGGACGCCTTCTTCGACGGCCGCGTCACGACCCTGGCGAAGACCGACGCCCGCCAGGTCGCGAGCTTCGCGACGCTCAACGACGTGCACTTCGGAGAGGAGATGTTCGGCGGCGTGCTCGACCCGGACGGGGCACCCCTGGACGACGGGACGCCCTGCGTGCGCGCGCGCGACACCGAGGTCCCGTACTGGCGCTTCATGAACGAGGACGCGGTCGAGGACATCAACTCGGCCGGTGTCGACTGCACCTTCATCAAGGGCGACATCGCGGATCGCGGGCTGCAGTGGCAGTTCGAGGCCGCGGCCGAGACCTTCGGCCGGCTCGACGACCCCTGGCACGCGTTCCTGGGCAACCACGACTACTACGGACGGCAGATGGGCGAGGAGGCCGACGGCTACGCGCTGCTCGGCCAGCCCCCGGCACCGCGTGCCGTGGACCTGGGCGGCTGGCGCGTGCTGATGCTCGAGACGCCGGAGCCCGGCGAACACCACGGCGTATTCGACGACGCGCGCCTCGCCTGGCTCTCGGAGCAGCTCGACGAGACGCACGAGGACGCCACCCCCACCCTGCTGATGACCCACCACCAGCCCGTGCCGCCGGGGCGCGAGGGCGGCTTCGTGAACCGCATCGGCATGCTTCCCGCGCACTCGGTTCGGGTCTTCGACCTGCTGTCCCGGCACCCACAGGTGGCGGCCATGCTGATCGGCCACACCCACCGCAACCGCATCCGCCGCTACCCGGAGTGTCCGCACGTGCCGTTCGTCGAGATCCACTGCACCAAGGACTATCCGGGCGGCTGGGCGCACTACCGGCTCTTCGAGGACGGGCACTTCCGCCAGGAGGCGCGGCGCACGTCGACCGCGCGGGCGCTCGAGCACTCGGGCGCCTGCCGGGACTTCTTCGACGGCGGCTACCGGCGATTCTCGCTCGGGAGCCTCGGCGAGCGCAGCTTCAGCTCCGCCTGAGGGGCGCGGCCTGCCTGAGGCGGCGCGTCCCGTCTGAGGAGCGCGTCGCGCCTGAGGCGGCGCGTCGCGTGGCGAGGACCTATCCTCCCGCGCCCATGGCTCTGCGCTGCGGCATCGTCGGACTGCCGAACGTCGGCAAGAGCACGCTCTTCAACGCGTTGACCGCGGCGGGCGTGTCGGCGGAGAACTACCCCTTCTGCACGATCGAGCCGAACACCGGCGTCGTGGCGGTGCCCGACCCTCGACTCGCGGTCCTCGAGCCGCTCGTCCGCCCCGAGAAGGTGACGCCCGCCATCGTCGAGTTCGTGGACATCGCCGGGCTCGTGCGCGGCGCCTCACGGGGCGAGGGACTCGGGAACCAGTTCCTGGCCCACATCCGGGAGACCGAGGCCATCGTGCAGGTCGTGCGCTGCTTCGACGACGCCAACGTGGTGCACGTGGACGGCCACTGCGACCCGGTGCGCGACGCGGAGACGGTCGAGACGGAGCTTCTGCTGGCGGACATGCAGACCGCCGAACGCCGGCTCGACCGGGCCCAGCGCGCGGCCAAGGGCGCGGCGGCCGAACTGAAGGCCGAGGCCGAGTTCTTCGCGGCGCTGGTCGACCACCTGTCGGACGGCAAGCCGGCGCGCACCCTCGACGTGCCCGCGGCGCAGGTCACGGCCTTCCGCGACGCGTTCCTGCTCACGGCCAAGGCCGTGCTCTACGTGGCGAACGTGGACGAGGCCTCGATCGCGTCGGGCAATGCGTACTCCACGGCGCTCGAGCAACTGGCGGCCGCGCGCGGCGCCGGCGTGGTGCGGCTCTGCGCGCAGATCGAGGCCGAGATCGCGGAGCTGGCGGCGGACGAGAAGCTGGCGTTCCTGCAGGACCTGGGGCTCGAGGAGCCGGGCCTCGACCGGCTGACCCGCGCGGGCTACGCGCTGCTCGACCTGGTCAGCTTCTTCACGGCCGGCCCCAAGGAGCTGCGCGCCTGGACCGTGCGGCGCGGCACACTGGCGCCCCAGGCCGCGGGCGAGATCCACACCGACTTCGAGCGCGCCTTCATCCGCGCCGAGGTGATCGCTTACGACGACTACGTGCGTCTGGGCGGCGAAGCCCAGGCCAAGGCCGCCGGCGTCATGCGCGTCGAGGGCCGCGAGTACGAGGTCGCGGACGGCGACCTGATGTACTTCCGCGTCGGCGTCTAGCGGACGCTAGGCTGCTAGGCGGAGGGCGCGCGGCCGTTCCGCTCGTCGAGTACGCTGCGGATCCGCGCGTGCTCCTTCTCGTCGAGCTTGAACGTCAAGAAGAGCGCCGTCCCGATCGCGTAGCAGCCGAGCGGGAAGATCGAGTACAGGAACAGGATCGCGAAGCGCGCGCTCTCGGTCTGCTCCTGGTTCGGCGCGAAGCCCGAGAACTGCAGCACCCAGCCGGTCAGCATCAGCGTCACCCCGGTCGCGCTCTTGAAGACGAAGTTCCAGGCGGCGAAGTACGCGCCCTCCTTGCGCTCGCCCGTCTCGTACTCGTCAAAGTCGATCACGTCGGCCTGGATCGACGGCCCGACCATGGCGCCGCAGCCGGCCGCGGTGCCGGCGAGGGTCGCCATGGCGTAGATCAGGCCCACGCTGCCCGTCTCCAGGAAGAACATGCCGCCGAACGCGATCCCCGTGAGCAGCATCGAGAACGCCCACATGTTGCGCTTGCCGAAGCGGCGCGAAAGCGGCAGCCAGATCGGGATGAAGACGATCGACGCGACCATGTACGAGAGGATGTACAGCGGCGTCTTCTCGGGCGTGCCCACGATGTACTGCCCGACGTACGGCGTCAGGATGGCGATCGTGGCGCCGCCCAGGTTCTCGATCAGGAACACGATCAGCAGCAGGCGCGCGTGCGGGTTGCGGATCACGTCGCGGAACGACGCGTACGGGTTGGCGCCGCCGCGCCCCTGGTAGTCGGAGCGCTCGCGCATGCGCGCGGCCGCCCACAGGATCGAGACGCCCGTCAGCGCGCCGACCCCCACGGCCAGCCAGAGAGCGGTCACGCGGGGCTCGTCCGAGCCGTTGAGCGCCGCCAGGCCGACGAGCGCCAGCAGCGAGCCGACGGTCCACGTGACGTGGCGCACGCCGAAGATGCGCGTGCGGTCGTGGTAGTTCTCGGTGAGCTCCGCGCCGAGCGAGGTGTGCGGCACGATGAAGATGGTCATCGCCGTGTAGAACCCGAAGATCATCAGCGCCATCCAGCCCACCAGCGCGCCACCCGTCAGGCTGGCGGGAGGCGTCCAGACCAGCACGAAGGCGATGCCGATCGGCAGGACGGAGGCCGCGAGCCAGGGCCGGCGGCGGCCCCAGCGCGAGTTCGTGCGGTCGCTCACGTAGCCCACGACCGGGTCCGAGATGGCGTCCCAGATGCGCGAGATGCCGAAGATCGTTCCCATGGCGGCCGGCGCGACGAGCAGCACGTCGGTCGAGAACTTCATCAGGTACAGGTTGACCAGCAGGAACATGAAGCCGACGCCGATGGTCGGCGTGACGTAGGTCAGGATCACGCCGAGCGGCAACCGGTCCTGCGCGGACGCAGGCGGGGCTTCGGCAGTGATCTGGGCTTCGGGGAGGGCCGCCATCGCGGCAGGCTACCACGGGGCCCGTACGCGATTCGTCCCCCGCCCCGACCGCTCGCCCCTCGAGCCGCGGGCGTATACTCGCCCGACCGGCCCACCTGCCCGGCATGGAGGAAGACCCGTGTCCGACCGGTTCGATCTGCTGATCCGTGGGGGAACTCTCGTCGACGGAACGGGCGCCCCTCCCCGAGAGGGTGACCTGGGGATCCGCGACGGCCGCATCGCGGCGCTCGGCTCCGTTCGGGGCGATGCCGACGAGGAGATCGACGCCGGCGGCAAGGTCGTCTCGCCCGGCTTCGTAGACATCCATACGCACTACGACGCGCAGCTCTTCTGGGACCGCATGCTCTCAATCTCGCCGTGGCACGGCGTGACCACGGTCGTGATCGGCAACTGTGGCTTCGGCATCGCGCCCACCCGGCCGGAGGCTCGCGACCTGATCCTGCGCACGCTCGAGAGCGTCGAGGGCATGTCGCTCGAAGCCCTGCACGCGGGCGTCGGCCGGGACTGGCCCTTCGAGACCTTTCCCGAGTACCTCGACGCCGTCGAGCGTCAGGGCACGGCGATCAACGTGGCAGCGCTGATCGGCCACACGCCGGTGCGCCTCTACGTGATGGGCGAGGAAGCCACCGAGCGCGAGGCCACGCCGGACGAGGTGGCGGAGATGCAGGCGATCGTGCGCGAGGCCCTCGACGCCGGCGCGATCGGCTTCGCCACGTCGAAGTCGCAGACACACGTGGGCTACGGGGGCCGCCCCGTGCCGAGCCGCATGGCGTCGCTCGACGAGATCGGGGCGCTGGCCGACTGCCTCGCCGAGGCCGACCACGGCGTGATGCAGGCGACCGTGGGGCGCGGGCTGTTCATGAAGGAGTTCGAGGCGATCGGGCGGCGCATCGGGCGGCCCGTCAGCTGGACGGCGCTGCTCGCAGGCATGCTGGGCCCGGAAGGCCACCGCCCGATCCTGGACCAGTGCCAGGCGCTCCAGAGCGAGGGCGTCGACGTCGTGCCGCAGGTGGCGTGCCGCCCGCTGATGTTCGAGTTCCAGTGGAAGGCGCCCTTCATCTTCGAGAGCATGTCGATCTTCAAGCCGGTGTCTGCCGCCGACCACGAGGGCAAGAAGCGGATCTACGCCGATCCCGAGTTCAGGAAGGCCTTCAAGGAACGCGGCGAAGGGCGTGGAATCGCGGCCCGATGGGACACGACCGTGATCGCGGAGTACGCCCGCGACCGCTCGCTCGAGGAGCGCACCGTAAAGAGCGTCGCCGACGAGCGTGGCGTCCACCCGATCGACCTGGCGCTGGACCTGGGGCTGGAGTCGGACCTGGAGGCGCGGTTCCGCGCCGCCGCCGCCAACACCGACCAGACGATCGTCGCCGAGCTTCTGCAACACCCGGCCGCCATGCTCGGACTCTCCGACGCGGGCGCGCACGCCAGCCAACTCTGCGACGCGTGCTACTCGACCCACCTGCTCGGCCACTGGGTGCGCGAAGCGGGCGTGCTGCCGATCGAGTCGGCCGTGGCGCTGCTCACGTCTCGCGCGGCCGACGTCTTCGGCATCCGCGACCGCGGGCGCCTCCAGGAAGGACTGGCCGCGGACGTCACCATCTTCGACCCCGACACCGTGGGCTGCACGCCGCTTCGCCGCGTGAACGACCTGCCGTCCGGCGCCGACCGCCTGGTGTCGGACGCGATCGGCATCGAGTCGGTCATCGTCAACGGAGTCCGCCTGCGCGAGGGCGGCTCCGACCGCGTCGACCCGGACGGGCCGCTCCCCGGCCGGCTGCTCAGAGGAGGAGCGAGCACGTGAGCTACCCGGTCATCTCGGCCGACTCCCACATCACGGAGCCGCCGAACACCTACACGGACCATATCGAGCCCGCCTTCCGGGACCGCGCGCCGCGCATGGAGCGGCACGAAAAGCTCGGGGACATCTTCGTCGTCGACGGCATGAGCCGCCCCATCCCCATGGGACTGGTCGCGGCGGCCGGCACGCCCGCAGACGAGATCCGCGCCACCGGCGTCTTCTTCGACGACCTGCACCCGGGCGGCTCGGATCCCGAGGCGCGCATGGCCGAGCAGAAGCGCGACGGTGTCGCGGCCGAGATCATCTACCCGACCGTCGGCATGGTGCTCTGCAACCACAAGGACTTCGACTACAAGAAGGCCTGCTTCGACGCGTACAACCGCTGGATCGCCGAGTACTGCAGCGTGCACCCGGAGCGACTGCTGGGCTGCGGCCAGACCGCCATGCGCTCACCCGAAGAAGGCATCGAGGACCTGCGGGCGATCAAGGCGGCGGGACTCCGCGGCGTGATGATGCCGGGCAACCCGGCCGTCGACGACTACGACTCGACGGTCTACGACGAGTTCTGGGAGGCCGCGATCGACCTCGGGCTGCCGCTGTCGTTCCACATCTTGACCACCAGCGGCGACAGCTTCGCGACGCGCGGACCGCGCATGAACGGGTTCCTGTCGATCGTCCGCGGCTGCCAGGACATCATGGGGATGCTGGTGCTCGGCGGAGTCTTCGAGCGCCACCCCGACCTGAAGATCGTCTGCGTCGAGGCGGACGCCGGCTGGGTGCCGCACTACATGTACCGCATGGACCACGCGTTCAAGCGCCACCGCAACTGGCTGCCGGCGGGACAGGAACTGTCGAAGCTGCCGTCCGAGTACTTCGCCGAGAACATCTACACCACGTTCCAGGACGACTGGGTCGCCTTCAAGGTCGCCGACCTCATGAACTGGCGCCGCCTCATGTGGGCCAACGACTTCCCCCACAGCGACTCGACCTGGCCCTGGTCCCAGGAAATGCTCGCCGAACACACCGCCCAACTGACCGACGAGCAACGCCAAGCCATCCTGTCCGGGAACGTAGCGGAGCTCTACGGAATCGACCTGGCCCCGCTCGTCTGAGAAGCCGCACGCGCCGGACCGCATCGGGCCCGAGGCGGCACACGCGCAGGCGAGAGCCCCCCCCGAAGGGAGATCAGAACCCGCGATGGCCCGGGCTACACCCGGGTCGACCCCCTCCGGGGCCGACTCCAGCGCGGCCCTGCAGGAAGGGGACGAAGACAACCGACCCCGAGCGCCGAACCGGGATCCCGAGCGCTCATGTGTCTACGAGAACGGGCAGTTCCAGAAAAGCGGGGTCTTTGCACACGACCTTCTCCGGAAACGGGGAAATCCAGACGGCTCCTCCAGGCACCAGGCTCCGATCGGCATTCTTTACATACATCGCCGTTTTCGATACTATACGGTGTATAGCCGATGAGCACGCGAACCAGACAGAGCGACTTGCGATTCCGCGCCACGGGCCGTGGGGGCCGAAGACCGGGTGCGGGGCGACCTCGCGGACCGCACGTCTCTCACATATCACGAGAGCGCTTCGCGGCCCGGTATCCGTGCCACGTCACTCTCAAGGTGCGGCCCGACGTGCCCTCGCTACGGACGGTTCGGCTGGTCCGCGAACTCGAGCGTTCCTTCGCCCGTGGCTGCGAGCGCGGCGGCTTCCGACTGGTGCACTACTCGCTCCAGGGCGACCACGCTCACCTGCTGGTCGAGGCGAATGGGCGCGCGGCGCTCGGGCGCGGGATGAAGAGCCTCGCCGCGCGGTTCGCGCGCGCCGTGAACCGGGTGTTCGACCGTTCCGGGGCGGTACTCGCGGACCGCTACCACCTGCACGTCCTGCGGTCGCCGAGCGAGGTGCGCAGCGCGCTGCGCTACGTGCTGCTGAACCACCGCAAGCACGCGCGCCGGAGGCGCGCGGGGGCGCGACCCGATCCGGCGTCGTCCGGGCACTTCTTCGACGGCTGGCGCGAGAAGCTCGCACCGCAGTCAGGTGCGAGCCCGGTCGCCCGCGCACACACCTGGCTCCTGTCACGCGGCTGGCGGCGCGGCGGGGGACGGATCAGCCTCGTCGACATTCCTGGCGAGACCTAGCAGGCTGCGGAAACCCGCCGTGCCGGTCCGCCGGGGGTGTGGCTCGGGCGGGAGCCTGCGGCTGCACGTGCGGGGACGGCCGCCGTCTCGACGCCCGCTTCGGCAGCCGGGGGTCAGCGGCGGGGCAGGCCGAGGACGCGTTCGGCGATGATGTTGCGTTGGATCTGGTTGGTGCCCGAGAAGATGGAGACGCCGCGCGAGGTGAGTTCGCGTTGCGACCAGCGGCCGTCCGCCACTGCGCGGTCGGTGCCCCGGTCGAGTTGGCCGTATGCGCCCGTCAGGGCGTTGCCGGCCCGCGCCATGCGCTGGTCGAGCTCGGAGTAGTAGACCTTGGCGATGCTGGACTCGGGGCCGTGGCCCTCGCCTTTCGCGAGCGCCGTGAGGCTCCGCAGACCGTTCAGGCGCAGGATCTCGATCTCGATGGCGAACTGCGCCAGTTGCTGGCGCTCGAGCGGGCGCTCGTTCGCTCCGGTCTCGCGTGCCAGGTCGGCCAGCTGCGAGAAGCGGTCCTCGAAGCCTGCCGAGCGCGACAGCGTTCCCGCGCCTCGCTCGTAGCCGAGGACGGTGTTCGCGACGCGCCAGCCCTCGGTGGGCTTGCCGACCATGTTCTCGGCCGGCACCTCGACGTCGGTGTAGAAGACCTGTGAGAAGCCGCGGTTGCGGTTGATCTGCACCAGCGGCTGGACCTCGACGCCCTTCGTCGCCATGTCGATCAGCAGGAAGCCGATGCCGCCGTGCTTGGGCGCGTCGGGATCGGTGCGCACGAGGCAGAAGTTCCAGTCGGCGCGGTGCGCGCCCGAGGTCCAGATCTTCTGGCCATTCACCAGATACTTGTCGCCCTGGAGCTCCGCGCGGGTCTGCACGTTGGCCAGGTCCGACCCGGCGCCGGGCTCGGAGTAGCCCTGGCACCAGATCTCCTCGGCGCGCAGCATCGGCCGCAGGAAGCGCCTTTTCTGCGACTCGGTGCCGTGGTGGATGATGGCCGGGCCGGCCAGCCCGATTCCCAGGCCGTTCACCGTGGGCGGAGCGTGCATGCGCACGAGCTCTTCCTGCAGGAGCGCGTTCTCGACCTGCGTGCGGCCCTGGCCTCCGTACTCGACGGGCCAGGTGCCGCCCAGGTACCCGGCGTCGTAGAGCGTCTGGTGCCAGGTGCGGAGGCGCTCGAAGTCGCCCTCCGTCTCTTCGCGCGCGTCGCGGTGACCCGACCTCCACCACTCGGGGATATTCTCGTCGAGCCAGCCGCGCACCTCGGCGCGATAGGCCTCCTCGCTCTCGGTGAACCGGAAATCCATATCGTCTCCTGGCGTGCTCTCCTGGCGCGGGTCAGGAAGTGGGGTGCCGCTCCGCCTTGAGCAGGACGGAGGCGTCCTCCTCGCCGGCAGGCAGGGGCTCGAGCAGGCGCCGGTAGACGCGGACCAAGGCGCGGGCGACCGGCTCGAGCTCCGATTCCGGAAGCGCACCCAAGTGCTCGGCCATCCAACCGTAGACTCCCTGCGACGTCGCCATGGCGAGCGCCACCAGCAGGTTCTGCGGCAGGTCGAGCCGGACCGCGCCGACCGACTGCCCGAGCGCCAGCTGGGTCGCCGTCACCTCGCGCCCGCGCTCGCGGCGCTCGGTCGCGTCGTCGCCCTGACCACGCTCGCGCGCGCGGATCAAGCCGCGGGCCAGCCCCGCGGCGCTGTCGTCCATCTGGAAGAAGCGCAGCATGCGCGCGTAGACGAGCTCGCCGCGCCGCCAGTACGCCTCGGCGCTGTCGACCTCGACATCGACGGTCACGTACTGCGCCAGCCGCTCGAACATGCGCTGGAGGACCGTCTGGTACAGGTCCTCCTTGTTGTCGAAGTAGTAGTACATGGCGCCCTTGCTGATGCCGGCGCGCTCGATCACCCGGTTGTACGAGGCGTCCTCGAACTCGTTGGTCGCGAACTCCTCGGACGCTGCGTCGAGGATGGCCGCCTGTCTGGCGGCGTCGAGATTGCGAAAGCGGGGACTCGGCATGGGTTCGATCCGGCGGCTTCAGACCGCCGGTCGAACCTGAACCAAAAGCCCCCCGCGGTCAAGCAGGGTGCAGCCGACCGGCAAGAGCCGCTCGGCGCCCCGGAATCAAAACAGCGTGTAGATGAAGGGCGCCGCGGCGGTCCCTCCGAGCATGACGAGGGCGCCCAGCGCCAGCACCGAGATCACGATCGGGGCGAGCCACCACTTCTTGTTCTCGCCGAGGAACTGCCACATCTCGGCCAGCAGGCCGACGCGCTCCTGTGTCGCGGCCGCTGCGGCGAAGTCGTCGTCACGCTCTTCGGGGGTCTCGGACATCTGGAATTCCTCAGAACTGCTTGAAGTATGAAGTCTTGGGCCGCTGCGGGCGGGCGTCCACCCAGTAACTGGAGGCGTCCGGCAGCCAACGCCGCTCGAGCGGGTCCTTCCCAAAGGCGCGCAGCAACACGCCCGCGGGCGTGATGATGCCGAAGAAGAGCAGGCCCATGATGAGATAGGACAGCACGAAGCCGATCGGGAACGTGACGACCGCGAGCCCGATCCAGACCGGCAGATTCGCGCGGGGGAACACCAGGCCCGCGGCCAGCGAATAGGCCGCCAACACGCCGAAGCCGACGGCGACGCCCTCGCGCCACTCGCCGAGGCCGAACGAGAAGACGAGCCACTCGTGCCAGGCCAGCACTGCGGCAAAGCCGAAGCCCGCCAGGGCAATCCAGCCGAACTGCCGAAGCGTACGGTCGTCGGGGCGCAGGTTCAGCTCGACAGCGGCCATGTCAATCCAGTGCGAACTCGGACAGGTAGGCGTCCAGGTCGACCTGCTTGGCGTCCGGCTGGTCCGCCTTGCGCAGCACGAAGTCCTCGAGCACCAGCACGTCCATGTTGGTGTGCATGAAGCACTTGTAGGCGTCGGCGGGCGTGTGGACGATCGGCTCGCCGCGCACGTTGAAGCTGGTGTTGATGACGACGGGGCAGCCCGTCTTGGCCTTGAAGGCGCGCAGGATTCCCGCGAAGCGCGGAGCGCGCTCGGGGTCGACCGTCTGCACGCGCGCCGAGTGGTCCACGTGCGTGATCGCCGGCACCTCGGAACGGCTCTCCTTGAGCTTGTCGAGACCCCGCGCAGAGCTGGTGCTCGACGTGCGCTTGCTCTCCTGCACGGGCGCCACGAGCAGCATGTACGGACTGTCGTGCTCCGCGTCGAGCTCGAAGAACTCGGAGGCGTCCTCGCGCAGCACCGCCGGCGCGAAGGGCCGGAAGGACTCGCGGAACTTGATCTTCAGGTTCATCACCGACTGCATCTCGGTCGAGCGGGCGTCGCCCAGGATCGAACGCGCCCCGAGCGCCCGCGGCCCGAACTCCATCGGCCCCGCGAAGTGCCCCACCACGTTCTGCGCCGCGATCAGCTCCGCGATCTCGTCCACCAGCTTCTCTTCGGTCTCGAAGCGCCGGTACACGGCGCCCTGGTCGTCGAGGAACTCCTGGATGTCCTGGGTCGTGAACTCCGGCCCCAGTAGCGAGCCACGCTGGTCGTCGGGCTGCGCGGGCTCGCGCGGATTGCCGAGAAGCTGGTGCCAGACGAAGAGCGCCGAACCCAACGCCCCGCCGGCGTCCCCCGCGGCGGGCTGGATCCAAAGCTTCTCGAAGGGCCCCTCGCGCAGGATGCGGCCGTTGCCGACGCAGTTGAGCGCCACACCCCCCGCCAGCGTCAGGTTCTTGCAGCCGGTGATCTCGTGCGCGTAGCGCGCGATTCGCAGCATGATTTCTTCGGTCACGGCCTGGATCGACGCGGCGATGTCCATCTCGCGCTGGGTGATGTCGGTCTCCGCCTTGCGCGGCGGGCCGCCGAGCAGTGCGTCGAGCTTCGGCGAGGTCATCACGTCCTTGTGCGTGTACGCGAAGTACGACATGTCCATGCGGAACGAGCCGTCGTCCTTCAGGTCGATCAGCTTTTCGAGCATCAGGTCGGCGTAGACCGGCTCGCCGTACGGCGCGAGCCCCATCAGCTTGTACTCACCGCTGTTCACCCGGAAGCCCGTGAAGTACGTGAACGCGCTGTAGAGCAGGCCCAGCGAGTGCGGAAAGCGCATCTCCTTGAGCATGCGGATCTCGTTGCCGCGCCCGACCGCGATGCTGCCGGTCGTCCACTCTCCGACACCGTCGAGCGTCACGATGGCCGCCTCTTCGAATGGAGACGGGAAGAAGGCGCTGGCCGCGTGCGACTCGTGGTGCTCGAGGAAGACATAGCGGCCGGTGTACTCGCCGCCCAGGCCCTCGTCGAGCTGGCGCGGGGTGTAGAGCTTGTCACGCAGCCAGAGCGGCAGCCCCATCAGGAAGAGCTTGAAGCCGCGCGGCGCGCAGGCGACGTAGGTCTCGAGCAGACGGTCGAACTTGAGCAGCGGCTTGTCGTAGAACGCGACCAGGTCCAGGTCCGCGGCGGCGATCCCCGCCGCGCCGAGGCAGTAGCGGACGGCGTTCGCGGGGAACGCGGCATCGTGCTTGATGCGCGTGAACCGCTCCTCCTGGGCCGCGGCCACGATGCGGCCGTCCTGGACCAGGAAGGCGGCGCTGTCGTGATAGAAGGCGGAAATGCCCAGAATGTTCATGCGGTCCCCAGCGGCCGGTTCGGCCACTCTGCGGGGACGATC
>JAFDDB010000223.1 GCA_019311115.1 Deltaproteobacteria bacterium
CGTCGGCGGCCGGCGTACGCTGGCGGGCCGACGAGGCCGCGGCCGCTGCGGCGGCGATGCCGACCGCGACCACGGCCGCGCCCAGCACCGAGTCCCGCAGGCCGAGCCGGGGAATACACAGCGCCGAGACCACCACGCCCGTGACCGCGCCGGCCGTGTTGGCGCCCGTCAGCCAGCCGGCGCGCGCGGCGACGCCAGCCACGTCGACAGGCCGGCTCCGCAGCAGCGCGGGCAGCGTCCCCCCGAGCAGGAAGGTGCCCGGCAGCAGCAGGGCGGCGCCGGCCGCGAGTCGGACCGCGTCGCTCTCGACCGGCAGCGACCCCAGGGCGCGGATCGCGAACGGCGTGGCGGCGGCGAGCACGGCCGCGCCTCCCTCGAGCAGCGCGTACAGGCGGAGCGGGTTCTCCGCCCGGTCGGCGAGCGGCGAGAGCCGCCAGGTGCCGAGTGCCAGTCCGCCAAAGAACACCGCCAGCACGGCGGAGACGCCCTCGACCTGGCTTCCCGCGAGCAGCCCCAGCTCGCGCGTCCAGGCGACCTGGTACACGAGCGCGGGAATCCCCGAGATGAAGGCCAGCGTGAGATACAGCATGCGACGCCGCGGCCACTCTACCCGATGCATGCGATGCGCCGCTGCGGACCTGGCAGCTCCGTCTGGTAGCTTCGGGCGATGGCCGACGCGACACGCAGCTACCTGCGCATCTCTTTCCGCAGGAGCTCGACGCACTGCTGCGTCACGGCGGCTTCGAGATCGTTGACAAGTGCGGCGAATTCGACGGGCGTCCGTTCGACGCGGAGTCTCCGCTGCAGGTCGTCACCTGCAGGCTGGCGGCGCGGTAGACTCGAGCCGTGACTCCGACGCGGCAGAAGCTGCTGGTTCTCTACCTGGCTCACTCCGGGCTCGACGCGCACGTGGTGTCGTGGGCGCAGTGGGACGGGACCGGGAAGGAGGATCACATTCCGGGCGACCAGGACGAGCCGCCCTACGCCTCCGGCCTCGAAGCCCTGCGCGACGGCTGGCGCCTGCTCCAGATGTCGCCCCTCCGGCCGCACGCCCCCGGCGAGGAGTTCCGGACGTCCTACCTGAAGTACGAGTTCGTGTTCGAAAAGCTGGAGCCGTTTCATGGATGAGCCGAAGCTCCTCGACTCGAAGCAGATGGCGGAGTTCGCCGCCCGCGGCGTGCTGCGCTTCGACGGGGTCGTGCCCGACGAGATCAACGAGCGCTTCTGCACCGACGCCGCCGGGCGCGAGATCCCCGTGGTCCCGGCCGGGACGCCGCTCGACGAGGCCTACGCCCCGGGCACGCCGATTCACGGGCTGGTGTCGCTGCCGCGCGTTCGCGGCGCCATCGAGAGCCTGGTGGGTCCGGGGAGCCTCGTAGACCACCACTTCCTCCACCTTGCGCTCCCGCCCGCGTCGTTCGAAAAGAGGGGGCTTCGCCAGTCGTCGCAGCCGACGCACCAGGACTCGACGATCGACCCGCGCATGGCGTTCGACGCGCAACTCTTCTACTTCCCGCACGCGGTGACGCGCGAGATGGGCGGCACCCGCTACATACCCGGCAGCCACCTGCGCATCGTCAGCGAGGCGGCGATCGGCCGGTACCAGAACATCCGCGGGCAGCAGCACGTGGTGTGTCCGGCGGGAACCGTCATGCTGGCGCACCACGGGCTCTGGCATGGCGGCGGAATCAACCGCTCGGATCGCATGCGCTTCATGTTCAAGATCCGCCTGAACCCGACGGTGCGGCAGTGCCGGCTCTGGGACACCAGCGACCTCGGGCCGGCCCACGGCGAACAGCGCCCGATCTTCTGGCTGCGTGAGGCGCCGGATCCCGAGCACCTGCACAGCATCCTGTGCCGGCTCGAGCCCTGGTTCGAGCAGGACACGGGGCGGCTCGAGATCCTGAACCGGATCCGCCTGTGGCGCTTCCTGCTCGGCGACGACGAGTTCGACGCCGACTACTGGTTGACTCGGCTCGAGAACGCTCCCGAAGCCGCCGCGCAGTAGACGCTGTCGCGTGCGGCCGCCCTGCGGGCGTTGCTGATACACTCCGCTTCGCTCGCGGCTCTCGGGAGGGATCATGGACGTCGGAGTCCTGCAGGTGTTCGCCTCGTACGGCTGGCCGGACCTCGACGATGGCCAGGTCTACGACGAAGAGGTGCGTCTCGCGCTGCTGGCGGAGGAGCTCGGCTTCGACGTCGTCTGGGCGGTCGAGCACCACTTCTTCGACTACGCCTTCTGCCCCGACAACACGCAGTGGCTGAGCTACGTGGCGGCGAAGACGGAGCGCATCGAACTCGGCACGGGCGCGGTCATCCTGCCCTGGAACGACCCGCTTCGAGTCGCCGAGAAGGTCGCGTTGCTCGACCAGCTCTCCGGCGGACGGGTGCGCTTCGGCATGGGCCGCGGCCTCTCCCGCCGGGAGTACGCGCCGTTTCGCGGCATCGACATGGACACCTCGCGCGCGCGCTTCGACGAGAGCAGCGTGATGGTCGCCGAGGCGCTCGAGACCGGCTTCATCGAAGGAGACGGTCCGTTCTATCCGCAGCCGCGCACGCCGATCCGGCCGAGGCCGCAGCGCAGCTTCCGCGACCGGCTGTACGCCGTCGCGAACTCGAACGACTCCGTCGATGCGGCCGCGCGCGTGGGCGCGCGCATGGTCATGTTCGCGGAGCGCCAGTGGGACCACCGTCTGCCGGCGATCGAGCGCTACCGCAGCGCCTACCGCGACCAGCACGGGCAGCCCCCGCCGCCGCCCATGACCGCGGACTTCACCTACTGCCACGCCGACGCGAGCCACGCGGCGGAGACGGCCCCGGGCTACATGGGCAGCTACCTGGCGAGCCTGCTCGAACACTACGAGCTGATGGGGGACCACTTCCAGGACATGGCGGGCTACCAGGGCTACGGAGCGAACGCCGAGATGCTCCGGAAGCTCGGCGAGACCGGATTCCTCAAGGGCTTCCTGAAGGCGAACGCCTACGGCACCCCGGACGAGATCCTGGAGACGCTCGACAAGCGCCGAGGGGATCTCGGGCCCTTCGAGCTGGCGACCTGCTTTCGCTACGGAGGCATCCCGTTCGAAGAGGCGGAGCAGGGCATGCGTCTCTTCGCGCGCGAAGTGCTTCCGGTTCTGTCGACCTGGGAGTAGGCGCGCCGGCTAGCTCACCTTCCTGACTTCGTCGTGCTCGCGGACGCGCTCGCGGACCTCGAGGCCGACCTCCTGTCCCGCTCGCGCGAACGGAACCTCGGCTTTGTCGAGCTCGATCCGCGTGATCCGCTGCTCGAAGTCCGTCGTGTGGCCGGTGAACCGGAGCGTGTCGCCCACGCGGATCTCGCCGAACTCGATCTTCACGATGGCCGCGTTCGCGTCGCCGTAGAAGTGCGTCACGATCCCGAGGCGAGGTCCCGTTGGTGCGGGTGCGGCCGAGGGCGTGGGCGTTGCCGCGGGTGCGGCTGCGGGTGGCGTGACCGTCGGCGGACTGGCTGCGGGCGTCGGGATCGACGGACCGGGAGCCGGGGCCGGAGTCGCGGCCACGGGCCGTGAGACGGGCGTCGGCGCGGGAGTCGCCGGCGCGGGCGCCGGTGCGGCAGCCCTGGGCGCTGGAGCCTTCTTCGCCGCGGGCTTCTTCCTGGCGGCGGCCTTCTTCTT
>JAFDDB010000224.1 GCA_019311115.1 Deltaproteobacteria bacterium
GGCGCTCGAGCGGGACGGGCGCACGCAGCCCATGTACTCCCAGCTCGAGCCGCAGGAGGGCGATGTGGCATGCGTCGCCGTGCACGCGCCCGAGGCCGAACGCGTGGAGCAGGAGCTCTCTGCGGCGGGTTGGGATCTCGTTCCCGAGCAGGGAGCCGATGCCGACGCGTGAGCGCGTCGCCGGGATCGACTGGCTCGAGGGCGCGGCATCCTCTGCGTCGTGACCGGAGTCGCAGGCGCCGGGGCGACCGGCGCCGCGTGCACGGGGTCTAGTCGGAGGGTGCGTCCGGGGAATCGGACGCGGAGCCGGTCGAGGCCGCGAACAGGTCCACCATCTTGGCGTCGAGCGTCGCCGAGCGCGCGCGGGTCCGCGCCCAGTCGCCGCCGAGCGCGCGCGGGTCCGCGCCCAGTCGCGGAGCTCCTTGATCCGCTCCTCGTACGTGTCGTAGAGCGGCACCGTCTCGACGATGGCGTTCGCCAGGTCGTTCTCTTCCAGGTCGCGCTCGTTCGCGTACGCGGTGTAGAGCGCCGAGCCTACGACCTGTTCGAGCTCCGATCCCGACAGCCGTTCGGCCTGCTCGGCCAGCGCGCGCACCGGAAGCTGGAGCGGGTCGCGGCCGCGGCGCCGCAGGTGGATCGAGAGGATCTCCTCTCGCTCGTCCACGTTGGGCAGGTCGACGAAGAAGAGCTCGTCGAAGCGCCCGCGGCGCAGCAGCTCGGGCGGCAGGTTCGCGATGTCGTTGGCCGTCGCCACGACGAAGACCGGAGCGTCCTTCTCGGAGAGCCAGGTCAGGAACGAGCCGAAGACGCGGCTCGCGCGGGCGTCGGCGTCCGATGCCGCGAAGCCCTTCTCGATCTCGTCGATCCACAGGATCGCGGGCGCGATCGACTCGGCGATGGTCGTCGCTTCGCGGATCGTCGCCTCGGGCGAGGCCTCGCTACCGCCGAAGGTCGCGGCCAGGTCGAGGCGCAGCAGCGGGAACTGCCACTCGCGAGCCACCGACTTGGCCGAGAGCGACTTTCCGCAGCCCTGCACGCCGAGCAGTAGCAGACCGCGCGGGGTGGGCAGTCCGAACTTGCGCGCGTCGTCGGAAAAGGCGCGCTTGCGCTCGCGGAGCCAGCGCTTGAGCTCGCCCAGGCCGCCCACGTCGGACATGCTCGTGTCCACGTCGTGGAAGCTCAGTGCGGCCGTGCGCCGCAGCGCCTGCCGCTTCTCGCGCACGATCGCGGAGATGGCGGCGTCGTTCAGTCCCCCGGTCGCCGCACAGGCCTTGCGCAGCACGCGCACCGCCTCGGCGCCGGTCAGCCCGAGGGCGGCGCGCACCGCCTGGTCGATCAGCTCCGGGTCGGGGGCCTCGACCGCCCGCGCAAAGACGGGCGTCAGCTCCTCGGCGCGCGGCAGCGGAAGATCCACGGTCGCGGCCTCGCGCTGCAGCTCGAGTGGCAGGTTCACGATCGGGCCGATCAGCACGATCGTCTGCTTGCGCTCGGAGAGCTGCGGCAGCATGTCGCGAAGCCGCCGCACCGCCAGCGGAACCGACAGGCACGGCTTCGGGTCGAAGACGGCGAAGATCGCGGGCTCCTTGTGCGCAGCGATCGCCTTCAAGCCCTCGTCGAGCGAGCCGAGGCCCTTGCCCGTGTTGCCGAGCCCCGAGGCGGATGACCAGCGTACCAGCGTTCGCTTGCACGCCTCGGCGACGCGTCCGAGCAGCTTCGTGGCCCGGTCCTCTTCGAAGGTCTCGAGCGCGATTACGCGCCAGCCCGACGTGACGAGCAGCGCGATCTCCTGTGGACTCGAGTGACTCAATCCACGTCCACCGTCGCGCGCGCGACCTCTTCGAAGGTGGTGACGCCCGATGCGAGCTTGCGCAGCGCGCACTCGCGCAGTGTCTCGAGCCCCTCGATCCGTGCCGCGCGCAGGATCTCGCTGGCGTCGCCGCCGCTGCGCACCAACTCGCGCACGCGCCGTCCGACGTCCAGCATCTCGAAGATGCCCGAGCGCCCGTAGAGCCCCGTGTGGCGGCAGTCGACGCAACCCTCGCCCCAGCGCACGGCCAGCCGCTCGCGCCGTTCGACCGGCACCTGCAGCCCCAGGCTCTGCACCTGTGCCGCGCTCAAGAAGCCGTCGACGGAGCAGTGCGGGCAGATCTTGCGGATCAACCGCTGTGCCACGACGCCTCGGAGCACGCTCGACAGCAGGAAGCGCTCGACGCCCAGGTCCGTGAGCCGCGTGATCGCGCCGGCGGCGTCGCGCGTGTGTACCGTGGAGAAGACGAGGTGCCCGGTCAGTGCGGACTGCACGGCCATCTGGGCCGTTTCGGGATCGCGGATCTCGCCGACCATGATGATGTCGGGATCCTGGCGCAGGATCGAGCGCAGCGCGCTCGAGAAGCTGACCTCGATGGTGCGGTTGACCTGCACCTGGCAGAAGCGCGGGTCGACCATCTCGATCGGGTCCTCGACCGTCGTGATGTTGATCTCCGGTCCCGACAGGTAGCGCAGCGTCGAGTAGAGTGTGGTCGTCTTTCCCGAGCCGGTCGGTCCGGTCACGAGTACGAGTCCGCTCGGTGCGGTGATCCAGCGCTCGTAGCTCTCGCGCTCCGCGATGCTGAAGCCCAGATCCTGCAGGTCGGCCGCCAGCACGCTCGGGTCGAAGACGCGCACGACGATCTTCTCGCCGTACGCCGTGGGCATGCTCGAGACGCGGAGCTCGACCTCGCGTTCGCCGCGCTGCGTCTTGATTCGGCCGTCCTGCGGGCGGCGCCGCTCCGCGATGTCCATGCGGGCCAGCACCTTGATCCGCGAGCTGATCGCGCCGTGCACGGCTACGGGCACGACCTCGATGTCGTGGAGGATGCCGTCGATGCGGAAGCGCACGACGCCGTCGTCGGCGCGTGGCTCGATATGGACGTCGGACGCGCGCTGCTCGAAGGCGTAGTTGAGCAGGTAGTCGACGGCGGAGACGACCGCCTCGTCGTCGCCCTTCGCCAGGTCCGATGCCGACCGCAGCTCGACGAGATCCACGATCGCGTTGCTCCGGTTGCCGCTTCCGAGCTCGCGGTCGGCGCGCGCGATGCTGGTGCGAAAGCCGTAGACGCGGTCGATGATTGCGAGGATGTCGCGCTTCGACGAGACGACGTAGCGGATCGGCTGCCGGATCAGGTCCTCGATCTGGGCGCGCAGCAGGCTGTCGAAGGGATCGGTGAGGGCGAGCTCGAGTCCCTCGCCGTCCTGCCCGACGGGAATCACGGCGTGCCGCCGCACGAACGGCCGCGACAGCGTCTTGGTGATGAGTTCGCTGTCGAGGCGCAGCGGGTCGAGCTTGCGGTAGGGGGTGCCGCTCTTCGCGGCGAGCACCTCGGCCACCGTGTCCTCGTCGAGGCGCCGGTGCTGCCGGTTCGGGTGCGGCAGCGAAGCCGCCACCACGATCTCGGAAGGGGCGACCTCGTAGCGGGAGGCCGCCTGCGAGCGTACCGAGCCCACGCGCTCCTTGAGTACGCGGCTTCGCAGCGTCGTCTCGCGGCTCTGGATGTCCTGCGCCTGCTGGGCGGTGATGACACCGTCGCCCTGCAACATCTCGAGCAGCTCCGGGAGGGACAGGGGGGGCCGTGGGTCCGAGGTGTTCAGGGTCTGGGGCGGCATGCGGGTTCTATCGGCGAGGTGTCGGATAAACCCAACAGGTCCCCCCGGGGGCCGGGCGCGGGCGGGCCGATCAGCTATGCCGGTCGAGCGCCGCGTCCAGGCTCCTGGGGCTGTAGCCGCGAAGGATCTCGCCGCCCACGTCGATCAGCGGCACTCCGCGCCGGCCCTTGCCCTTGCGCAGGTACTCCTTCTCGGCGCGGTTGTCGCTCTCGACGTCCTTGTTCACGTACGGCACGCCGCGCCGGTCGAGGTGAGCGAGCGCCTTGCGGCAGTGCGGGCAGGTCCGGGTGGTGTAGATGACGACTTCGGG
>JAFDDB010000120.1 GCA_019311115.1 Deltaproteobacteria bacterium
TTCAGGCGCCGCACGCGGTCCGCCCAGCCCATCAGCGTCTTGAACTCCTTGCCGGGCTCCGCTTCCACCGTCGGAACGGACCCCTTGAAGACGTAGCCGGTCGAGCCGTCGATCGTGAGCGTGTCGCCCTCGCGGAACTCCACGCCGCCGATGCTGACCGAGGCCCCGTCCGGCGCGAACTGCAGGTCGGAGCAGCCGCAGACGCAGCACTTTCCCATTCCGCGCGCGACCACCGCGGCGTGAGACGTCGTGCCCCCGAGCTCGGTCAGGATCCCCTGTGCCGCGCTCATGCCGTGGATGTCCTCGGGAGACGTCTCGCGCCGCACCAGGATCACTTCTTCGCCGTCGGCGGCCTTGGCCTCGGCGACGTCCGCGCTGAACACCACCGAACCGCTCGCCGCACCCGGCGAGGCCGCGAGCCCCTCGCCGATCGGCGGCGGCGTCGACGACGGGTCGAGCATGGGGTGGAGAAGCTGGTTCAGCTGCTCGGGGTCGACGCGCTTCAACGCCGTGTCGCGGTCGATCAGGCGCTCGCGGACCATCTCGACCGCGATCCTCACGGCGGCGCGTCCCGTGCGCGTGCCGGTCCGCGTCTGCAGCATCCAGAGACGTCCCCGCTGGATCGTGAACTCGAGATCCTGCATGTCGCGGTAGTGCTTCTCGAGGCCCTGGGCCGTGCGGCGAAGCTCGCGGTACGGCCCGGGCATCAGCTCTTCGAGCGACTCGGGCCCGCCCGGGCGGCGCGACTTGCGCGTGATCTTCTGCGGCGTACGGATGCCCGCGACGACGTCCTCGCCCTGCGCCTTGGGCAGGAACTCACCGAAGAAGCGGCGCTCCCCGGTCGACGGATCGCGCGTGAACGCGACGCCCGTGGCCGAGTCATCGCCGAGGTTGCCGAAGACCATGGCCTGCACGTTGACGGCCGTGCCCCAGTCGTCGGCAATGCCGTTGAGCTTGCGGTAGTGGACGGCGCGCGGCGTGTTCCACGAGTCGAAGACCGCGGCGATCGCGCCCCAGAGCTGCTCCGCGGGGTCGTCGGGAAACGCGGACCCGGTCTCCGCCTGCACCAGCCGCTTGTACTCGCGCACGAGCGCGGTCAGGTCGTCGACGTCGAGGGCGGTGTCCTGCTCGACGCCGCGCTCCTGCTTCTTGGCCTCGAGCAGCGCCTTGAACGACTCGTGCTCGACGTTGAGCACCACGTCACCGTACATCTGCACGAAGCGGCGATAGCTGTCGAATGCGAAGCGGCGGTCGCCGCTCTCCTTGGCCAGGCCCTCGACCGTCTCGTCGTTGAGGCCCAGGTTGAGGACCGTGTCCATCATGCCGGGCATGCTGACGCGCGCGCCGGACCGGATCGACACGAGCAGGGGCCGCTCGCTGGAGCCGAAGCGGGTCTCCATCACCTTCTCGACGCGCGCCAGCGCGTCGAGAATCTCGCCGCGAACCTCGCGTCCGAGCTTGCGGCCGCGGCTGTAGAAGTCGGCACAGACCTCGGTCGAGATCGTGAAGCCCGCGGGCACGGGCACGCCGAGCCGCGTCATCTCGGCCAGGTTCGCGCCCTTGCCGCCGAGCAGGTCGCGCATCGACGCGCGGCCCTGCGCCCGGCCGTCGCCGAAGAAGTAGACGGAGCGCCGGCCAGGCGCCGCCTTCTTCGCCTGCTTCCGGGCGCCCTTCTTCTGGGCCGTCCGCTTCTGAGCCGTCCGCTTCTGGACGCTGCGCTTCCGGGTCGCTCGCTTCGCCAAGACTGGTTCTCTCCTGTGCTCGCGGCTTTGCGCGCCCTCGGGCTTGGGCCGGCGCCGCCTACTCCGGCGCCTCCAGCCTGCGCCGAGGCCCCGCCCCGTCCGAGTCCAAGCGCCCGGAGCCGCTGCGGACGCGCTCCTCGCAGTCTCCCCCCGTCGGATCCGGCGCCGTGGGCGGAGTATCCTCAGGCCGCTGATTCGCGTCAAGACGGTCGAGCGGCAGCGTCTTTCGCAGGAAATCGTCGGTTCGGAGCTCCGCTCCGATGTAGTAGCGGAAGAAGCGGTCGACCAGCACCAGCGCCCTGCGCAGCGCTCCCGGACCGAGGCCCAGCTGCCCCCGGTCGCGCAGCGGCGTGCGGATGCCGGCCTCGAGCGCGAGCAGCAGACCGGGCGCCACGTCGGTGTCGCCGGGCTCGCGGCAGCTCGCGCAGACCGCCCCCCCGTGGCGCGGCTCGAAACCGGCCATCGGTCCAGGAGCCTGGATCTCGCCCCCACAGACCGAGCAGCTCGCGAGCTGCGGGCGGAAGCCCAGCCGGGCCAGGGTCTTCAGCTGCACCAGCAACGCGAGCAGGCGGTCCGGGGTCTCTCGCGCGATCACGCCCAGCACGCCCTCGGCGAACCGGAACAGCTCGGGGCTCGCCTCCCGCTCCGCGGTGAAGCGGTCGAGCATCTCCAGTAGCTGGCAGCCGACCGCGTAGCGGCCCAGGTCGTTGACCAGTCCCTCGAACGGCTCCGCCAGCTTCGCGCCCTCGATGCGCATGAGCGACGAGCGCGGGGGATCGACGATGCGCGCTTCGATCAGGGTCAGGATCTCGAGCGTACCCGGAAAGCGCCGCTTCGAGCGCCGCGCGCCCTTGGCGATCGCGGACACCCGCCCGAGCGTCTCGGTGTACAGGTGAACGAGGCGGTCGGACTCACCCTGGTCGAAGGTGCGAAGGACGAGCGCGCGCGTGCGGTACTCGGGCACCGATCCAGCCTACAGCAGCCAGAAGGCCACCAGACAGAAGCCTGCGATCCCCGCGACATCCGTCGACGTGGTCACGAACGGGCCCGAGGCGACGGCCGGGTCCGCGCCCAGGCGATCGAAGATGAGCGGCAGCAGTGTCCCGACCGTGGCCGCCGTCAGCATGGAGATGAACATGCCCAGCGCGACGACCAGCGGAAAGGCCCGCGGGCCATAGCCGAGCACGGCGGCGACCCCGCCGAGCGTCGCCGCGAACGTGACCGCCAACAGGACGCTGGTCCCGACCTCGTGGAGGATGATGCGCGGCACGGTGTCGAGCTCGAGACGCCCGGTCGCGAGCCCACGCACGACGACCATGGAGCACTGGCTCCCCACGTTGCCGCCCATGCCGAGGATGATGGGCAGGAAGAAGGCGATCTGCACGGTGGTGGTGAGCAAGGACTCGTAGCGGGCGAGCAGGAAGATCCCGCCCGCACCCCCGACGAAGCTGGCGGCGAGCCAGGGAAAGCGGATCCAGGCACCGCGCAGGATGCCCGGGCGCGTGACCTCCTCGACCGTGGTTCCGGCGAGCTTCAGGATGTCTTCGGTGGCCTCGTCGCGCATCACGTCGATGACGTCGTCGACGGTGACGACGCCGACCAGCTCGTTCCGCGAGTCCACCACGGGTACGGCCAGCAGGTCGTAGCGCGCCACGATGCGCGCGACCTCTTCCTGGTCGGTGTCGACGGTGACCCGAATCGGGTCGATCACCATGCAATCACGCAGAACGGTGTAGGGTGGCTGCATGATGAGCTGGCGCAACGACAGCACACCCACCAGGTAACCCCTGTCATCGACCACGTAGACGTAGAAGCTGGCCTCGGCCGTGCCCCGTGACTGGAGGTGCTCGACCGCCTCCTTGGCCGTCAGGTTCTCGTTCAGCGCGAAGTAGTCCGGCACCATGATGGCGCCCGCGATGCCTTCGGGGTACTGGAGCAGGCTCTCGATCTCGTCGGCGCGCTCGCCAAGCGAGCCGATGATCGCGTCGGCCTCGTCCCTCGGAAGCTCGCGAAGCACGTCGGCCGCGTCGTCGGTGTCCATCAACTGCAGGATCCCGGCGGACGACTCGGGCTGCATACCGACGAGCAGGTCCGCGCGCGCGGCGAACTCGAGCAGCGGCAGCACTTCGGCGCGCACCTGTGGAGACCGGATCAGGTCGAAGACCGCCCGGCGGTCGGCCTCGGTCAGCCGGTCGAGCACCCGGGCGATGTCGGCCGGGTGACTCTTCTCGAGGAGCCTGCCGGCATGGTCCCAGGCGCCGCGGCGAACAAAGCGAAGCAGGCTCCCCTGCAGCAGGCTGTCGCGGCTCTGCGGCATCGTCAGAACCTAGCCCGCATCCGGCCTCGACGCCGGACGCGCGGCGTCTCAGGGCGCGGACTCGAGCGCGCGCTGCACGTAGTCCGGCCGGTGCACGATGCGCGGCGGCTCGTCGGGACCGCGCAGTCCCACGACCCAGGCGCCCAGCATCCAGACCGCGGCGACGAGCGCCAGCGCGAGCGCGAGGCGCGCGGCCACTGCAGCGATCCTCCGGAGCGAGAGCCGGGCGACCGCGACGACGGGTTCGCCCGACTCGACGAGTACGCGCACGGCCTCGTCGCCATCGGCGCCGATCGCCTGTGCCAACGCCCGCGCCGTCAGGCGTCCGGTTCCATTCGCCGGCAGCCTTCGCGCGCCGCACTCGATGTCCGAGATCCTCTCGGGCGCGAGCTTGGTGCGTTCGGCCACGTACTCCGCCGCCACGCCGCGCAGCTCGCGCTGCGTGCGATACCAGTGGCCGAACGCCGGAGGTGCGTCTACTGCAGGACGGTCAGGTACGCCCTCGACTTGGTTGCCCACTCGCCGCTGCCCCCCTGCTCCGACGCCCGCTCGAGCTGGCGGATCGCCTTGTCCCTCTGTCCGAGCTTCACGTGGGCCTGCGCGAGGTGGAAGCGCGCCTGTGCCCCGAGTCCACCGGCGGCCGAGGCGGGACGCCGGTCGATCAGCTGCAGTACGCGCTCGAAGTGCCCCATCGCCTGGAGCGTCTCCCCCTCGTCGTAGAGCACGATGCCCAGGTTCAGATGCGAGTGGAAGTCCGCACTGTTCCCGGCCAGCACCTCCTGGAAGTCACTCTTGGCCCCCGCAAGATCGCCGGACTTGTAGAGCGCCCAGCCGCGGTTGACAAGGGCGCGCTCCGGCCGGAGGAAGGTCGGCTCCTCGGAAAGCTGCGTATTGAGCTCGATGGCGTCCTCCCAGCGCTCCTGCTGGATATACACCACACCGAGATTGAAGAGCGCGTCGTCGTGCAGTTCGTCGATCTGGTTGGCGCGCTTGAAGTGCTTCTCGGCGTCGGTCAGCATGCCGCGCCGACGGTACGCCTCGCCCAGGCCGAAGTGCGCCTCGGCGTTCTTCGGGTCCAGTTCGAGCACCGCCTTGTACTGGCGAATGGCGAAGCCCAGCTCGCCCTGCTGAAGCTTCAGGTCGGCCAGGTCTCGGTGGGTCTGCGCCTGCCTCTGCTCGAGCGGCGTGGGCCCGCTGGCGCAGGCGGACAGGGCGATGGCCGCGATGCTGATCAGGGTAATGAACGAACGCTGCATGGCTTCCTCCAGGGGGGTCAGAAGTACGAGAGCAGGCGCGCCAGGGGACCGGCGTAGCCGCCGCCCTTGCGGACCAGGGTGAGTCGGCCGAGCACGGCGCCACCGTGGTCGTCCGCGGTGATGGCAGACTCGGGAGCGGCGGTCTCGGCGTCGTGCCGGCTCCCGAGATTCGGCTGGCGCGAGAGCTTCCGCATGTCGTTCCAGAGGTCGATCCGGCTCGACCTCTCGTCGCCGCCGATCTCGGTGTACGGGATCTCGTCCATTTCGAGGCCGAGCGAGGTCGTGAACGCCAGGCCCGCCTCGAACGCCGTCAGTACCGAACCGGCGTCCTTGAGCGAAGCCTCGTAGACCCAGCGGCGAAGGCGCGGCTGGTCGAGCTGCCGCACGATGACGGCGACGAAGCCCTTCTTGCCGTTCCACACCGCGACGAGCCCGGCGCAACAGCGCTCGATGCCGTCATCGGTCTCGAGCTCGGCCGAGCCGTGCGAGAACGACAGCGCGAGCACCAGGTCGGCACGCAGGGCCGTGGGTCCGTCCAGCTCCTTGAACACACCGTCCCATCGGTGGAGGTAAAACCGGACTTGAACCGCGCCCCGGACTTCCGGCGCCCAGCTGCGCGTTTCCGAAGCGCGTCTGCGCGCTCGCGACCCCTCCTCGAGGTCGCAGCGGGCCTCAGAACCGCGTCAGGCGCCGAAACGCCTCGAAACGCTCGTCGATCTGCTCGTGGGAGAGCTCGCGAAAGCGGTCCAGGCTGAAGTCCTCGACGCAGAAGGACGCCATGGTCGAGCCCGAGATCACGGCGCGGCGCAGGGTCTCGGGATCGGTGTCGCCGGCGCGCGCGATCGCTCCCATGAACCCGCCGGCAAAGGTGTCGCCCGCGCCGGTCGGGTCGACGACCGTCTCGAGCGGAAACGCCGGCGCGGCGAAGATGCCCTCGGCGTCGAAGAGCAGGGCGCCGTTCTCGCCCCGCTTGATGATGACGGTCTGCGGCCCGAGCGCGCGGATGCCCTCGGCGCAGCGGACCAGGTTCGACTCACCCGTCAGCTGCTGCGCTTCCTCGTCGTTGATGACGAGTCCGTTCACCAGTGACAGCGTCTCGAGCAGGTCGTCGCGGGTCGTGTCGATCCACAGGTTCATCGTGTCCATCGCCGCGAAGACCGGGGCGTTCGCCTGGCGCAGGACGTTCGTCTGGAGTCCGGGATGGATGTTCGCCAGAAAGACGTACGGCGAGTCCCGGTAGTGATCCGGCAGGTCCGGGTCGAAGCCCTCGAAGACGCCGAGCTCCGTGAAGAGCGTGTCGCGCTGGTTCATCGAGTCGTGGTAGCGGCCACCCCAACGGAATGTAGCTCCGTCGGCGCGGTAGATGCCCTCGACGTCGATGTCGCGCGAGCGCAGGAACTCCAGGTGCTCCTCGGGAAAGTCGTTCCCGATCACGCCGACCGCACGCACCGGAGCCATGTAGCTGGCGGCCACGGCAAAGTAGCAGGCCGCGCCGCCGAGGACGGCCTCGACCTTGCCCCCGGGCGCCTCGATGTCGTCGAGGGCGACCGAACCGACGACGAGCAGACTCACCGCGCGTTCGGGGCGACCTGGCGCAGCGTCTCGCCGATCAGCGCGGGCGAGGCCGCGACGGGAATGCCGGCCTTCTCGAGCGCCTGAATCTTTCCCTCGGCCGTACCCAAGCCTCCGGAGATGATCGCGCCGGCGTGCCCCATGCGCTTGCCGGGAGGTGCCGTCGTACCGGCGATGAACGCGGCGACGGGCTTCGACACCTGGGACTGCACGAACTCGGCGGCCTCTTCCTCGGCCGTGCCGCCGATCTCGCCGATCATCACGACCGCGTCGGTCTCCGCGTCGCTCTCGAACGCGAGCAGGCAGTCGATGAAGTCGGTCCCGTTGACGGGGTCGCCTCCGATGCCGACGCAGGTGCTCTGCCCGATGCCGAGCTGCGACAGCTGGTGGACGGCCTCGTAGGTCAGCGTGCCCGAGCGCGACACGACGCCCACGCGGCCGGGCTGGAAGATCTTGTACGGTGAGATGCCGGCGCGAACGCGCAGGCCCGGGTCGAGGATACCCGGACAGTTGGGGCCGATCAGGCGCGCGCCCGTGTCCTGGAGAACCGCGCGAATGCGCAGCATGTCGAGCACGGGGATGAACTCGGTGATGCAGACGATGAGCTTGATGCCCGCTGCCGCGGCCTCGAGGATCGCGTCGGCCGCTGCCCTCGCGGGCACGAAGACCGCGGACGTGTTGGCGCCGGTCGCCGCGACCGCGCGGCTCACCGTGTCGAAGACGGGAACGCCGCAGGCTTCACTGCCTCCACGTCCCGGCGTGACGCCGCCGACGACGTTCGTTCCGTACTCCTGCGACAGGCCCGCGTGGAGCTGGCCGTTCCGGCCCATGCCCTGGATCAACAGCTTCGTGTCGCGGCTCAGGAAGATGCTCATGTGTTCACCCCTGGGCGCTCACTGCGGCGACGATCTTGTCGGCCGCGTCCTGCATGCCGTCGGCCGGCAGGATGTCGAGCCCCGACTCCTTCAGGATCTCCTTGGCGCGGTCCGAGTTCGTGCCGTCGAGGCGCACCACCAACGGCACTGTCACACTGAGCTCGCGGGCCGCCGCGACGATCCCCTCGGCGACCATGTCGCAGAGAACGATGCCGCCGAAGATGTTCACCAGGATTCCCTTGACGTGCTCGTCGGCCAGGATCAGCTGGAACGCGCGTCCGACGCCCTCCTTGTTGGCCCCTCCGCCCAGGTCCAGGAAGTTGGCCGGCTCGCCGCCGGCGACCTTGATGATGTCCATCGTAGCCATCGCCAGGCCGGCGCCGTTCACCATGCAGCCGATGTTCCCGTCGAGTGAGACCCAGGACAGGTCGTACTTGCTGGCCTCGGACTCGAGCGCGTCCTCCTCGTCGGGGTCGCGCAGCTCCGCGATGTCCGGGTGCCGGTACAGCGCGCTCGAATCGAAGTTGAGCTTGCAGTCGAGCGGGATCACGGCGTCGCCCGACAGCACGAGCGGGTTGATCTCGAGCAGCGAAAGGTCCTTCTCGACGAAGAGCCGGTACAGCCCGTGGAGCAGCTTGACGAACGACGCGCACTGCGGCGGGTTCATCCCGAGGTCGAGACCGAGGTCCCGCGCCTGGTAGTCGGCGAGCCCGACCAGCGGATCGATCTGGCGCGTCAGGATCTTGTCGGGTGTGGCGGCCGCGACCTCCTCGATCGCCATGCCGCCCTCGGTGGAGGCGATCACCGCGATCTTGCGCGTCGCGCGGTCCACCAGCACCGCCACGTACAGCTCGTCGTCGATCTGCGAGCCGGCCTCGACGTAGACCTTGCGCACGAGCTTGCCCTCGGCGCCGGTCTGCGGCGTCACGAGCTGCATGCCCAGGATCGCCTCGGCGGCTTCGCGGGCCTCTGCCGGTGACTGCGCGAGCTTGATGCCGCCGCCCTTGCCCCTCCCGCCGGCGTGGATCTGCGCCTTGATCACGACCGTGCCGCCGATCTCCTTGGCCGCGGCCTCGGCCTCGGCCGCCGTGTCCACCACGCGTCCCGCGGGTACGTCGACGCCGTACTCGCGCAGGATCTGCTTGGCCTGGAATTCGTGGACGTTCACAGCTCGATCCCGGAGATCAGCTTCTCGACGTGGGCGAGGCTCGCCTGCATCAGCTTCTTCTCGCTCGCGTCGAGCTCGATCTCGAAGATGCGCTCGACACCGCCCGCACCGATCTGCACCGGCACTCCCATGTACACGCCCGAGGCGCCGTACTCGCCGTCGAGCCACGCCGCACAGGGGAGCACGCGCTTCTGGTCGAGGATCACGGACTCCGCCATCGCCACCGACGCCGCGGCCGGCGACACGAACGCGGAGCCCGTCTTGAGCAGACCCACGACCTCGCCGCCTGCCCCCTGGACGCGCTCGACGATCGCGTCGATCGCCGCCTTGTCCATCAGCTCGGTGAGCGGCACGCCATTGACGCTGCAGTGGCGAGGCAGCGGGACCATGGTGTCTCCGTGGCCGCCGAGCACGATGGCCACGACGTCGCGGGGAGCGACGCCGAGCGCCTCGGCGACGAAGAACTTGAAGCGCGCGGAGTCGAGCACGCCCGCCTGGCCGAAGACGCGCTGCGGAGGAAACCCGCTGATCTCCTTCATCGCGTAGACCATGGCGTCGAGCGGGTTCGAGACCACGATCACGACCGCGTCGGGCGAGGCCTTGCGGATGCCCTCGGCCACTTGGCGCATGATCCCCAGGTTCGTGGAGAGCAGGTCGTCGCGGCTCATGCCCGGCTTGCGCGCGAGGCCGGCGGTCACGATGTAGACGTCGGATCCCGCCGTGTCCTCGTACGAGTTCGTGCCGGTCACGGTGCAACTCGTACCCCAGGCGTCGAGCGCGTGGTTGATGTCGAGGGCCTTGCCCTGCGGCAGGCCTTCGACGACGTCGAAGAGCACGACGTCGGCGAGCTGCTTCTGGACGATCAGCTGCGCCTGGACACCGCCGATGTTGCCGGCGCCGATCAGGGAGATGCGCGGTCGCGCCATCTTCTACTCCATGTTCTCGATGATGGCATCGCCGAACTCTGAGCACTTGAGCAGCGTGGCGCCGTCCATCAGGCGGTGGAAGTCATAGGTCACGCGCTTCGCGGCGATGCTCTGCGAGATCCCCGTCGAGATCAGCTCCGCAGCCTCGGTCCAGCCCATGTGGTTCAGCATCATCACGCCGGACAGGATCACCGAGCTGGGGTTGACCTTGTCCTGGTCGGCGTACTTCGGCGCGGTACCGTGCGTGGCCTCGAAGATGCCGTGGCCCGTCACGTAGTTGATGTTCGCCCCGGGGGCGATGCCGATGCCACCGACCTGCGCGGCGAGCGCGTCGCTCAGGTAGTCGCCGTTCAGGTTCATGGTGGCGACCACGTCGAACTCGCGCGGCCGCGTCAGCACCTGCTGGAGCGTGATGTCCGCAATCGCGTCCTTGATGAGGATCTGTCCCTCGGGTGGATTGCCGTCGCAGTCGTCCCAGCCGATCGCCTTGCCGCTGAACTCGCGCCGCACCAGGTCGTAGCCCCAGTCGCGGAAGGCGCCCTCGGTGAACTTCATGATGTTGCCCTTGTGGACCAACGTCACGCTCTTGCGCTGGTGCTCGATCGCGTACTCGACCGCGGCGCGGACCAGGCGCTCCGTTCCCTCTCGCGACACCGGCTTGACGCCGATCCCGCTCGTGTCGGGGAAGCGGATGGTCTCGACGCCCATCTCGTTGCGTAGGAAGTCGATCACCTTGCGCGCCTCGGGAGACTCGGCCTCCCACTCGATTCCCGCGTAGATGTCCTCGGTATTCTCGCGGAAGATCACCATGTCGACGTCTTCGGGGCGCTTCACCGGACTCGGCACGCCCGGGTACCAACGCACCGGGCGAAGGCAGACGTACAGGTCCAGAAGCTGGCGCAGCGCCACGTTGAGGCTGCGGATGCCGCCGCCGATCGGCGTGGTGAGCGGTCCCTTGATGCCGACGAGGTACTCGCGGAACTTGTCGACCGTCTCGTCCCTCGTGCCAGGCGATGTGCCTGTCGCCGCCATACGCCTTCTCGACCGCGGCATCGAAGACGCGTACCGACGCCCTCCAGATGTCACGGCCCGTGCCATCGCCCTCTACGAAGCAGAGGATGGGATCGTTCGGGACCTCGAGCGAGCCATCGGCTCGGCGCGAGATGGGATTTCCGGGCAGACGTACCAGCTCCGGGTGGCTCATCGACGGGGGACCTCCTGAAACGCGCGCGGAGTATAGGGAGGGGCCGGGGGTGCGTCTAGGCGCGAGTCAGCGATTCCGCAGCGTTCTCGAAGGCGTCGCGCAGCTCGTCGTACGTGCGGGTGACCGGGAACTGCGGAAACTCGGCAACCACGTTGTCCGGCGGTGAGAACAGGATCCCGCGATCGGCGGCGGTGAGCATGGTGGTGTCGTTGTACGAGTCGCCGGCGGCAATTACGCGAAAGTTGAGCGCCGCGAAGGCCTCGACCGAAGCGCGCTTCTGATCCGGCATGCGCAGCCGGTAGTCGCGGATCCGGCCGTCCGCGTCGACCTCGAGGTCGTGACAGAAGAGCGTCGGGTGACCGAGCTTGCGCATCAGCGGAGCGGCGAATCCATAGAACGTGTCCGACAGGATCACGACCTGGAAGCGGGAGCGGAGCCAGTCGAGGAACGCGCCGGCGCCGGGCAGCGGGTCGAGCGTGCCGATCACGTCCTGGATGTCGGGCAGGCGGAGCCCGTTGGCATCGAGCAGTTCGAGGCGGGCGCGCATGAGCTTGTCGTAGTCGGGCTCGTCCCGGGTGGTGCGGCGCAGCGCCTCGATTCCCGTGCGCTCCGCCACGGCGATCCAGATCTCGGGAACCAATACCCCTTCGAGGTCCAGACACGCGACGATCATGCAGGGTCCTCCGCTTGCCGGGCGGGACGATACCACGAGCCCCCGCGGCGGACCGCTCAGCTCTCGAGTGCCCGAAGACCGGGCAACAGGGCGTCGAGCGAATCGAGCCGCAGGTGGGCACGCGCCGCCTCGGGCCGCCCGGCGTGGACCATCCCCCACGGCCCGCGCCGGAGGAACACGGCCACCATGCCGGCGTCGAGCGCCGGCAGGACGTCGTTGTCGAGCCGATCCCCCACGTACGCGATCTGCTCGGGCGCCTCGCCGGCCGCCTCGGCCACCCGACGGAAGAACTCCGGCGAGGGCTTCTCGACGCCCCACCCGGCGGACGAGGCGATCACGTCGGCCGCGAGCCCCATCGAGGCGAGCGCGGGCTCGATCGAGGCCGGCTGGTTGCCGGCGAGCCCGACCCGCAGGCCGGCGTCGCGCAGCGCACGCAGACAGGGCACCGCGTCCGGGTACAGGTCCTCCGCGCGCGCCGGCCGCTCGCGGCCCGCTGCCGCGAACTCGCGCCGCTCGCGGTCCAGGTCGATGCCCGGCCGCAGCATCTCGAAGACGCTGCGGTGGTGGACGCCGCGCTCGATGCACGCACCCAGCGCGCCGAAAAACGTCAGCGCGGGCACGCCGAGCCAGTCGGCCCAGGCCTGCCACTGGCGCGTCTCGTCGAGGATCGTCTCGCCGACGTCGAAGAAGACGGCGCGGACCACCGGCGGACCCTAAGGGGAATGGACCACGCCGCCCTTCATCACGAAGCTCACTCGCTGAAGCTCCGTGATGTCGATCAGCGGGTTGCGCTCGGTGGCGATCAGGTCGGCGAGCTTGCCGGGCTCGAGGGTGCCGATGCGATCCGACAGTCCGAGCAGCTCGGCGCCGGCGGTCGTAGCGGCCACGATCACTTCCATCTCGTTCATGCCCGCCTCGACCATGTAGACGAACTCGCGGGCGTTCTCGCCGTGGCTGCTCACGCCCGAGTCGGTGCCGAAGGCGATGCGCACGCCCCCCTTGTGAGCGCGCGCCAGCGCCGCCTGGATGGTCGGGCCGACCTCGAGCGCCTTCTTGACCACCGGCGGCGGATAGTAGCCGGCGATCCGCGCCCGCTCCTCGACGGTCTTTCCTGCCAGCACCGTGGGCACCAGGAACGCGCCCGTCTGGACGAAGAGGAGGACCGATTCCGCGTCCAGGTAGGTCCCGTGCTCGATCGAGTCGACGCCCGCGCGCAGCGCCGCGTTGATGCCCTGCGCGCCGTGCGCGTGGGCCGCCACCTTGCGTCCGAGCAGGTGGCCCGTCTTCACGATCGCTTCGAGCTCGTCCTCGAAGAACTGCTGCTCGGTGCCCGCCGAGGTATTGCTGAGCACTCCGCCCGTCGCGGTCAGCTTGATCACGTCGGCACCACGCTTGACCTGCGCGCGAACGGCGCGCCGGCAGGACGCGCTGCCATCGCAGATGCCGTCGATCGCGCCGGGCAGGTCGAAGAGACCCGGCCGGTAGCCGAGCGTAGCGTCGCTGTGGCCGCCGGTCGGCGTGATGCTCTCGCCCGCGACCAGCATGCGCGGCCCGGGAACGATGCCGTGCCGGATGGCGTCCCGCAGCGCGAACGCCGCGTCGCCCGACGAGCCCACGTTGCGCACCGTGGTGAAGCCCGCCAGCAGGGTGCGGCGCGCGTACTCGACCCCGAGCAGCGCGCTGTCCGCGTCGCTGCGCTGCAGCCGCTCGAGTCGGATGCCCGCGCTGTACTCCGACGTGATGTGCGTGTGCGCGTCGATCAGGCCGGGAAGCACGAACGAGTTCCTGAGGTCGATCGTCTCGACCTCGGCGCCGGCCGCATCGGGAAGGTCGGCCGCCTCGACGTATCCGGCACGCACGTCGACGATGCGGCCGTCGGCCACCACGACCGTGGCCTCGGAGACCGGGGCACGCCCGGGATTGGCGAGCAGCGCCCCGGCGTGCAGGACCACCCACCTGGCGCGCACCACGCTCGCTTCCTGCGCGGCCGCCGGGAGCGGCGCGGCCAGAATGCAGACGGCGGCGACGAGCCGGACCGCGAGACCACGACGAAGGCAGCGCAACTTCAGATCTTCTTCTGCCGGTCCGCCCAGTAGCGGTCGCGGACGAGGCGCCGGTAGATCTTCCCGGTCTCGTGCCGCGGAAGCTCAGGGTCGAAGTCCACCGCTCTCGGGCACTTGTAGTGGGCCAGCCGCTCGCGCACGAACTGGACCAGCTCGTCCTTGAGCGCTTCGGTCGGCTCGACCCCGTCGGCGAGCTGCACGACCGCGCGCACCTCCTCGCCCCAGTCCTCGTTGGGGATCCCGACCGTCGCGGCGTCGGCCACCGCGTCGTGCATGATGAGGATCGCGTCCACCTCGGCCGGGTAGATGTTCACGCCGCCCGAGATGATGAGCTCCGAGGTGCGGCCCGTCAGGAAGACGTAGTCGTCCTCGTCCATGTAGCCGTGGTCGCCGAGCGTGAAGAAGTCGCCGCTGTACGCGCTCGAAGTCTTCTTCTCGTCCTTGAAGTACTCGAACCGGCCGACGTCCGGCGCCTTGAAGTACACGGTTCCGGTCGTGCCGCGCGGAACCTCGGTGCCTGAGTCGTCCCGGACCTGGAGCACCTGGCCGGGCGAGGGCTGGCCGACGCTGCCGGGCTTGCGGAGCCACTCCTCGGAGTCGATGAAGCAGCCGCCGCCCTCGGTGGCGGCGTAGTACTCGTAGACGACGGGTCCGAACCAGTCGATGATCGCCTTCTTCACGTGGACGGGCGTCGGCGCCGCCCCGTGCAGCACGAACTGGAGCGAGCTCAGGTCGTACTTGCCGCGGATCTCTTCGGGCAGCGCCAGCAGACGCTGGAACATGGTCGCGACCATGTGCGAGTTCGAGACCTTGTGCTGCTCGATCAGCCGCAGGGTCTCCACCTCGTCCCAGCCGTCCATCATCACGATGCCGACCCCGGCGTTGAGCGGCATCGCCAGGCTGAAGGCGAGCGGCGCCGCATGGTAGAGGGGTCCGGTGCAGAGCGAGCGCTCGACGGCGCCGTCGGGCTTGAAGACCTGTGCGATCTGGAGCCCCAACCCGCCCACGGCCGGAGCCCGCCTCCGGTACACGCCCTTGGGGCGGCCCGTGGTCCCGGACGTGTAGAGCATCGTGCCACCCAGTACGGGATCCGAAGGGTCGCTGCCGTCGGCGTCGAGCGCCGCAGCGTAGTCCTCGAAGCCCTCGATCTGACCCGCGACCGCGAGCCGGACCGACGCGCCGGGGATCTCCTTGCAGGCCGCGCCGATCTGGTCGGCGAACCGCGCGTCGCCGATGACCGCACGCGCCTCGCAGTTCTCGACGATGTACGCGATCTCGTCGTGCTGCAGGTGCCAGTTGATGCACGTCATGCGGAAGCCGCCGCGAGCCGCGGCCTGGTGAGCCTCGACGAACTCCGGCCGGTTGGAGCAGATCAACGCGACGGCGTCGCCCGGCTCGAGGCCGCGCGCGCGGAGCGTGCGCACCAGGCGGTTCGCGTTGGCGTTGAGCTCCGAAAAGGTGCGGTCGCCATGCGGCGAGATCAGTGCGAGCCGCTCGGGATCTTCCCGCGCCGTGACCGCGACCAGCATCCCCACGGTGCGCGCCTCGTCCCTGGTCAGCTCTCCTGCTCCCGCCATGCGCCCGCCTCCCGTCCGTCCGGTGCGCGCATCTTACCCCCGCGCAGCCGCAGCGGGGCGCAGCGGGCGCTAGCGCACTCCTCCGCAGGTCTCGGCTGCTGGGCCGGGCCTGGCTCCGGATCTCGATTGACAGGAAAGTCAGCCCACTGGTATCGTCTAATTGAAAACGATTATCAATATCGTTCCCAATGAAATCAGGAGAAGAGAGATGTGGAGAACGCTTTCCGCGGCCCTGGCAGTCTGCGCGGCCATGCTGATCCCGGCGCCCGCGTGGTCGGACACGCCTGCCGGCGGGACCGCCGGCAGCCCCCCGGTCAGCGACCGCGAGCGCGCGCAGGCGGACGAGATCGCCGGCCTGAAGCGCGACATGCAGGTCGTGGTCGAAGAACTGCAGTCGATGCGCACGCAGCTGGGCGTGCCCGAGGAGAAGACCCTCGAGAGCAGCTACGGCCTGGGGCCCGCCGCGTCTCGCGTCTACTCCGCGGGACGAGGCCTGTCGGTGGGCGGGTACGCCGAGGCGGTGTACCGCAACCGCTTCAACGACTCGCGGGACGGCACAGACACCGCCGACTTCACGCGCATGGTCATGTACCTCGGCTACAAGTACAACGACTGGATCGTCTTCAACACCGAGATCGAGTTCGAGCACGCCAGCACCGGCGAGGACGGCTCGGTGTCGGTCGAGTTCGCGACGCTGGACTTCCTGCTCGACGACGCGTTCAACGTGCGCGCCGGACTCGTGCTGATTCCCATGGGGTTCCTGAACGAGATGCACGAGCCGCCCTTCTACTACGGCACGCAGCGGCCCTCGCCGGAGCGCGCGATCATCCCGTCGACCTGGCGGGAGAACGGCGTCGGCATCTTCGGCACGTTCGCCGAGGCGCTCGAGTACCGCGTCTACGTGGTCAACGGCATGGACGCGTCCGGCTACTCGAGCAAGGGGCTCCGCGGCGGCCGG
>JAFDDB010000121.1 GCA_019311115.1 Deltaproteobacteria bacterium
CCCGGCCGCGTCGTCGAAGAGCGCCTCGACGCGGCGCGCGACCTCTTCCTCGCGGTCCGCGCATGCGATCAGCCTGTGGCGGTCCTCGGGTCGAGCGGCCTGCTCGGCCCAGGCGCGGTAACGGCGTGCGGCGATCCGCTCGGCCAGGGCGATCAGCAGCGGCTGATGCTCGGGCTCCACCTTTGCGACGATGGGGCCGACGATCTCTCCGACACCGGGCAGTGCATCGGGCATGCGCGCTCTCCATGGCTTCGAGTCCCGCCCAGGGTACCGCAGGTATGATGGCGGGATGCAGCTCGAATCCGAACGCGTGCGCGGCTGGATCGGGGACGAGGACGTCGGCGCGCTGGCGACGTACCTGATGAGCGGGACGCACCACGGAAAGCCCGGCGCGCCGCAGGCCGTGAAGCTCGGCGTGATCGCGCTGCTGCGCGAGGCCACCCCGGGTCGCCAGTTGGCGTGGGCGAAGAAGCTGATGAAGCGCGAAGAAGGCATCGCGCGCTCGGTCGCCTGTGGCCTGGTCGCCGTCGGCTGGGAGCGCGATGCGAAGGGAACCGCGAAGCGCCTGCGAACGCTCGCCGAGGATCCGGACTGGGAGGTGCGAGAGTGGGCGGCTGGGGGGCTCGCCGACGTGCTGGCGAGCGACTTCGCCGGCGGCCTGGCGCTCTGCGACGCCTGGTCTAGAGAGGGAGAGGAAGCCTCCTGCCGCGCGGTCGCGCTCGCGCTCAGCTCGCGCTCCAAGGAGCGCAACGCGTCGGAGGCGAAGCCCATGCTCGCCATCATGGAGCGGCTGCTTCCCCTCGACGGCGCCTACCTGCAGAAGAACCTGGGTCCGTTCACGCTCGGGGGCGGCTTCCTGTCGCGCTTTCCCGACGCGACGCTGAAGCTGCTTCGCAAGGGCGCCGGGCGGAAGGACGAGAACACGCGCTGGAACGTGGCCATGGCGTTCACGACCGCGGCGTCGCGCAAGCACGCCGGCGAGGGCCGCGCGATCCTGGACGCGTTCGACGGCGACGACCGCAGCCGCGTCCAGCGCGCCGTGGCGCGCGCGCGCAAGAACCTGTCGAAGTAGCCGCTAGCGGCCCAGCTCGAGCCGCTCCAGGAACGAGCGTGCGAGCGGCGTGTTGAAGCGGCACTCGATCGAGCCGGACCAACTCTCGTGGAACTCGCCGGCGTCGAAGCGGATGACGAGCCGTCCTGGCGAACCGACCGACCCTTCGAGCAGGCGCATGTGAGGATCGCCGAACGGCACGTCGATGATCTTCGTGAAGTGCTGCACCGACGTGTAGGCGGCGAAGCGCCGCTCGGTCACGACGAGAGATCCGCTGAACCAGGACCAGCGCCAGCCGTGGTAGCGGCCCGGCGCGCGGAAGTTCTTGAACACGATTGCGCCGCTGATGCCCTCGTCGAGCAGCACGATTCCCTCCTGGTCGAGGGCCGCGCGTAGGTCGGCCGACAGTCCTCCGAGCCCGAACAGGCGGTAGAGCAGCGTCTTCGCCATGGCCCTTCCGTTTCGACCTACGGTGTCCAGAGCGTGAGGACGACCGCGCCGAGCACCAGGTAGACGGCCGCGGACAGGGCGCCGACCACGCGCCAGGCGCGTGGCGGCGAGAAGCGCCAGAGGGCGACGGCGCCGCCCAGCACCAGCAGGGCCTCCGCTCCGGCGAAGACCAGTCCGTGGTGCGCCGGATCCCAGTACGACACCGGGCTCTCGAAGCGCCAGGACGTGAACGGATAGAAGTGGGCGTGCGCGTCCTCGCGGTGGACGGGAAGGTCGGCCAGGCAGTGCAGCGCCATGCTGGCGAAGAACGCCAGTTGCGCCGGGGCGCGGGCACGCCAGGCCACCGCGGCGCCGATCGCGATCAGCGGCAGCGAGTTGAACACGTCGAAGAACGCCTGCCAGGACGGCTCGAAGTAGCTGTGCGCCCAGATCACGCGCTCGGGCGTACCCGCGAAGCCGCGCTGGTAGAGGTAGAAGAGGACCATCGGCAGGTCGGGGACCAGCGCGCCCAGCGAGATCGGCAGCCAGAGCGGACGCCAGTCGCTGCGTCCCAGCACCAGCGCGTTCAGCACCAAGTGTGCGGGCGTGTTCATTCCCCCAAGCGTACCTGTCACCGGCCGAGCGGGTAAGATGCGCGCTGCCTTCCCGAGGCCGAAGCAGGGAGCCCGAAGCGGGCCTCCCCGGCAGACGTGAGTGAACGGAGAAGACGGATGACTCGGAGTGCCCTTGGTCTGCTGCTGGTCCTGGCCTGGACGGGCATCGCCTGTGACGACGCGCCCGCGCCGCGCGGAGGCGCCCCGGCCGCGACCACCGCGGTGCCCGAGAGCGCGGACTGGCCGCTCCACGGGCTCGACGCCGGCGAGCAGCGCCACAGCCCTCTCGCACAGGTGCACACCGGCAACGTGTCGGAGCTGGGCCTGGCGTGGTCCTACGCCACCGGCACGCGCCGCGGGCTCGAGGCGACGCCGATCGTCGTCGACGGCGTGATGTACGCCACCGGCTCGTGGAGCATCGTGTTCGCGCTCGACGCCGCGACCGGCCGCGAGCTGTGGCGCTACGACCCCGAGGTGCCCCGCGCCAAGGGGCGCGATGCCTGCTGCGACGTCGTCAACCGCGGCGTCGCCGTGCACGAGGGGCGCGTGTACGTCGGGACGATCGACGGGCGGCTGGTCGCGCTGGACGCGCGGAGTGGCGCGCCCGTCTGGCAGGTGCAGACGGCCGACCCCGACCTGCCGTACACGATCACCGCCGCGCCGCGGGTGGTGAAGGGCCGCGTCATCATCGGCAACGGTGGAGCCGAGTACGGCGTGCGCGGCTACTTCAGTGCCTACGACGCGCGCACGGGCGAGCTCGCCTGGCGCTTCTACACCGTGCCCGCGAGCCGCGAGGGACCGCACGAGCACCCGGAGCTGGAGCTTGCCGCCGAGACCTGGTCGCCCGAGTCGATGTGGGAGGCGGGACTTGGCGGGACGGTCTGGGACTCGATGGCGTGGGATGCCGAGCTCGACCTGCTCTACGTCGGCACCGGGAACTCGTCGGTCTACAACCGCAGCGTGCGCAGCCCGGGCGGCGGCGACAACCTGTTCCTGGCGTCGGTGCTGGCGATCCGTCCGGACACGGGACGCCTGGTCTGGCACTACCAGACGACGCCCGGCGAGAGCTGGGACTACACCGCGACGCAGCACATGGTGCTGGCGGATCTCGAGATCGACGGCCGCACGCGCAAGGTGCTGATGCAGGCGCCGAAGAACGGCTTCTTCTACGTGCTCGACCGCGAGACCGGCGAGCTGATCTCGGCCGAGAAGTACGTGCACGTGAGCTGGGCCTCGCACGTCGATCCGAAGACGGGGCGGCCGGTCGAGCGGCCCGAGGCGCTCTGGGCCGAAGAGGGCGCAATCGTCGCGCCGGCGGTGTTCGGCGGGCACAACTGGCACCCGATGAGCTTCCACCCGGGGACCGGGCTCGTCTACATCCCGGCGATCGAGATGGGGTACCCGTTCGAGCCCGACCCCGACTTCCGCTACCAGCCGGGCGCGTTCAACACCGGCGAGGACTACGCGGCGCTGGGCGAGTCGATGGAGGGCTTCGAGGAGATGCGAGGTGTGATCTGTGGCCGCACGCGCCTCGTCGCCTGGGATCCGCGGGCCGGGAGCAAGGCTTGGGAGGTCCAGCACGACTCGAGCATCCCCGGCGGGATCCTGTCCACGGCCGGGGGGCTCGTCTTCCAGGGCACCGAGCGCGCGCTTCACGCCTACGATGCCGCGAGTGGTGAACGTCTGTGGTCCGGCAGCGTCGGCATCGACGTGATGGCAGCGCCGGTCACGTACAGCGTCGGCGGAGAGCAGTACGTGGCCGTGCTCGCCGGCGCGGGCGGCGCGGCGGGTCTCCACTTCGAGACGCTCGCCTACGAGAACGACGGACGGCTGCTCGCGTGGAAGCTCGGCGGCCAGGCGCCCACGCCGGCCGTGCGCCCCCGGCAGCAGCGGACCGTGCAGGTGCCGCGCATCGAGGTCGACGAGGCGACGCTCTCGCTCGGGCGTCGGACCTACGGCGTGCACTGCATGCGTTGCCACGGTGGCGGCGTGGTGAGCAGCGGCCTGCTCGCCGACCTGCGCTTCGCCAGCGCCGACGTGCACGCGCAGTGGGACGAGATCGTCCTCGGGGGAACACGTGCGGGTGACGGCATGGCGAGCTTCGCCGACCTGGTGAGCCGCGAGGAGGCGCGCGCGGTACAGGCCTACGTGATCGAGCGCGGCCACCACGACCCGACGGTTCTCGAGCGGCTGGCCGGCTGGTTCGCGCGCACGGCCTGCATACCGGTTTCGCTGATGACCGACTAGAGCCGCCGGGTAGGACTCCGCTGCGCTATAGACAGTACAGGCGAACGAAGGAGGCACCGCAGGATGGCGAAGATCAAGCCGGTTCCCCCGGAGAATCCCGGCTGGCTCGTCAAGGCCGCAAACCGCTACTCGCGCAAGCGGCTCGGGCGCGAGCTCGAGCCTACTTCGATCCTGGGACACAGCAGCGCGATCCTCGGCGGGTACGCCGCGTTCGAGTTGGCGCAGGGCAGGGCGACGCGCGTACCGGCGCGGCTCAAGGCGATGGCCGAGATCAAGGCCGCCATGATGGTGGGCTGCCCCTTCTGAATCGACATCGGCTCTGCCGTGGGCAGGGACGAAGGCGTGTCCGAGGAGCAGCTCCGCGACCTGGCTGGCTACGAGTCGAGCGATGCCTTCAGCGAACTCGAGAAGCGCGTGCTCGACCTGGCCGTCGGCATGACGCGCACGCCACTCGACGTACCGGAGGCGCTGATCGAGGAGCTGTCGAAGGCGTTCGACGAGGGGCAGATCGTGGAGCTCACGACCGCGATCGCCTGGGAGAACTTCCGCGCGCGCTTCAACCACTCGCTCGGCATCGAGCCAGGCGGATTCACCGAAGGCGCCTTCTGCCCGCTTCCGCAGCGCGACCCCTAGATTGCATTCCGCTTGCCGCGGCAGATGTGCCGCGGCTAGGATGAACCCCCTGCCAAGAGAAGGAGCGTCCGATGGCCAGCTTCCACGATTTCGAGATGGCGTCGATCACGGGTGAGCCCGTCGCGCTGTCGCAGTACGCGGGCCAGGCCTGCCTGGTGGTGAACCTCGCCAGCCAGTGAGGCCTCACCCCACAGTATGCAGGTCTGCATACCCTTCATGAGAACACAGAGTCCCTGAGCGTCCTCGGATTCCCGTGCAACCAGTTCGGTGCGCAGGAGCCCGGAACCAATGACGAGATCCGCGAGTTCGCGACGTCTAAGTTCGGCGTGACGTTCCCGCTCTTCGCGAAGATCGACGTGAACGGCGACGGCGCGTGCGACCTCTACGCCGTCCTCAAGTCGGGAAATCCCGACGAGGACGGGAGCGAGGACATCGTCTGGAACTTCACCAAGTTCCTCGTCGACGGCTCTGGAAAGGTGGTCGCCCGTTTCGGCCCCAAGGTCACGCCCGAGGAGATCGGCGCGAAGCTCGGCGAGCTGCTCTAGCCGCGACCTCGATCCGGCCCAAGGCAAGAAACTGACGAGAACGGTGCGCACTGGGATCTTCGCCAGCGCTGCGGTGGCGGCCGTACTTCTGGTGCGGCACGCCGTCGCAGCCGGAGAGGCGGGCGCGAGCCACAGCGACCCGTTCGCCTCGGTCCTGCTCGAGCTGGCCGTCATCCTGGGCGCCGCCATGCTGGGACGCTGGGCGGCGGGGCGCCTGAACCAGCCCTCCGTGCTGGGCGAGTTGCTGATCGGCGTGCTGCTCGGGAACGTCGGCTACTGGCTCGGCCTGCCGATGTTCACGCTGGTCATGCACTTCGGCGACGCGGGGACGATCTACGGCGACGTCTGGCGTACGGGCCAGTCCGTCGGCGAGGTCTTCCAGGCGCACTTCACCGCGGAGCAGCTCGCACCCGGCGGAATCGGTCATCAGCTGCAGCAGGTGCTCACGGGGCCGCAGGGGCCGCTCCACGTCAACATGGGCGTGGCGCTCTGGATCTTCTCGAACCTCGGCGTGATCATGCTCCTCTTCACGGTCGGCCTGGAGTCGAGCGTGGCCGAGATGGGAGCGGTCGGCAAGCGGGCGCTGCTCGTCGCGATCCTGGGCGTGGTCATACCCTTCACGCTGGGAGTGGCGGTGACCGGTTGGCTGCTGCCGGAGGATCCCCTGCCGTCGCACCTCTTCGTGGGGGCGACGCTCTGCGCGACGAGCGTGGGGATCACGGCACGCGTACTGAAGGACCTGGGAAAGATGCAGACGGGCGAGGCGCGCGTGATCCTGGGCGCGGCCGTCATCGACGACGTACTGGGACTGATCCTGCTGGCCGTGATCGTGGGGATCGTCGCCACCGGCGAGATCCAGCCCCTGGAGATCGGCAGGATCACCGGACTCTCGGTGCTCTTCCTGGGGACCGTGCTGCTCTTTGGCGAGCGCATCGTGCGCGCGCTCGCGGCCGTCTTCGAGTCGCTCGACCGTCACAACGCGAAGCTGCTCTTCCCGCTCGGGCTGGCCTTCATCCTGGCGTGGGTCGCGAACCGCATCGAGCTTGCGTCCATCGTCGGCGCGTTCGCAGCGGGTCTCATCCTGAGCGAGGAGCACTTCGGCGAGGGCACCGCGCAGGCGAAGATCGAGCAGGGCATCGCACCGATCGAGGCGATCTTCGCGCCGGTCTTCTTCGTGCTGATGGGGATGCAGGTCGACCTGACCACGTTTGTCGATCCCGCGACGCTCGGGCTCGCCTCGGCCTTCTCCGTGGTGGCAATCGTGAGCAAGCTCGCGTCGGGTTTCGTGGCCGGTCCGGGACACGACGCGATCTCGGTCGGGATCGGCATGATCCCGCGCGGCGAAGTGGGCCTCATCTTCGCCAGCATCGGGCGCGGCCTGGGCGTCGTGGAAGACGAGGTCTTCGCGGCGATCGTCATCATGGTGATCGTCACCACGATGATCACGCCGCTCGGGCTGCGCTGGTCGCTCTTCCGCGATCAGCCGGGTAGCGGCACCTCGCGCGCCACCTCGTAGGCCTTCACGTCGACCGACTTCGGCCGGGCCTGTGCGAGCGCGGCGCCGAACGCGGCCATGTGCAGCGTTCCGAAGTGGGCCGTGAGCGCATCCATCGACTCCCAGCGCTCGAAGATCCGCACCATCGTCGGGTCGTTGACGTCGACCGAGAACGCGTAGGTGAGGCAGCCGGCCTCGCCTCGCGTCGCCTGCTCCATCGCGCGCAGCGCTCCGCGAAGCTCTTCGACGGCTCCCTCTTCGACGACGGCTTCGGCGGCAACGATCAGCATGGAGACCTCCTCGGGCGCCGAGCGCCGGTTCAGGGGTGGTTCAGCGGGCGCCTGATGCGCTCGCGTGTTCTGCGATGAGCTTCGCGAGGGTCGGGACGAGGCCGAGCGGGATGTTGTGTCCCATCCCGTCGATCAGTTCGAGCTTCGCGCCAGGAATCCGCGCGGCCGTGTCGATGCCTCCCTCGACGCGGACCAGCAGGTCGTCGCGGCCGTGGATCACCAGCGTGGGCACCCGGATACCGCCGAGCAGCTCCAATCGGCGGCCGTCCGCGATGACCGCGAGCATCTGGCGGCCGACGCCGTCCGGACAGTGGCTGCGGTCGTAGCGCGCGGCGGCGATGGCAAGCCGTTCCGACTCGTCTTCCGGGTAGCCGGGGCTGCCGAGGATGCGCGCCACTTCTGCGTCGTGCGTGATCACGCTGTCGCGGTCGTCGGGGTCGGACGGGCTCGACGCCAGGGTCGCCGCCGCCTCCGGCGTGCTGGCCGGCAGGTCCGGGCTGCCGCTGCTCGCCATGATCGAGGTCATGCTCAGGACGCGTGTCGGGTGATTCGCCGCAAGTCTCTGGACGATGAACCCGCCCATCGACATGCCCACGACGTGCGCGGCCTCGATGCCGAGCACGTCGAGCAGGGCGACTACGTCGCGAGCCATGTCCTCCAGGGTGTACGCGCAGGGAACGGCCTCTCCGTTGCGGGCTGCCCGGATCGCGGCCGGGATGTCCGGCGCGCCGAACGCGTCGAGCTTGCTCGAGAGGCCGGCGTCCCGGTTGTCGGGCCGGATGACCCGGAAGCCCGCTCCCGAGAGCGTCTCGACGAGCGCGACCGGCCAGTCGATCAACTGCGTTCCCAGGCCGCGGATCAGCACGATCGCCGGGCGGTCGGCGCCGCCCGTGTCCTCGTACTCGATCGTGATCCCGTTCGCCTGCAGGGACGCCAAGGCGTTCCTACGCCGCCGGTGCGTAGCCCTGGAGTCGCGCGGCCTGGTCGCGCAGGATCTCGGGCCCGCCGAGCAGGTGGCGCGCGGTGGCGATGCGCTTGAACCAGAAGTGCAGGTTCTGCTCGTCGGTCCAGCCGATTCCGCCGTGGACCTGGGTCGCGACGCTGGCGATGTCGCGTGCGATCTCTGAGACGTGCGACAGCACGTGACACGCCAGGAGCGGGGTCTCGTCCGGCAGGGTGTCGAAGCTGTGCGCGGCGTACCAGAGCAGTGACCGCGTCGGTTCGACCTCGGCGATCATCTCCGAGCACATGTGCTTGACCGCCTGGAACGAGCCGATCACGCGATCGAACTGGCGGCGCACCTGCGCGTAGGCGACGGCCTGCTCGACCATCGACTCGCAGGCGCCGAGCGCGTCGGCCGCGAGCGCGATGCGGCCCGCCTGGAGCATGCGCTCGATCGCGCGTCCGGCGTCCTGCAGCACGGCCTCGGGCGTGACGCCGTCGAGTACCACCTCGGCCGTGCAGCGCGTCGCGTCCACGGTCGGCAGTCGCTCGATCCCGACGCCCGGCGCGTCCGTCTTCACGATGGCCAACGTCTCGGCGTCGACCACCACCAGCACGAAGTCCGCGCCGTGGGCGTCGATCGCCATCATCACCTTGCCGCCGAGCTTTCCGGCGTCGAGCCGGACGCCGGCCTCTTCGCGCACCGAGAAGAGTTCGGTCACGGCGACGCCGAAGACCTGCTCGCCGCTGGCGATGCCGCCGAGCCACGCCTCGGCGTCGCTGCCGCCGGCTTCACGGAGCGCGACGCTCGCCATGACCGCCGACGACAGGAAGGGCGCGGGCGTCGCCGCGTGACCCAGCGCCTGCGACACCAGCGCGGCGTCGAGCAGAGACAGGGCGCTTCCACCCTGCGCCTCGGGCACCAGGATGCCGGTGATGCCGAGCTCAGCGAGCGCGGTCCAGATGGCCCGGTCGTTGGGGCAGTCCGCGTCGCGCAGCTCGCGCACGCGCTCGATCGGGACCTGGTCCGCCAGGAAGCTCCGCACAGTCTGCTCGAGCAGGAGCTGGTCTTCCGAGAGTCCGAAATCCATGTCTTTCTCCTGGGGCCCCGTCAGGCCTTCTGCGGCTTGGGCTCGCGGGGCAGTCCGAGCCCGCGCTCCGCGATGATGTTCTTCTGGATCTGTGCGGTGCCGCCGCCGATGATCAGTCCTAGCGAGAAGATCGAGTGCGCCTGCCAGTAGCCGCGCTCCCGCTCGTACTTGCTGTGGTCGTACAGCGCCCCGAGCTCGCCCATCACGTCGAGCGCGAGCGCCGCCATGTCGAAGTTGAGCTGGCAGTTCTGCAGCTTGACGATCAGCCCCGCCACTCCCGGCGGCTCGCCCTTCAGGCTGCAAGTCAGCATGCGCATGCCGTGGTGCTTCATCGAGAACGCGCGCGCCTGCAGCGCCATCAGGCGGTCGCGGTAGATCGGGCTCGCCATGGCGGGGACTCCGTTGATCGTCTCCTCGGTCATCAGCCGCGCGAGCCGCATCAGCGTTCCCTCGGCGTTGGCGTTCAGCGAGTTGCGCTCGTGCTTGAGCGTCGTGTTCGCGATCTTCCAGCCCTCGCCGCGGTGGCCGACCACGTTCGACCTGGGCACGCGCACGTCGCTGAAGAACACCTGGTTGAACGAGTTCTCGCCGATGCTCCCCGCCATCGTCTGGAGCGGCTGCACGTCGATGCCCGGCGTGTCCATCGGAAGCAGGATGTAGCTGATGCCCTCGTGCTTCTTGGCGTCGGGCTCGGTGCGGACCAGGAGGAAGCACATCTGCGCCACGTCGGCGGTGCTCGTCCAGATCTTCTGGCCGTTGATCAGGAAGTCGTCGCCGTCCTCGCTGGCCGAGGTCTGCAGGCTCGCCAGGTCGCTGCCCGAGCCGGGCTCGGAGTAGCCCTGGCACCAGATGATCTCGCCGCGCATCGTCGGGCCGATCCAGCGCCGCCGTTGCTCGTCGCTGCCGTGGTTCAACAAGGTAGGGACGAGCATGGCCGGGCCCTGGGCGTTCATGCCGCGGGGCACGCCGGCGCGGTTGAACTCCTCGTCCATGATCACGGTCTCGAGCAGGTCGGGCGCGGCGCCGTAGCCGCCGAATTCCTTGGGAATCGTGCGCGCCCAGTAGCCGTGCTCGATCAGCAGGCTCAGCCAGGCGACCCGGTCCTCCCTCTTTCCGCTGGCGAGGCCCCCGAACGGCGTCGGACGGTGCTTGTCCAGGAAGTCCCGCACCTGCGCGCGGAACTCGTCGTAGCGGGCATCGAACTCGAGATCCATGGATCCCTCCTCGGGCCCGGGCTCAGCCGGCCCACGGGGGAATCGTACCCGCCGCGTCGCCGCACTTGGAAGGGGCTACTCGGCTCCTTCGGGGGTCCACTCCACCTCGAGCGGAAGGTCCGCCGACGACTGCCCGACGCGGAAGCGGTAGCGGCACGGCTCGAGCTCCCAGCCGCGGGCCTCCGGGTCGTAGAAGCACAGATCCGCGGTAGAGCTGAACGACGGTCGCTCCGGCCCGTGTGCCCGTGTTCTGCACGTCGACGCGCACGGTGAGCCCGCCGCCGACTCGCTCGAGGCGCAGGTCTCGGAGCTGGAAGCTCGTGTAGCCGAGCCCGAAGCCGAACGGGAACTCGGGCTCGTGGCCGTGGTGGTCCAGCCAGCGGTAGCCGTGGAGGAGCCCGTGCTTCACCGAGAGCGCCGCGATGTCCCAGGGCATGAGCTGGTCCATGGCGCGCGGAAACGAGACGGGAAGCCGGCCGCTCGGCGAAGCGTCACCGAAGAGCACGCGCGCCAGACCGTGCCCGCCCTGGCAGCCGCCGTACCACGCCATGAGCAGCCCGTCGACGCGGTCGATCCAGTCGCGCACCACGATCGCCGACCCGCCCTGGAGTACGACCACGGTGCGTCGGGCGGCAGCTGTGGCGCGCTCGATCAGGTCGCGCTGGTCCGCTGGAAGGTCGAGCGTGGCGCGGTCGCCGCCTCGCGCGAGATCGCTGTCCTCGGCCTCCTGCTGCGCGGTGGGGATGAACTCCCCCTCGTCTCGGTACGTGAGCCCGGCCACCACGACGGCGACGTCGAACTCGCCGAGCCGCGACAGGTCCGCGTTGCTGGCGAAGTGCTCGACCGTCGCGTCGCCCGCGGACGCGCGAATCCCTTCGAGCGGCTTCACGACGTGGGAGGGGGTCACCATGCTGCTCCCGCGGTCGCCCAGATTGACGGCGTCGGCCAGGTCGCCCACGACCGCGATCGAGACGCCGGCATGGCGACCCACGGGCAGGACGTCGCCCTCGTTGCGGAGCAGGACGACGGACTTCTCCGCGGCCTCGAGCGCCAACGCCAGGTGGTCGTCGCACTCCACCACGGACGCATCCGGCCGCGGCTTGCCGGCCACGCCGTCCTCGGTGAGCTGCCACGCCAGCTTCTGGTAGACGGAGCGGCGGGCGTTGCGGTGGATCGCCGCCTCGTCGATCTCGCCCGAGGCGAGCGCTGCCTGCAGGTTCTCGTCCGAGAAGCGGAAGCCCGCCGGCATCTCGATGTCCATGCCCGCGCGGATCGCCGGCGCCGTCGAGCGCGTGCCCAGGAACCAGTCCGACTCGACGAAGCCAGTGAAGCCCCAGTCGCCGCGCAGGATCGCGTCGAGAAGTTCCGGGTTCTCGCCACAGTAGACGCCGTTCAGCTTGTTGTAGGCGCTCATCACCGACGCGGCCCGGACCTCGACCACGCAGCGCTTGAAGTGCGGCAGGTAGACCTCGTGCAGCGTCCGGGCGTCCACGTCGGCGCTCATCTCGAAGCGCGTGTTCTCCAGGTTGTTGAGCGCGAAGTGCTTCGGGCTCGTCAGCACGTGGTTCTGCGCGCCGCTCACGTAGGCCGCAGCCATGGCCCCCATGTGGTGGGGATCCTCGGAGTACGTCTCCTGCGCGCGGCCCCAGCCGGGGTGCCGAAGCAGGTTGATCGTCGGCGCCAACAGCACGTTCCCGCCCTTGGCGGCGACCTCGAGGCCGGTCGCCATGCCGACGCGCCTTTCCAGGTCGACGTCGAAGCTGGCGGCGCGCGCGATCGCCACGGGGAACGCGGTCGCGACGCCGGCGCGCGCCCCGCGCGGCCCGTCGACCATCCGCCATGCCGCGAGCCCCAGCGCCGCGTCGCCTCCGGCGCACCAGAGCGAGTCGACGGGACGCGGCCCGTGGCCTCGGATCTCGTGGATCTTCTGCTCGAGCGACATGCGCTCCATCAACGCGTCGGTCTCGCGCGCGGCCTTCTCGTGGTCGATGCCGAGCGCGAAGTTACCGGCGTGGATCTCGTCGGCGTCGAACGCCTTGACGGTGCGGGGTGCGGTCATCGGCGGATCCTCGGTCATGGGAACCGCTCTTGTACCAGATGCGGGCACCCGTGGGCCTTGAAGGGCACGCCGCCCATGGGATACACCTGCGAGAGGAGGGCGCATGAGTTCAGAGCACCCCTTTCCGGAGTATCGCGACGAGTTCGGTCAGACCGCTCCACTGCCCGTGACGGACGGCCAGCGGAAGCCCCCGGAAGAGGGCTTCTTTACCGGTCCCGAGGTGGGTGAGCCGCTGCCGGGCTTCACCCTGCGCAGTGCGGACGGGAGCAAGGTCGACCTGCACGCGGATCGCGGCGACTCGAAGGCCGCGGTGGTCTTCTTCCGGTCCGCCGTCTGGTGACCCCCGTGCATGACGCAGCTGGTCGAGCTGCAAGCTGCACTCCCCAAGTTCGAAGCCGCGGGCATCAAGCTGTACGCGGTCTCGTACGACGAGCCCGAGGCCCTGGCCGACTTCGCGAAGCATCACGGAATCACCTACCCGCTGCTCTCGGACCGGGGATCGAAGGTGATCCGCAGCTACGGGATCCTGAACCACAACGTTACGCGCGATCAGGTTCCCTACTACGGGATTCCCTTCCCCGGGACCTACCTGGTTGACGAAGCCGGCGTCGTGAGCGCCAAGTTCTTCCATCGCAGCCTGGCGGCACGCGAGAGCGCCGAAGCGATGGTCGACAGCGCGCTCGGCTCCATCCTGTTGGGCGAAGAAGAGCCCACCGATCGCGGAGGCGACGACGGCATCCGCATCTCGGCGACCTATCACGGGGGCGGTGGCACGGTGAAGACCGCGGTCATCCGTCAACTGGTCGTGCGCTTCGAGCTGGCACCCGGTCTTCACATCTACGACGAGCCCGTTCCCGACGGCATGGTCGCGACCCGCATCCAGGTGACCGGTCCGCCGGGCCTGAACTCGGGCGAGATTGAGAGGCCGCCGACGCGGCCGCTGCGGCTGCCGGGTCTCGACATGGACCTGTCGGTCTGGGAGGGAACCGTCGACTTCGTGATCCCGGTCTCGGTCGACGATCGCATTGCGGGACTGACGCGTCAGCCCGAGTACGACGAACTCACGATCGAGGTCCGGATCGACTACCAGGCCTGCGACGACCAGGCGTGCCGCATCCCTCGGAGCGAGTCCCTCTCGATCCGGGTCCCGGTCGAGCGACACCTGGGCCACGAGATGGCGGGGAGCATGCCGGGTGCCGACACCACGCCGATGGACACGCGCAAGTACATGATGCGCATGGTCCGCCGCGGTCTGCTCCGCAGTCCCATCAAGGGTGCCCAGTACCTGAAGAGCAGCATGGAGAGCTTGCGCCGGGGTCCGCTCGGGAGGCGGCCCCGGGACTGAGCCGGGGCGCTACGACGTCGGGTCGAGCACCACCACGGGGATGGTCCGCTCGGTCGCCTTCTGGTAGCCGGTGTACGGCGGGTACAGCTCGACCATCTCGGCCCACAGTCGCTCTCGCTCCTCGCCCTCGGCGATGCGCGCGCGGGCCGACAGCGCCTTGGCGCCGACCTGTAGCTGGCACTCGGGCTGCGCCTCGAGGTTCCGGAACCAGAGCGGATGGTTCGGCATGCCGCCCTTGGATGCGATCACCACGTAACTCTGCCCGGTCTCCCCGTAGATGAGAGGAAGCGCGCGCGGCTCTCCCGACCTGCGCCCGGTCGTCGTCAGCAGCAGCGTCGGCAACGGGCCCGGGCCGCCGGCCGCGGTCGAGTCCCACATCCGCGCCTTCTCGGGATCGGTCTCGTACAGCTTGATGTGTTCGGCGATCCACGGGATCTCGGAGAAATTCGGCACGTCGGTCTCCTTCTTGGCAGGCCTCAGGGGCCGCCAGTGGTGAAGCCCTCGTAGCCCCTGGCCGAGACCTCGTTGCACTTCTCGACGTAGGGCGGGAATCCCAGGTAGGGCATGAATACGCGCGGCTTGCCCGGCACGTTCGCGCCCAGGTACCACGAGTTGCAGGTGGGGTAGAGCGTCTCTCCCGCGACCTCGTTCACGTGGGCGACCCACGCGTCCTCGGCCTCGACCGTGGCTTCGATCGTGGTACGGCCTTGCTCGCGCATCCAGCCGATGCAGTCGCCGATCCAGTTGGCGTGCTGCTCGATCGACGGCAGCATGTTCGACAGCACCGAGGGGCTTCCCGGACCCGTGATCGTAAACAGGTTCGGAAAGCCCGCCGTCTGCAGGCCCAGGTAGGTGCGGGGCCCGGCCGACCACTTGTCGCGCAGGGTCTGTCCCGCGCGGCCGCGGATGTCGATGCCGAGCACGGCGCCCGTCATCGCGTCGAAGCCCGTCGCGAAGACGATGCAGTCCAGGTCGAAGTCGCGCCCCTTCGCGCGGAGGCCGCCCGGCGTGATCGTCTCGATCGGGGAGTCCGAGATGTCTACGAGCGTGACGTTCGGTCGGTTGAACGTCTCGAAGTAGCCCGTGTCGAGGCAGGGCCGCTTGCAGCCGAGCACGTGATCGGGCGAGAGGGCGTCGGCCACGGCTGGATCGCTCACCTTCTCGCGGATCCTCGCGCGCACGAAGGCGGCGGCGGTGTCGTTGGCCTCCTGAGAGAAGAGCAGGTCCTGGTAGGCCGTGATGAAGCCGAGTCCGCCCGTCTGCCAGCGCTCATCGAACTCGCGCTCGCGCTCCTCGGCCGATACGGACAGGGCGTCGACCTCGTTGGCGACGAAGCTGGCTCCGAACGCGCTCTGGCTGTTCTGCTCGCGGAACGCCGCGTAGTTTGCCTTGATCGAGGCCTGGTACTCGGGATCCATCGACGCGTTGCGCGCGGGGATCGAGTAGTTCGGCGTGCGCTGGAACACGTACAGGTGCTCGGCTTCTTCGGCGATCAGCGGCGTGGCCTGGATCGCCGAGGAGCCCGTGCCGATGATTCCGACGCGCTTACCGCCGAAGTCCACGCCCTCGTGCGGCCACTCGCCCGTGTGGTAGGCCTCGCCCTCGAACGACTCGAGTCCCTCGAAGTCGGGCGTATTGCGGGACGACAGGCAGCCCGTCGCCAGGATCAGGAAGGCCGCGTTCGCCGAGCCGCGGTCGGTGCGGATCGACCAGCGGCCCGCCGCCTCGTCGAACGTCGCGGCCTCGACCCGGGTCTCGAAACGGACGTCGCTGCGCAGGTCGAAGCGGTCGGCCACGTGGTTGGCGTAGCGCAGGATCTCGGGCTGCGACGCGAAGCGCTCGGTCCACTCCCACTCCTGCTGGAGTTCGTCCGAGAACTGGTACGAGTACTCCATGCTCTCGATGTCGCAGCGCGCGCCGGGGTAGCGGTTCCAGTACCAGGTGCCGCCGACGCCGTCCCCGATCTCGTAGACGCGCGTCGAGAGCCCCAGCGCGCGAAGCCGGTGCAGCATGCACAGGCCGGCGAAGCCGGCGCCGACCACGACGGCGTCGAACTGCTCCTCGGGTGTCGAGTGGACCTGCTTCACGGCGGACTCAGTCTCCCGGTGAGGCGTAGAAGGTGGCGAGCGACTGGTCGACGTCGACCGAGTTGACGCGGATCTCGCGGTAGACGCGCCGCAGGTGGACGTCGCCGTCGCTCTGCAGGCTCTGCGCGACCGTGCGCAGGTCGTTGATCATGTCCTGCGTGATCGCTTCGCCCGCACGGTACTTGAGCCCGCCCGCTCCGACGTGAGACGCGTCCGCGCAGTAGCGCAGCAGGGCGTTCCCGATCTGCTCGTTGCTGGCCGTCATCGCGAAGGTCGGCGGATACAGCGTGTAGCCCGCTGTATCGAACAGCGCCTTGACCATGTCGCGCACCGTCACCAGCTTGCCCTTCAGCTTCAGCACGTCTTTCAGCAGCTTCCCGTAGCCCTTGGCGAAGTTCTCGGCGGCCCGCGCCTCGACGGCGGGGCTGGCAGCGGCCAATGCGTGCAGCGCGGGCGACGCCTCGAGTCCCACGCCGTGCTTCTTCTTGTGCCTCCAGCTCTTCATGTGGGGACCGATGCCGGAGATCCCCGTCGTGTGACCCTCGGCCTTCAGGAACAGGTAGGAGCGTCCCTGCGTCGTCTCGTACTGCACGAGCAGCTCGCGGTACCCGTTGAGGAAGTCCCAGCCCTTCGACGCGGACCGTCCCGAGCCACTCAGGTGGGAGCTCTTTCGTCCGCTGCAGTGCTTCTTGTACGCGGCCTCGATGACCTTCCGCTGGACGACCGACAGGTTGCCCAGGTTGATCATGAAGCTCCCCTTCTCCACGGGGTGGTGGATCCAGCACGCGATGTACAGCGCGTGGAACGACTGGACCTTCCAGCCGGCGGCGGGCGCCATCAGGGCGGACGACACGTTCCCCGCCAGCTGGATGCGCAGGAACGCGCGCCAGCTCCCCATGCTCTGGAACTTCTGGCCGAACACGTCGGCGACCGTCTGCTGGTCCGCGGGCGCAGTGGACCCGATGAGCTGTGCGATCTGTCCGTGCATGGCAGGGCCTTTACGTTGGCGGACGGATCGTATCACGCCGCATCCCCGCTGAAATGGCTAGGTTTCAGCCATGCAGCTCGCAACGTGGCAGGGCGTCGCGCTCGCACTGATGCTCGCCGGCACGGCCGGCGCCGATTCCGAGATCATCGAGTCGGACGCAGCCTCGGAGCTTCCCGACTACGCGCGGCCCAAGGGACGCGTGCTCTCCGAGGACGAGCTCGGCACGATCTCGCGAGACCTGATCGGCTACCGGCGGCTGACGCGCGCGGACTTCCGGGCGACGGAGCCGCCGGGTCAGGTCGCCGGGAACGCGGAGCGGCTGGGCGCGGCCACGTGCGCGGTGATCACTCCGCTCGACACTTCGCGCGTCGAGGTGCGGGGACACTCGGATGGCGTGTTCGAGGCCCGCGTGATCGGCCTGCGCTTCCAGGCCCGGATGGACCGCCAGTGCTCGTGGTGGAACGACGGCCAGACGGCACAGCCGGCCGAGTACGTGCTCGAGCACGAACAGATCCACTTTGCGCTCTTCGAGCTCGAGACGCGGCGCATGAACGACGAGGCCGACGCGCTTGCCTCTCGACTCGGAGCCACCGGCCCGTCGCAGCAGGCCGTGATGGCGACGTACGCCGAGGCGCTGCGCCGCGAGCTCGAGATCGCGGCGCGGCGGGTGATCGATCGCAGCCTCGAGTTCGACGAGGACACGTCGAACAGCCACCGCCCCGACCGCCAGCGCGCCTGGGCCGAGCGGGTTGCGGTCGAGCTGGGCGAGCCGCTTCGCTAGCGCTCGAGACCGGAACCGCGTGAACCGGATCGGCTAGCATCCGGTCCGTTCCCGTTCCAGTCCGTTCCAGCCGGAGAGCCGCATGGTTAGCGTAGAGGAGTTCGTGGAACGCCTCTGCCGGCTCGGGGGCGAGCGGCCCCGGCCGTTTCCGCGGAAGCGGCGGGACCGCGAGATCCTGGTCAAGAGCCTGCTCATGCGGCTCGACAGCTCGCGCACGTACAGCGAGCCCGAGATCAACGACCTGCTCGAGGAGTGGAACCGCCAGGTCGTCCCCGCGATCGAGACCGACCACGTGACTGTGCGGCGCCTGCTGGTCGACAGCGGTCATCTCGAACGCACGGCGGACGGCCGCGCCTATCGCGTTGGCTTCCCGATCGACGCGGTGGCGTTCGACCTGGAGATCGACGGCATCGACCTGGTGGCCATGATCCGCGCCCATCGCGACCGTCCGCGTCCGAAGCGGCCACCCGGTCGATGAGTAGATCACCCCGGCGGGCTGTGGAACCGGAACACTGTCACCGGTCTGGCCTCGTCCCCTCGGCGGTGGACGAACTGCTCGAACTCGCTCGTGAAGGCCTCGACGACCCGCGGCCAGAAGCGCTGGGCCCCCGCGTTCGACTCCAGAACGCGCACCTCCCACCGCCCCTCGTAGGCGTGGAAGAGCAGGTGTGCGGCGGCGAGTCCGATGCCGGCGCGCCGGAAGCCGCGCAGTACGAAGAACTCCGCCACGTCGAGGACCTCGGGATCGGGGCTGACCTCGGAGCCCCGCTGCAACAGCGCGAACCCGGCCAGGCGGCCGTCGGAGCGGATCAGGAACGCGCGCCGGCCGTTGCCCGGCTTCCAGTACTCCTCGAGGTACTCGTATCCGAAGCGTCCGTCCTCTCCGACCGAGAGGTCGATGAACTCGCTGAAGTCGTGCAGGTACAGCTCGAGCAGGTTCTCGAGGACCGCCTGGTGCTCGATCGTCGCCGGGACGAGTTGGACCTCCACGCGGCTACTCCATGCGCCGCGCTTCGAGCCGCATGATCACGGTCTGCGACGAGTCGAGCAGGTCGAGCGCGTCGCCGACGATGCGGTAGCTCGCGGTCGCGTCGAGCGCGCGCAGGAACGCGGTCTCCTGCGCCGAAATCTCCGTCGTGCAGGCCTTCATCGTCGAGGCGAGCGGGCCGAAGCGGAGGGCGGTCCCGTCGTGCTCGAAGGCGCCCGAGATCGCGTTGCAGCCCGTCGAGCCGCGCAGCCTGGACTCGCCTTCCCCGCCCGAGAGCACGAAGTGAGGCTCGCG
>JAFDDB010000033.1 GCA_019311115.1 Deltaproteobacteria bacterium
GGGGACCTGCACGTCCATCGGGCCGACCTCTTCGGGCCTGAACACGCCGAGCCCGCCGCCTTCGATCATCGCCGGCCCGCCCATGCCGATGTTCGAGTTCGCCGTCGCGATCACCACGTCGCAGCAGCCGAGCAGGGCGGCGTTGCCGGCGAAGCAGCGCCCGGAGTTGATGCCGACCAGTGGTACGAGTCCCGAGAGCCGGCCGAAGTAGGTGAAGGCCAGGCAGTCGAGACCCGCGACGCCGAGACCGTCGGTGTCGCCGGGGCGTCCCCCGCCGCCTTCGGTGAAGAAGACGAGCGGCAGCCGCCACTTCTCGGCCAGCTCGAAGAGCCGGTCCTTCTTGCGGTGGTTCTGCGCGCCCTGCGTGCCCGCCAGCACCGTGTAGTCGTACGAGAGGATGGCGCAGCGCGAGCGGTCCTCGCCGAACCGGTCCGCGTTGACCGTACCCACGCCCGCGACCAGGCCGTCTGCCGGCGTGCGCGCGATCAACTCCTCGACCGAGCGGCGCCGGCGCTGCGCGGCCAGCACGAGCGGGCCGTACTCGATGAAGCTCCCCGTGTCACAGAGATCGTCGACGTTCTCGCGCGTCGTGCGCTGGCCGGTCTTGCGCCGGCGCGCGACCGCCTCAGGGCGCGCGGGATCGAGCCCGACCTCGTGGCGCTCGTGGACCTCGGCCAGGTCGGGCCGGATCCGGTCGAGATCGACCTCGACCGCGTCACCGGCGTCCACGTTCTCGACCTCGGCCGGCTCGACGAAAGCGAGCACGTGGCCGGGGTACACGGCGTCGCCCTCGGCGACGGCGAGCACGCGAACCACGCCGCTCACGCCTGCGCGGATCACGTGCTCCATCTTCATCGCTTCCATCACCAGCAGCGCCTGGTCGGCGTGGATGCGGTCGCCCTGGCGCACCTCGACGCTCACGATCGTCCCTTGCAGGGGGGCCCGCACAGCCACGGTTCCCTCGGGACCCTCGACCGCCGCGGGCGCCGGCGCGGCCTCAGCCGCTGCCTGGGTGGCCGCGGAGGGCGCGCCCGCACTTCGTCCGTGGTCGAGGACCGCGAGCGGGTCCGACGAGTCGATGCTCGCGCCGGCGAGGGCCGGCGGCGGCTCCGCGGCCCCGACGGCCCCGACTGCGGCAGGGCCCGCCGGAGCCGCGGCAGCGAAGAAGAGCTCCGGGTAATCCTCGCCCGCCGACAGCTCCGCCGCGTGGTCCTCGACGAACCGCGTGTGCACGCGCGCGCCGCGGAAGTCGGGGCTCCGCAGGATGGCCTGGAGGAACGCGATGTTCGTGTCCACGCCCTCGATCCGGAACTCGCACAGCGCCCGGTACGTGCGCGTGACCGCGTGCGCGAACTCGGGCGAGGGCGAGTACCCGATCACCTTCGCGAGCAGCGAGTCGTAGCGGGGATTGGTCGCGTACCCCGCGTAGCCGTACGTGTCCGTGCGCACGCCCGGGCCGGACGGGACCTCGAACGCCGAGAGCGTGCCGCCGGTCGGCTTCGGCTCGCCGTCCGCACCCATGGTTTCGAGGTTCACGCGCACCTGCACGGCGTGGCCGCGCGGCTCGGGCACGGCGTCCTGTGCGAGCCCGACCGCGTCGAGGGTCTCGCCGTCGGCCAGGCGGAGCTGCGCCTGCACCAGGTCGACGCCGGTGACCGCCTCGGTGACGGTATGCTCGACCTGCAGCCGCGCGTTGGCCTCGATGAAGGCGAAGCGCTCGGGGTCGACCAGGAACTCGAAGGTTCCGAGCGACAGGTAGTCGACCTCCCTGGCCATCTGTACCGCCGCGGCCAGGACGCCCTCGCGCAGGCTCGCGGCCAGCCCGGGAGCGGGCGCAATCTCGACCAGCTTCTGGTGGCGCCGCTGGACCGTGCAGTCGCGCTCCCAGAGGTGACTCACCGCGCCCGTGCCGTCACCGGCGACCTGGACCTCGACGTGCCGCGCTCCGGGCAGGAACCGCTCCGCATAGACCTCGGGACGGCCGAAGGCGGCCTCGGCCTCGGACCGGCAGCGCGCGTACGCGGAGTCGAGATCTTCGGCGCGGCTGACCACGCGCAGGCCGCGCCCACCGCCGCCCGCGACCGCCTTGATGAGCATCGACTCACCGCCGGGCAGCGAGTCGAGGAAGTCGCGCGCCTGCTCGAGGCTGACCGGGCCGTCGCTTCCCGGCAGCAGCGGCACGCCGCACTGTGCGGCGAGGGCGCGGGCCTCGACCTTGTCGCCAAGCCGGTCGAGCGTCTCGGGGCGCGGGCCGACGAAGCGGATTCCCTGCTCGCCGCAGAGCCGAGCGAAGTCGCCGTTCTCGCTCAGGAACCCGTAGCCGGGGTGGATCGCGTCGCAGCCGGCTTCCTTGGCCAGCGCGACCAGTTGCCTGGCGTCCAGGTAGGCGGCGGCGCCGGTCCCGCGCAGCGGCAACGCCCGGCCCGCCCTGCGCGTGTGCAGGCTCTGCGCGTCGTCTTCGGAGTACACGGCCGTCGTCTGGAGTCCGAGGCCGTCCGCAGCGGCGGCCACGCGGATGGCGATCTCGCCACGGTTCGCAATCAGCAGGCTTTGCATGGGAGCGATCTTCGCCCGATCGAGGGACAAACAGAAAGCCCCCCCGGACTGAGTGCTCTCGACACGGCGGTGAGTCACTTCGACCCGATGTCGGGCGCCTCGGCCAGGATCACGACGGTCGGTCCGCCCTCCGCAGACCGCGCATTCGCCCGCAGATCCGGGCGAGTACGCTGGCGGGGCCGCGAATCGGCGCTGCGTCCGCGAGCACGGCACGCAACTTGCGGCCCGGCGCCGCGGGGACGATGAGCCAGGACGGGTTGAAGCAGAACAGGCGGCGGGCGATGCGGTTCAGTATCCGTGTGCCCGTGGAATACGAAGAGGCCTCGGCCACCTGGGATGTCTCGACCTCGGGCGTCCACGTCGCGCTCAGCTACGCCGCGCCGCCGCTCTCGATCGGCACAGGGGTGCGAATGCGCTTCTCGTTCTTCGCCGGCTCCTTCGACCTGTCATTTGCGGGGAGCGTGGTGCGCCACACGGACGAGGGGTTCGCGGTGGAGTTCGAGCCGCTGGACGCGGCCCACCGCGACCTGCTGCGCCAGGCGCTACCGGTAGAGAACGGCGCCTAGCCAGCTGCCGAACAACCCCCCGCACAGTTCTTGTGAAGCGGCGGCGCTCTGCTGCTGCAAGATCCACGAGGTCTTCTTCGCAGCGGCGCCGGAGCAGGCGGCGCAGTGGCAGGGGCTGTCGAATCAGCGCTCCACGGTATGCGGGACGCTGATCGAGGCCGCCAGGCGGCACCCGATCACGGAACTCCAGCCGTCTCTGCGCGCCGGCCACGGTCTGTTTCCGCCCTTGACAAACATCGCTGTTTTCAACACTATTCCGAGTATATCCGATGAGCAGGGATGCGACGCAACGAGTTCTTCGATTCCGCGCGAGCGGCCGAGGTGGCCGAAGGCCGGGTGCGGGGCGCCCTCGCGGACCCCACGTCTCGCACGTTTCGCGCGAGCGCTTCGCCGCCCGCTATCCGTGCCACGTCACGCTCAAGGTGCGGCCGGATGTGCCCTCGCTACGGACGGTTCGGCTGGTCCGCGAGCTCGAGCGTTCCTTCGCTCGGGGCTGCGAGCGCGGCGGCTTCCGGCTCGTGCACTACTCGCTCCAGGGCGACCACGCGCACCTGCTGGTCGAGGCGAACGGGCGCGCGGCTCTCGGGCGTGGGATGAAGAGCCTCGCCGCGCGGTTCGCGCGCGCAGTGAACCGGGTCTTCGACCGTTCTGGGGCGGTGCTCGCGGACCGGTACCACCTGCATGTCCTGCGGTCGCCAAGCGAGGTGCGCAGCGCCCTGCGCTACGTGCTGCTGAACCACCGCAAGCACGCACGCCGGCGGCGCGCGGCTGCGCGGCCCGATCCGGCCTCCTCCGGGCGCTTCTTCGACGGCTGGCGCGAGAAACTGGGACCGCAATCGGGGACCAGTCCAGTCGCAGGAGCTCACACCTGGCTGTTGTCGCGCGGCTGGCGCCGCGGCGGGGGACGCATCAGCTTCCTCGACGTTCCTGGCGAGACCTAGCAGGCTGCGGGGACGCCACGGTGTCAGTCCAGGACGTCCATGAGTCGGCCTGGGATGAAGGTCTTGGGCCGCGCGCCTAGATCTCGACCCGCTGCGCGTGGAGGTGCGCGCCACAGGCTTGGTACAGGTCGCGGGCCTGGCTGGCGTGGTGGAGTGCGCGGTCCGTCTCGCCCCGCAGACGGCAGAGATCCGCCATGGCGTGCCGCGCCTCCGCCAAGTGGGGCAGCAGCCCCAGGTGCTCGCAGATCGAGATCGACTCGAGCAACGCGCGGAGCGGCTCGTCGCTCTTCGCCGGCCCGCCCCCGGCGAGCGCGCTGCCGAGCGTGCAGAGCGCGCGCGCGCGGATCACGCGGCCCGGCGCGTGCTCGAGGCACGCGCGCGCCAGCGTCGCGGCCTCTGCGTACTCGCCCAGCGCCAGCCGCCCGCGCGCGCGGCGGAACGCCGTGCTGGGCCAGCTCTGGTTGATGCGGGCCATCGACTCGAACTCCGCGGCGGCTCGGGCCGCGTCGCCCTGGAGCAGGTACACCTCGCCGGTCCAGGCGGCCGCGCTGTAGACGCCGAATACCTGGTCCGTCCGCTCGCCGAGCTCGCGCGCTCGCGCGGCGGCGGCGAGCGCATCGTCGAGTTCGCCCGCGTAGACCTGCGCCTGGGCCAGGAAGCCGTAGGCGAGGGCGGCGTCGACCTCGTTCTCGCCGCGATCCGCCAGCGCCACCGCATCCCTGCAGTCCGCGAGCGCGGCCTTGATGTCGCCGCGATCGCAGAGCGCGCTCCCACGCGAGCCCAATGCGAACACCTCGAAGAAGCGGTCGCCGTGGACCAGCGCCAGCTCGCGCAGGCGGTCGGCGCTTTCGACAGCCGCCTGGATCTCGCCGTCCATGGTGTGCATGCGCACCAGGTGGGAGTGCGCCCCCATCTGCAGCCGGCGCGCACGCCGATCGTCTTCGATCAACCCCAGGCCGCGCTCGATCAGCCGCTTGCCGCCCTCGACGTCTCCCTGCTCGGAGAACCGGATCCAGCCCCCCTCGATGCAGATCCCGGCCATGCGCTTGCGTTCGTCCGGCCGGAGCTCGACGGTCGCCAGCAACTCGAGCACGTCCGACGCCTCGCCCGCGCGGTCGAGTCCGTTGAGCGCCGAGACCAGCGCGAGCCCGGTCGCGATCAGCCCCGCGGGGTCTACGCCCGTTCGCGTCTGGTGGATCTCCCAGGCGCGCCGGAGGTGCTGCACGGCCTCGGCAAATGCCCCGAGCGCCAGGTACGCGCTACCGGCGCGCGTCAGGTGGGCGACCGCCCGGGTCGGCAGGCCGGCGCGCTCGAAGTGGAAGCCGACGAGCGAGGCCCCGTCCGGCGTACGCGCGATCCCGCGGCCTTCGAGCACGTCGGCACAGCGGCGGTGCAGGTCGCTACGCCGCTCGCGCAGCAGCTGCTGGTAGCCGACGTCGCGCACGAGCACGTGGCGGAACTCGAAGCCCTGGTCGGCGCGCTGACAGATCAGGGCGCGGTCCAGCAGCTCGCCGAGCAGCCCGTCCACGTCGCTCTGGCTCTCCGGCTCGACGCGCACCAGCAGCGCGCGGTCGAAGGGCCGGCCGATCACGGCCGCCGCCTGGAGCAGCCGCTTCGCCGGGTCCGACAGCGCGTCGATGCGCGCCGCGACCACGCCGTTCAACGTCTCGGGGACTTGAGCCGGCCGGCGCCGCCACTCCATCTCGAGCCGCGCGGACTCGCGAATCTCGTACCCGCCGTCGCGCAGGGCGCGCGCCACCTCTTCGACGAAGAGCGGGTTGCCGCCTCCGCGCTCGACCGCCAGCTCCGACAGCGGCCCGGCATCGTCCACGCTCTCGAGGATCGACCCGGCCAGCGACCGTGCACTGGCAGCGGTGAGCGGCCCGAGCTCGAGGCACTCCTCTTCGCTCCGCCCGCCGTCCCGGTCCAGGTCGCTGCGCGAGGTCGCGACGAGCCGCACTCCAGCGGTGCCGCGCGAGATCCGGTCGAGTACCTCGAGAGAGCTCGGGTCCATCCAGTGGACGTCCTCGAGCAGCACCGTGAGCGGCGCCTCCCCCGCGCGGCCGAGGCCGGCGTGCTCCGCCGGCAGGGCAGCCTTGCGCAGCAGGGTGCCCAGGCGCTCGGCGAACTCGCGCGGACTGCCCGCGGGCTCGCTCGCGCCGCCGCCGTAGCTGCGCGCGAGCGTGCCGGCCTCGTCCGCGCCGGGGAGCGCGTGCGGCCAGGCGCGCAACAGATCGAGCCAGGGCACGTAGGCGCGCGCGATGTCCTCTTCGCGGCTCCTCGCCTCGAGTACCGCGCTCTTTGCGACCGACGGGGAGGTGGAGACGAACTCGAGGGCGAGACGCGACTTGCCGATGCCGGCCTCACCCCGGATCTGGACGAGGGCGTGCCGGGCTGCGGCGTCGCGAAGCCAGGCGAGCTCACGCTCGCGACCCACGAAGGGGGTCAGCCCGTAGGCGCGTTCGGCTTCGAAGCGGTCTCGGTAGGGTCCGGCTCCGATCAGCTCGTACACCTCGACCGGCTTCGACAGGCCGCGGAAGTGGCGCGGGCCCTCGCGCCGGAACTCGAAGAAGCGCCGCGCCCGACGCGCGGTCTCGCCACTCACCAGGATCTGTCCCGGGCGTGCGGCCTGCTCGAGACGCGCCGCCGTTCCGACGGTGGGCCCCTCCGCGGTGTAGTCGCTGCGCAGGTCGTTGCCGACCGACCCGACCCAGACGCTGCCGGTGTGGAGCCCGAGCCGCAGCACGAAAGGCAGGCCCAGCTCCTCCTCGAGGCGGCGGCTGTAGTCCTGGGTGGCCTCGCGGATCGCCAGAGCGGCGCGCAGTCCGCGGGCGGCGTCCTCACCCCAGGTCTGCGGCGCGCCAAAGAGCGCCATCAGCCCGTCGCCGCGGAACTGGTTGATCGTGCCGCGGTGCGCGTGGACCGCGTCGAGCGCCAGGCCGAAGAACCCGTCCATGGTGCGGTGGATGTCCTCGGGATCCAGCGACTCGGCCATCGCCAGCGAGCCGGCGACGTCGGCGAACAGGATCGTGACCTCCTTGCGCTCACCGTCGCGCGCAGTGCGCGTGGTCAGGACGTCGCGCGCCAGATGGCGGGGCGTGTACGGGACGCTTCCGGAGTGCTCGACGTCGGCGCCGCAGCTCAGGCAGAAACGGCTTCGCTCCGGGAGATCCGTCTCCTGGCAGACCGGGCAGACGCGCGTCACGGTCGGCCCCGCGCGTGGCTCGTGCGGTTACTCGATGGCGGCTGGTCCGACCAGATCCGATCCGAGCCCGTCATCTCCGACGATGTCCATGCGGACCGTGAACAGCGGGTAGCGCGGATCCATGCCCGGGATCCACGTGATGACGTACGCCTTGAGGCGCTCGTCCGCCGCATCGGGTGGGGACACATCGGAGTTCGTTGAGTACGCGACATCAGCGATGACCTGCACGGTGTCACCGTAGCTCGGATCATAGCGGACGATCGTGTCCCATAGGGTGTACTCGTAGCCGGTTCCCTGTAGTGAGGGGAGCTTGTCGTCGATTGAGGAGTACCCGACCAGGCCGGGCAGCAGGCTGCGCTCGAGAGCGACGTTGCGCTTCAGGACGAGCCGCTCTCCGGAGTAGATCAGGGGCTTCGAGGACTTGTCGGTTCCCTCGCGCGGATGGATTCCGAGCCGCGTCGCCACGAAGGCGTCCACACCCGACCCGTCCACCGGCAGCGGCAGCACGGCGATCATCTGGTAGACCGCGTCGACCTGCTCGTGCGGGCGCTCGAAGCCGCGGATCTTCAGCTTCCACTTCGCGCCGGAACGGGTCTCCTTGCTCGTGTAGGCCGCGGTGCCGATCGAGTCCGAGACGAAGAGCGTCGTCGGCAGGCCGGGCTCGGTGGACTCGAGCACCTGCGCGGACCCCACCGTCAGCAACTGCTGGTAGTAGCTTGGCTCGTACGGATCGGCCGTAGCCTCGGGGCCGGCCGCCGACGCCGTCATGGTCGAGGTCGACTCCGCGGTCGCGGACATCGACATGTTGACGCCGTCGGCCGCGCCCGCCGGAGCGGCGAGGGCGGCGGCCAGCCCGAGTGCGAGCGCGGCCGCCAGCGGGCGTGTGACGAGGGAGCGGGTCAGGACTCTGGGCATGGCGAGGTCTCCTCTGGAGTGGGCGGGGAAGGGGTGGACGAAGTGCCTGAGGCAGATCGCGAGAGCGTGAGCGCGAGCAGCGGCAGCAGCGCCGCCGCGAGTGCGGGCGATGCGCCGAATCGCACGAAGGGCGTGGGGGGGGCGCCGATTACCAGGCTGGCGGAGCGCGACGCGGGCGAGCCGGGCGGGATGCGCGCCCGCACGCGGCCCCGGGCGTCGACCCACTCGGTGGGGCCCGCGTTGCCGACGCGCACCAGCGGCAGTCCGGTCTCGACCGCGCGCAGCCGCGACACCGCGGCGTGTTGGACTGCGGTCCAGGGGCCCGTCTGGGCCTCGTTCGAGATCTCGACCAGCAGCTCCGCACCGCGCCGCCGCAGGTCGCGCGACAGGTCGGGGTAGCTCGAGTCGACGCAGATGAGCACGCCGAGACCGACCTCGCGGCCGCCTGCGGTGCCTGCCCGGTCCAGGCGCAGGTGCACCAGCCCGGCGCTTTGCCCCGCGCCCATGCGGCCGGGCCACAGCCCGAGGCGCGCGATGCCGCGGCCGAGCCAGGTCGCGGGCGATCCCTCGTAGAACGGCAGCGGGTGCACCTTGTCTCCCGCGACCTGGGTGCGGCCGTCCGCGCGCGCGAGCACGGCGGAGTTGTAGAGCCGGCCGTCGTCTCCGCCGGTCACGCGCCAGCCGCCGGTGAGCAGCGGGCGGCCGTAGTGGAGTGCGAGCGAGCCCAGGAACGGCTCGCCGGCGGACAGCAGCGGAGCCTCGTACGCCGACTCGGGCCAGACGATCAGGTCGGGCGACTCGCGCATCACGTCGTCGGACAGCGCGACCAGGCGGTTCAGGTTGGCGTCGAACCGCGCACGCACGCCGCGACCCGGTTGCCGGACCTCGGGCTGTACGGCCGCGACGCGCACCTCTTCACCGGAGAGCGCCTCGCTTGCGCGCCCGGCGAGGGCGAGCGGGGACAGGAGTACGAGCGCCGACGCCACGAGCGCAGACCTGGGAGCGGCGCCACGTACGCTCGCGAGCAACAGCACGTTCACCGCGACGATCCAGAGCGAGAGCGCGTGGACTCCCCCGAACGCCGCAAGCTGGATCAGTTCGGCCTGGGCCGAGAGGGCGTAGCCGAACTGGTGCCACGGGTAGCCGAGAGCCCCCTGCGTCCTCGCGAACTCGGCGGCGACCCAGATGGCTGGAGCGGCGCACAGGAAGAGCCCCCGGTCACGCGCGCGCAGCCAGCGGAGCGCTGCCGCCGCTGCCGCCCACGTCGAGGCCAGGCCGGCCACGTAGATGCAGAGGAACAGGACGAGTGGGCCGCCGAAGCCCGCGAGCGGCACCCACGACACGGCGCAGCCGAAGAAGACGAGGCCTCCAGCCGCGCCCGCACCCGCTGCTGCGGCCGCGCTCCCGCCCCGGTCGATCGCCCAGAGCAGGGGGACCAGGCCCGCGAAGGCGAGCAGTCCCAGCCCGACCTGGGCGGTCGCGACGGCCAGCAGGGCTCCCGAAAGGGCGCCCGCGGCCAGACTCGTGTGCGCGGGGATAGAAGTGCGCGTCATGCACACCGCAAGCACGCAATCTGCGTTCCAAAGCACACAGTAGTTGGCAAATGACAGTAATCACCTGCAACTACAAGAGGTTTAGGCAAGTAGAGAATGAGAGTTTCGACATCGATTAGAATCGTTTTGACATGAACAAATCATATTGATACAGAGAAGGCATGGATCCTCTGTTGCTCATAGACGACCTCCGGCACACCCCGGCCCTCGAGGGCGTTCCGCTCGCCCAGCTGGGGCGCCTGGTCGACGCCGGCGAGATCCACGAGTTCGCACCGGGGGACCGGCTGCTGGAAGAGGGGGCGCCCGCCGACGCGATCTACCTGCTGATCCAGGGCGGCGTGCGGATCTGCAAGCAGCAGGACGGGCTCGAGATCGACCTGGCCAGGCGCGACGCACCGGACTGGCTGGGCGAGATGGCGCTCTTCGACGCCGGCGAGCGGGTCGCCAGCGTGCTGGCCGAGAGCGAGGTGCGCACGCTCTCGATCTCGCGCGACGCGTTTCTCCAGGTGGTGATGGAGGAGCCCGAGGCGCTGCTGCAGCTGCTCCGGGTGGTCGCGTCGCGGCTGCGCGAGAGCGACTCGCAGCTGATCGAGGCGCTCGGCGAGCGCGTTCGCGCGCTCACGTCGGTGAACGAGCAGCTCTCGAGCGAGAACCAGAGGCTGCAGACCGTCTTCGTGGAGCAGCACGGCTTCGAGGCCTTCGTGGGCGAGTCCTCGCCGGTCCGCAGGGCCAGGGCCGCCGCCCGCCAAGCCTCCACCAGCGACCTGCCGGTCCTGCTGGTCGGCGAGACCGGCACCGGGAAGGAAGTGCTGGCCCGCGCCATCCATGCCCGGAGCAAGCGCGCGGGGCGTCCGTTCGTGGCGCTGAACTGCGCCCACCTCACCGAGTCGCTGCTCGAGAGCGAGCTCTTCGGGCACGCCCGCGGCGCGTTCACCGGCGCCAGCCACGTGAAGCGCGGGCTCGTCGAAGAGGCCGACGGGGGCACTCTCTTCCTCGACGAGGCGGCCGACATGCCGTACGCACTCCAGGGTGCGCTGCTGCGGTTCCTGGAGCTCGGCGAGTTCCGGCGCCTGGGCGAGACCGAGATCCGCCGCGCGCACGTCGGACTGATCGCGTCGACACAACGCGACCTGGAAGCGCTCGCGCGGGCGGGCGAGTTCCGCCTGGACCTGCTCTACCGGCTCGACGTCATGCGTGTGACGTTGCCTCCGCTACGCGAGCGGCTCGACGACCTGCCGCTGCTCGTCGAGCACTGTTCCGGGCGCATCGCCGAGCGGCTGGGCGTAGCGCGGCTGCGCATGGGCCCGGCCGCGATGAACGCGCTCGCGGCGCACGACTTCCCCGGCAACGTCCGCGAGCTGGAGAACGAGATCGAACGCCTCTACGTCATCCAGAAGCCCGGCTCGACCGTGCAGCCCGACGCCCTGTCTTCACGCCTCGCGGGTGCGCCCGTCTTCGCGAGCGGCACGTACAACGAGGCGCTCAAGAACTTCAAGACCCAGATGATCGAGAAGGCGCTGCGCGCGGCCGGCGGCAACCGCACGCACGCCGCGCGCGACCTGGGAGTGCACCGCTCGAACCTGCTCCGCATGATGAAGGGTCTCGGAATGGAGCCGGATGCGGACTAGGGTCTAGCTCGTCCAGCCGCCGTCGATGATGTGGATGGCTCCGGTGGTGTAGGACGACTCCTCGGACGCCAGGTACACGGCCAGCGCGGAGATCTCGTCTGCGGTGCCAAGCCGCTGCATGGGTTGGCGCGCGACGAAGTCGCGGCGGGCCTGCTCGGGGTCGCCCGATGCGGAGATGCGGTTGCCGAGAGAAGGCGTGTCGACGGTGCCCGGGCAGATCGCGTTGCAGCGGATCCCACGCGCGACGAAGTCCGCGGCCACCGCCTTGGTCAGGCCGATCACGGCGGCCTTGGTGGCGCCGTAGGCGAAGCGATTGGGCACGCCCTTTACGCTCGACGCCACCGAGGACATGTTCACGATCGAGCCCGCTCCCCGCGCGAGCATGCCGGGCAGGAACGCGCGGATGGTGCGGTACATGGAGCGCACGTTCAGGTCGAACGAGAAGTCCCAGTCCTTCTCGTCGCAGTCGAGCACGCTGCCGTGGTGGACGAAGCCGGCGCAGTTGAAGAGCACGTCGACCGGCTGCGCCGCGGCCAGTTCACGGATGGCGGAAACGTCCGTGACGTCGAGCGGCCGGGTCTCGAGGCCGTCCCGCTCGAGCCCGCGCAGCGCTTCCTCGTCGATGTCGGTCGCCACGACGTGCGCGCCCTCGCGCGCGAAGGCGAGCGCCGTCGCTCGCCCGATTCCCTGCGCCGCGGCCGTGACTAGCGCCGTCCTGCCGGTGAGCCGTGCCATGCCTCTCTCCTCCGTGTCCCGGTCAGTCGACGTGGAAGACCTCTTCCATGTCGGCCCACCACTCGTTCGGCGACCGGCCCGGCCAGGGCTGCTGGCAGGGCTCGGTCAGCTTCCACCAGCGCTGCGTGGCCTCGTCGTCGGCCACGCGGGCCATGGCGGCCTCGTAGTCGTCGCCCTCGAACTCCAGGTAGCCGAAGAGCGTGCAGTCCTTGAGAAAGATGGAGTAGTTGCGGACCCCGTTTCGACGCAGCGCCGCGAGCACGTCTGGCCAGACGGCCGCGTGGAGTTCGCGGTACTCCTCGAGCTTCTCGGGCTTGACGTCGATCACCATCGCCACGCGCTTCATCCGCGCCTCCCCTCGAGTCCGTAGCAACGCTCCGCGTTGCCTCCCAGCACCGCCGCCCGGTCCGCGGGCTCGAGCGGCTCGACCAGGCTCGCCGTCATGTCGCACCAGTCGCCGTAGCTGCAGGCCAGGTTCAGGACCGGCCAGTCGCTGCCCCAGAGTACGCGCTCTGGACCGAACGCGGCGAGCAGGCGCTCGGCGTAGGGGGCGATGCGCGCCAGCGACACGTCGTCCCCGGCCTCGGTGACCAGGCCCGAGAGCTTGCAGAACACGGCGCTGTCGCGCGCCAGCCCCGCCAGCTCGCGCGACCACGGCTCGAGCGCCCCGCCCGCGATGTCGGGCTTCGCGCCGTGGTCGATCACCGTGCGCAGGTCGGGGTGGCGATCCAGCAACCGCCGCAGGTTCGGTAGGTGCACGGGCCGGACCAGCGCGTCGAAGACGAGGCCCGACCGGGCCATCTGCTCGAACGCCGGCGAGAGCCGCGCGTCCAGCATCCAGCCGGGGTCGGGGATGTCCTGGATCATCGGGCGCAGCCCCAGGAGCGCCGGGCTCTTCGCCAGTCGGGCGATGCTGGCCGCGGCGTCCGCGGCCTCGAAATCCACCCATCCGACCACGCCCGCGACGAACGCGTTGTCCTGCGCGACCTCCAGCAGGAAGCGCGTCTCGGCTGCGGTCGGCGCGGCCTGTACCGCGACGGTACGCGAGACGCCGGCCGCGGCGATCAGCGGCGCCAGATCGCGCGGACCGAAGTCGCGGTAGAGCGGCTTCAGGTCGGGCGTCAGCCAGCCGTAGTCGCCGCGCGACAGCGTCCAGAAGTGCTGGTGCGCATCGACCCTGCCGGTCACGGGCCGGCCTCGATCGGAGCCTCGGGGTGGAGCCACCCCCCTTCGCGCAGGTCCGCCCAGAGCGCGGGCGGAATGGGCGCGCGCATGCGCTCGGCATTCTGCTCGACCTCGCGAGCGGAGCGCGCACCCGGAATCACGGCAGCCACCTGCGGGTGGAGGAGCGGGAACTGCAGCGCGGCCGCGGGAAGAGCCACGCCGTGCGCGTTGCACACCCGGTCGATCGCCTGCGCGCGCGCCAGGATCTCGGGCGGTGCACGCTGGTAGTCGTAGGTACCGCCTGCGGCGGGTGAGGCGGCGAGCAGGCCGGAATTGTAGGGGCCGCCGACGACGAGCGAGACGCCGCGCTCGGCGCAGAGCGGAAGCAGCGAGTCGAGCGGCGTCTGCTCGAGCAGGGTGTAGCGGCCCGCGAGCAGGAAGCAGTCCGGGTCCGCGTGCGCGAGCAGCTCGGCGCAGACCTCGGACTCGTTCACGCCGAGGCCGATCGCTCCGAGCACGCCCTGCGCGCGAAGCTCGTCGAGCGCGCGGTACGCTCCGTCGAGCGCCTGCTTGAACCGCTCGGCGTGCTGCTCCGGGCCGTGCGTGAGTGCGCCGATGTCGTGCACCAGCGCGACGTCCACGTGGTCGAGGCCGAGCCGCTGCAGGCTGTCGTCGAGCGAGCGGCGGGCTCCGTCGTACGAGTAGTCCCAGCGCGGCTCGAAGGGCAGGGCGTCCACGAAGCCCCCGTCCTCGCGTCCCGGCGCAGGGTGCAGCCGCCGCCCGACCTTGGTCGAGACCACGGCGCCGTCGCGCGGCCGCAGCGCGTCCCCGAGCCGCCGCTCCGACAGGCCGAAGCCGTACAGCGGGGCGGTGTCGAAGTACCGCACGCCCACGCGCCAGGCGGCGTCCACCGCCGCACGCGCGTCCGCGTCGGTCACCGGGGCGTACAGGTTGCCGAGCGCCGCGCCTCCCAGGCCGAGGCGCGAGACGCAGACGCGGCTCCGGCCGAGCGGTCGCTGTTCGCCGGGATCCATGCCCGGGATCGTATCGGATGCTCCTCTCCGCCGTGCAGGCCGTGCAGGGCCGTGCGGGGCGTGCCCGGCGTGTAAGCTCGCGGCATGCCGAAGATCACCGGTCTGCGCGTGCACGATGTCCGCTTTCCCACCTCGGACTTCCTGGACGGTTCCGACGCCATGCACGTCGATCCGGACTACTCGGCGGCGTACGTCGTGCTCGAGACCGACGAGCCCGGCCTGGCGGGACACGGACTCACCTTTACGATCGGCCGCGGCAACGAGGTCTGCTGCCGCGCCATCGAGGCCTTCGCTCCGCACGTCGCCGGACTCGCCGTCGACGACATCGCGGCGGACATGGGCGGGTTCTGGCGCAGGCTGGCGGGTGACAGCCAGCTCCGCTGGCTCGGCCCCGAGAAGGGAGTCGTGCACCTGGCTACGGGTGCGGTCGTGAACGCGGCCTGGGACCTGTGGGCCCGCAGCGTCGGCAAGCCCGTCTGGCGGCTGGTCTGCGACCTGACGCCCGATGAGATCGTCCGCGCCATCGACTTCCGCCACATCTCCGACGCGCTCTCGCCGGAAGAGGCGCGGGCGCTGCTCGAGGAGCGTCTCGGCGGACGCGAGGAGCGGATCGCCCAACTGCTCCGGGACGGCTACCCCGCTTACACGACCTCGGCGGGCTGGCTCGGCTACGACGACGAGAAGATCCGGCGGCTGGCCCGCGAGGCCGTCGAGGCCGGCTGGACGCACGTCAAGATCAAGGTCGGCCGCGACCTCGACGACGACGTGCGCCGGGCGCGAATCATCCGCGAAGAGATCGGTCCCGACCGCAAGCTCATGTTCGACGCCAACCAGGTCTGGGACGTGGACGAGGCCATCCGATGGATGCGGCCGCTGGCCGAGTTCGACCCGCTGTGGATCGAGGAGCCGACGAGCCCGGACGACGTGCTCGGCCACGCGCGCATCCGCCGCGCGGTGCGGCCGGTCGGCGTGGCGACGGGAGAGCACTGCCAGAACCGCGTGATGTGGAAGCAGTTCTTCCAGGCCGAAGCGGTCGACTTCTGCCAGGTCGACGCATGCCGGCTGGGCGGGCTCAACGAGGTGCTCGCGGTGCTGCTGCTGGCCGCGAAGTTCGACGTGCCCGTCTGCCCGCACGCGGGCGGCGTCGGGCTCTGCGAGTACGTACAGCACGTCTCGGCCATCGACTACGCGTGCGTCTCGGGCACGCTCGACGGACGCGTCACCGAGTTCGCGGATCACCTGCACGAGCACTTCACCACGCGCATCGAGATTCGCAACGGCCGCTACATTCCGCCGGCGGACCCCGGTTTCAGCGTCGAGATGCGGCCCGAGAGCGTGGCCGACTACACCTTTCCGGGCGGACGCGTCTGGTCCGACCGCAGCCGGCCAGGCGCCATCGGCTAGACTCGCGCCAGGAGACGACCGCGATGGACGACCCGCTCCGCACTCTGACCGGCGAAGAGATCGAGGCCTACGACCGCGACGGCGTCATCTGCGCCCGGGGGCTGTTCGACGGCAAGTGGCTCGAGCGGATGGAGCGCGCGGTGGACCGCATCGTCGAGCAGCCCACGTTCTACGGCAACCAGGTCTCGATGCAAGGAGCGGACTTCAGCGGCGACCTCTTCGTGTGGAAGCAGGACGACGACTTCCGCGACTTCATCTACGACTCGCCGGCCGCGCGCATCGCGAACGCGGTCCTGCGGTCGAAGCGCGTCTGCTTCTTCTACGACCAGCTCTTCGTCAAGCCACCCGGCTGCCACGTGGCCACGCCCTGGCACCAGGACTCGACCTTCTGGCCGATCCGTGGCGAGCAGGTCTGCTCGATCTGGCTGACGTGCGACCCGGTCACGCGCGAGTCGAGCGGACTCGAGTTCGTGCGCGGATCGCACCGCTGGCCGAACCGCTACAAGGCCGTCACGCCCGACCACAATGCCTACATGAAGGCGTCAGACTTGGAGGACCCGCCCGACGTCGAGGCGCACCGCGGGGACTACGACCTGCTGGGCTGGGACATGGAGCGGGGCGACGCGCTGATCTTCAACGGCCTCGTCGTGCACGGCTCGACCGGAAACTACACGACCGACCGGCCGAGACGCGCCTTTACGTCGCGCTGGGCGGGCGACGACATCCGCTTCGACCCGAGGCATCCGACCATGCCGCTCTTCTGGGAGCACGGACTTCGGGCCGGCGACCCGCTTGGCGGGCCGCTCTTCCCGCAGATCCTGCCGGAGACCCTGCCCGGCGAGGCGGGCGCGCGCGCGGCTGGACCGGAGCCGCCCGACCCCGCCCGCCTGCGGCAGGTGGGCGAGGAGGTCCGCACGCACATGCAGTCCCGGCCGGCCTCCACCTAGGAGCGTGACCGGGGTTGCGGCTGTGACTCGTCGGATTTCGGGCCGACACCTTTTCGAAAGCGTGACCACTGTCACATATGTCGCCATCGGCAGCCTCTGGCCGCAAGGCCCTGCGAACCCTGGGCCTGCTCATCGGGCTCGTAGGCTTCGGGCTGACGCCCGGTCTGGCCCATTCCACGCTGGTCGGGATCCCCTCCGAGGGGGCCGCGCCTTTCTCGCAGTCGTACGCCGATGGTGAAAGCAGCTCCTGCGTCGTGGGAACCGCCTGCAGCAAGCCGGCAGACTCCCTTCCCGCGATCACGGCCCTCTCCGCAAGGTCGGACGGCGACGTCGGCACGCTGAGTGGAGCGCGTTGTCAACGCGCGACTCCCTCCTTTCTCGGGACCTTCCCGGGTCTGGCCGCACCCGCCTGTCGTTCCGACTGACGCGCGGATATCCCTCTCCTCTGGTAAAGGCGATGGCTCCGGAGCCGCGGTGGCTCCGGGGCCGGCTGCCTCCGGCGGTCAGCCCCCGCGGGCCATCACCGTGGCGATGTCGGTCCGGTCGAGGGACACGCCCCCGACGAAGACCTGGCGGATTTGCTCGAGCGCCGAGACGTCGCTCGAAGACCGGCGTGCGCTAGCGGTCCTGGAGCTCCAGCGCGCCCTCTTCCACCAGCTCGAGAAAGACCTCGGCGACGGCGGGGTCGAACTGGCTGCCGGAGCCTTCCCGCACCTCGGCGATCGCCTGGTCGGGCGACAGCGCGGTCTTGTAGCTCGTGCTGCTGGTCATGCTGTCGACCGCCTCGGCCAGGCCGATGATCCTCGACTCGAGGGGGATCGCTTCGCCAGCCAGGCCCTCGGGATAGCCGTTGCCGTCGAACCACTCGTGGTGGTGCAGCACGAAGGGCGCGACGTCTTCCCAGGCGTTGATCGACATGAGGATGTGGTGACCCAGCGTGGGGTGGGTGCGGACGGTGCGGGCGTCCTCGTGCTTCGACAGGGGGATCCGTAGCATCCCGATGTCGTGGAGCAGCGCCGCGAAGTGCAGGCGCTCCATGCGCGCGTCGCTGAAGCCGAGCTTGCGGCCGATGCGGTTGGCGATCTGCGCGACGTCCCGCGAGTGGCCCTGGTGGTAGTCCATGTGCTGGTCGAGGGCCATCGTCAGCAGCTCGGTCGACTGCACGAAGAAGTTCCGCTGGCGGTCCTGCAGCTGGGCGTTGTGCAGCGCCACGCCACCCAGCATGGCCAGCATCGCCAGGGGCTCGCCCGGTGGCTCCCGATGGCCGATCAACACGATCGCCCCGGTGGTACGCGGGTCGAGGTCGAGGGGAATGCAGTCGATCGGGGTCTCGCCGGTGTCGATCCCGACGGCGCTGCCGGACTCGAGATCGACGCCGAGCGCGCTGCGGATGCGCACTTCCCAGGCGTCGAACAGGTTCGACTCGCCCGCGTGCGCAAGGCGTTGCAGTTGCTTGGACTCGTCGCGCTTGTCACGGATGACCACGAAGGCGGCGCGCGCCCGCGTGATGCGCTGGGCGCTCGACGCCATCACCTTGGCCGCCTCTTCGCGGTGGGTCGCGACCGACAGCGAACGGGCCGCGCGCAGGATCGACTGCAGGCTCTCGTTGTCGCCACCCATGCGGCCGAGCGCCTCGATCGTCAGCCGCCGCAGCAGCAGGAATGACGCCAGCGATAGCGCGCCCACCGACACGATGAGCGCGACCAGCCCCATGGCCTGGGTCCGGTCCTCGAGATCGGGGAACACGAAGTACTGCGCGACGAACGCCAGCGCCATCAGCGGCACCACCGCCCCGAGCAGGTAGGCCACGAACGCCGCCGCGGAGAGCGACTGCGAGAAGATCGACAGGCGGTGCGGTCGTGCCGACATCCCGGGCTCCCGAAGCGCGAGTGCGCCTGCTCAGGAATCGGCAACCGTGCGTGAGATCTGTTGACGGGGCCCCGTAGAAGCAGCGGTGCTTCCCGGTTCATACTGCGCGCAGTGGCTGGAGCGACGGACTCAGGCGAAGAGCTGATCGAGCGAGCGCGCGCCCTGGCGCCGCTTCTGGCCGCCGAGGCCGCCGAGTCCGAACGGCTGCGCCAGCCGACCGATACGGCGATCCGGGCGCTCGAAGAGGCGGGCCTCTTCGAGCTGATGGTCCCGCGCCGCTTCGGCGGGCGCGAGCTGGACCTCGACACCTTCCTCGAGGTCGGCCTGGCGCTCGGCGAAGGCGACGCCTCGCTCGCCTGGGTCACCACGTTCTACATCGAGCACTGCTGGATCCTCTGCCAGTTCCCCGAGGCCTTCCAGAAGGAGCTGTTCGCGGACCGCAGCTACGTGCTCGCTCCGGGCAGCATCACGCCGAGCGGGAAGGGCAAGCGCGAGGGCGGCGGCTATCGGCTGAGCGGGCGCTGGGCCTGGGGCACGGGCGTCATGCATGCCGACTGGGTTATCGTCGGCGCCGTTCTCGCCGACGCCGATGGCAACCCCGATCCGCGCTTCTTCGCCGTGCCGATCGGCCAGGTCGAAGTCGAGGACACCTGGTACGTCGACGGCATGGTCGGGACCGGCAGCAACGACATGCTCGTCGAGGACGTATGGGTCCCCGAAGAGCGCAGCATGCCGATCCTTCCCGTCAGCGCGGGCCGTGGGCCGGGAGCCGAGATTCACGACGGGCCGCTCTACCGCACGCCCATGCTGCCCATCCTCGCGCTCGCCGCGACGATGCCGGCGCTGGGGCAGGCGCGGGCAGCGCTCGCGCGGTTCCGCACGCGGCTCGGTGAGCGCGTGCTCTTCGGCGGGGCAGGGCGACAGGCCGAGCAGGCTGCGGCGCAGATTCGGCTCGCGCGCGTCGAGCTGGGCGTTCGCCAGGCGGAGCTTCTGCTCCGCGACACGGTGGCCCAGGTCATGGAGCGCCGCGACGCCGCCACCGTCGAGGACCGCGCGCGCTGGGCCGCCAGCTACGCGACGGTCGTGGACCAGAGCAAGCGGGCGATCCGCTCCATCGCGGACGCCAGCGGAGCCAGTGCGCACCGGCTGGACGATCCTCTGCAGCGAGCGCTGCGCGACGTGCACACGATGTCGAGCCACGTCGTGTTCGATCTGGACGCGCGCCTCGAGCTGTACGGACGCGTCCGGCTCGGGCTCGAGCCCGGGCTCGCGCTTCTCTAGGACGGAGGCCGCCATGAGCGTCGAGGTGAACGGGATCGCCCACATCCAGCTGACCGTGAACGACCCCGACCGCTGCGTGCCCTTCTGGGAGAAGCTCTGTCACTTCCTCGGGATGAAGACGCTGATCAAGGCCGAGGGCATCGTGTACTGCATTGGGAGCCGCACCGGCATCCTGGTCCGCGGGGCCCCCGCGGGGAGCGACGGCGGCCGCTTCGACCAGAACCGCCCGGGCCTGCATCACTTCTGCTTCCGCGCGCGGCAGCGCGAGGACGTGGACGCCATCCACCGTTTCGTCGCAGACGAGCTGGGCGCGAAGATCGTGCACCCGCCCGAAGACGGGGACTTCGCCCCCGGCTACTACTCGCTGCTCTTCGAGGATCCCGACGGCATCCGGGTCGAATTCAACCACGTTCCCGGACGCGGCCACCTGGGACCCGGCGGACGGCTCGGCGGCGACTCGACTCCCGGCTAGTGGCGGATCACGCGCCCCGGCCTCGTGCCGGTGTGCTCGTCGTTCTCGAGGATGACCTCGCCGTTGCAGATCGTGGCGCGGTAGCCCTCCGCGCGCTGCACGAACCGGCCTGCTCCGCCCGGAAAGTCGTGCACGTATTCGGGCATCTTCTCGTGCACGCGTTCCAGGTCGATCACGTTCACGTCCGCGCGCAGCCCGGCTTCGAGCGTTCCACGGTCCTTCAGCCCGATGAGCCGCGCGGGCGCCGACGTCATGCGGCGCACGGCCTCTCCGGTAGTGAACAGCCCCGTCTCGCGTAGCCAGTGCGAGAGCACGAACGAGCACCAGCCCGAATCCATGATCTGGCCCACGTGGGCGCCGGCGTCGCCGAGTCCCGGCAGGACGTGGTCGCCCGAGATCAGGTCGGCGGTGGCCTTCAGGTTCGGGTTGAAGAACCGGACCGTAAACAGCGCCCGGCCGCGGGTTTCGCGGCTCATGCGAAGCCACGTCTCGGCCGGGTGCTCGCCGGCCGCGTCGGCCTGCGCCTGCAGGCTCTGCTCCGGTTCGAAGCCGTAGTCCGGGCGGTCGCCGTCTCCGAGCGGGAAGATGTCGCGGGTCGAGAAGCGCAGCTCCTCGGCCTTCGCCTCGTCGATCAGCTCGGCGCGCGTGGCGTCGTCGTCGATGGCGGCGAGCCGCGCGGCGAAGTCGAGCTTCGCGAGTCGCTTCCACGACGGAGACCGCCACGGCATCAGGTTCGCCAGGCAGGTGATCAGGCCGGAGCCGCGCGGGATGGCGACCGCGTTCACGTCGAGACCTTCGTCGCACATCGCGTCCACGAGCCGGTTGATCCGCTGGCCCGAGTCGTCGTCGCGCCCGGCCACGATGCTGAAGAGCACGCGATCGCCGGTCGTCTGCGCCTGCTTGCGCAGTAGCTCCATCTCGCCTCGGAAGTCGGCGGTCAGGTTCAGCACGTTCTGCATCAAGCCTCCCCCCTGCGCCGCCACCTCTTCGGCGACCCGGATCAGCTCCTCGTGCTCGGCGTGCGTGCCCGGCACGTGGCGGCCGTCGGGAAGGAAGTGCCCCAGGAAGCGCGAGGTCGAGAACCCGACGGCGCCGTCGGCGATCGACTGCCCGACCACCTCGGCGATGCGCTCGCGGTCCTTCTCGTCCGCGACCTCTTCGACGGCGCGCTCGCCCATGGCGTAGAAGCGCACGGCGCAGTGGCCAACGAGTCCGGCCACGTTGATCGCGGGACGCAGCGCCTCGACCGAGTCGAGGTAGCCGCCGTAGCCCTCCCAGTCCCAGGGCAGTCCGTTCAGGATCGCGTCCGATGGGATGTCTTCGACCGTCTCCATCATCCCGGCCAGCAGTCCGCGGTCCGCGGGCTTGCAGGGCGCGAAGGTGACTCCGCAGTTTCCGAGCAGGGCCGTGGTGACTCCGTGCCAGCTCACCGGGGTCAGCATGGGATCCCAGCCGACCTGCGCGTCGAGGTGCGTGTGGACGTCGACGAAGCCGGGCGTCACCGCGTGGCCCCGCGCGTCGATCTCGCGCTCGCCCGGGGCGTCCACCTGTCCAACGGCCGTGATGCGGTCGCCGTCGATCGCCACGTCGCCCGCAACGGGCTCCGCGCCGGTTCCGTCCACCACCATGCCGCCGCGAATCACCAGGTCATGTGCCATTTTGCGCCGTCTCCTTGCAGGGGCGCCATCATGCCAGATCGGGTCCCTTGTCGCCTGTCTTCCGCGTCTCTCCGATATACTCGTCCGCACCACGGGAGGATCCCCCATGAGCTTCGAAATCCCCGAGCACGTCCAGCCCGTCCGCGACGCCGTACTGAACTTCATCGAGCAGCGCGTCTACCCCGTCGAGCACGTGCTCGAGGAACGCGACAGTGCGGAGTCCGGCCGCGTCATGCGCGAGTTGATGCAGGCCGCGAAGGAAGAGGGGCTCTGGGCGCTCGGCCACCCGAAGGAGATCGGGGGGCAGGGCATGCCCTTCCTCGACTACGTCTACGTGAACGAGGTCGTCGGCCGCTCGCAGCCGGCCATGGTGGCGCTCGGGACGCACTCGCTCCAGGACTCGATCATGCTGAACGAGTTCGCGTCGGACGACTGGCGCGATCGCTACCTGAAGCCGCTCGTCGACGGCGAGATCTTCCCGAGCTTCGGCATGACCGAGCCGGACGTGGCCAGCTCCGACCCGACCCAACTCCAGACCGCGGCGGTGCTCGAGAACGGCGAGTGGGTGATCAACGGACACAAGTGGTTCACGTCGGGCGCGGATCGCGCGGCCTACACTACGGTGATGTGCCGGACGGAGCTCGACGCGGCCGACCACAATGCCTTCAGCATGATCGTCGTGCCGACCGATACGCCCGGCTACGAGATCATTCGCGACGCGCGCGTGATGGGCCGCCACGGCGGGCACTGCGAGATCAGCCTGAGAGACGTGCGCGTGCCCGAGTCGAACCTGCTCGGCCCGCGCGGGGCCGGCTTCAAGATCGCGCAGCGGCGCCTCGGGCCCGGGCGCATCTTCCACTGCATGCGCTGGCTGGGTCAGGCGCAGCGCGCCTTCGACCTGATGTGCGAGCGCGCGAACAGCCGCGTGGCCTTCGGCAAGACGCTCGGCGAGCACCAGCAGATCCAGAAGTTCGTCTTCGACAGCCTCTGCGAGATCCAGGCGAGCCGCATGCTCACGCTGCACGCCGCGCATCGCATCGACCAGGGCGACGAGGCGCGTGTCGAGATCGGAATGATCAAGGTCGTGGGCGCGCAGATGCTCCACAACGTGATCGACCGCGCGATCCAGGTGTTCGGCGCCAAGGGCGTGACCGACGACACGCCGCTCGAGCGCATGTACCGCGAGGCGCGGTTCGCCCGGATCTACGACGGGCCGGACGAGGTGCACGTCATGACGACCGCGCGGCGCGTACTCAAGTCCTACAAGATCGGCGACGGCTGGGACTTCGGACAGCGCTGAGGAACCGCGCCCGGGCTAGCGCGCGATGCGGCGTCCCCCGAGCCACGTGCCGAGAACCTCAAGCCGGTCCAGGTCGCAGGGATCGATGGCGAGGGGATCGCGATCAACCGCGGTGAAGTCCGCGAGTTTGCCGGTCTCGATGCTTCCGACGCGGTCCTCGGCAAAGAGCTGCCACGCGGCGTCGATGGTGACTGCGCGCAACGCCTGCTCGGTCGAGATCGCCTCCGACCCCGCGATGACCTCGTCGTTGCGGGCGCGACGCGTCACCGCCGTCCGCATCAAGCGCAGCGGCTCCGGCGGGTACATGGGTGAATCGGCGTGCAGGCTGACGCGGTGGCCCGCCGCCAGCGCAGTCGCGACGGGCATGAGCCGCTCGGCGCGTTCCGCGCCGAGAATCGCGTCGCGAAGCTCCGGCCCGTACCAGTAGACGTGGTTCACGTGGAAGCTCGGCGTCACGCCCAGGCGGGCGGCGCGCTCCAAGTCGGCGGGACTGATCAACGCGCAGTGCTCGAGCCGCCAGCGGTGGTCCGTCCGCGGGTGTGCGGAGAGCGCGTGCTCGTACAGGTCGAGCGCCTCGCGGGTCCCGCGATCGCCCTGGGCGTGCGTCAGCACCTGCCAGCCGTCGGCGTTGAGCTCGCCGATCAGCTCGCGAAGCTGGGCCGGCTCGAAGTTCGCGTGTCCGGTGGTTCCCGCGGGGATGCCGAGCGTGCAGCAGCAGAGCCGCGACTCCAGGTACGGCTCGTCGAGCAGCATGGTGCCGGAGTACGGCGACCCGTCGTACCAGAGCTTGACGCCCTGCACGCGGAAGGTGTCGCTGCCCTGTCCGGGCTTGCGTCCCGCCTCGCCCACCTGGTGGTGGCGCAGGTACGCGACGTTGCGGACGGGCACGTCGCCCCGCTCCGACAGCTTCTCGAACACCCCGAGCATCGACAGCGGCGTGAAGAGCCCGGGCATGCCGATGGTCGTAAGCCCGGCGCGGGCGTAGCGCCGGTACTGCTGCCAGATCCGCTCGGTGGCGGCGGCCTCGGACGTGTCCATGAACAGCATGAAGGGCAGCAAGGCGGGGGCCTCGTCCGCCTTGCCGACGAGCCGCCCGTCCGCGTCGCGGCCGTAGCGGCCCCCGCCCGGCGGGTCGGGAGCGAATTCATCCAGCTTGACGGCGCGAAGCGCCGCAGAGTTGAAGTAGAGCGTGTGCATGCTCTGGATCATCACGACGAGAGGGTTGTCGGGTGAGATGGCGTCGAGGCGCGCACGGCCCCAGGTACCGAGGTCTGCGGTCAGCATGGGGTCGAGCCCGAAGGCGTAGATCCACTCGTCCGGGGACGCGGCGTTCACGGCGTCGCGCAGCACCGTCTCGACCTGCTCCACGCGCGGGTGGTTGAAGCCGCTGACGTCGACCCAGGCGTAGCACTGCGCGCACAGGTCGGGGTGCGTGTGGGGCTCGATCAGGCCCGGCAGCAGGCACGCGCTGCCGAGGTCCACGACCTCGGTGCCGGGCCCGCGCTGCTCGTGCACGGTGTCCCGGTCGCCCACCGCGGCGATCCGGCCGTCGCGCACGGCTACGGACGCGGCGCGCGGCCGCTGCGGATCCATGGTGACGACGGCTTCCGCGTCGAGGATCAGGTCCGCGAAAGCCACCGGTCTAGGCGTCGTCTGGGAGCCAGCTGCCGTGGAAGCCGAACGGAACGCGCGTCGGCAGGTGGATGCGAGCCACCGGCGGCTTGTCGAACTCCTGCGCGTCGATGATCACCAGGTCGCTCTTGTCGGTCGCCGGGTCGTAGACGAAGGTGAGGATCCAGCCCTCGTCCTCGGCCGCCGCCCCAGGGTTCGGCGCGAAGACGGGCTCTCCCGCCTGGCAGCCGGCGCCGAGCTCGTGTGTCCACGAGCTGTCGCGCTCCACGTCGTACTTGCGCAGGCTCGTCCCGAGCGCGCTCAGGTCGCTGCCGACCCCGGCCATGTAGCCGAAGCGGTGCTTCAGGCCGATCACGCGGTCGTGCACGCGGGGAAATTCCCCGGGGCGATCGTCGAGCGGCTGCTCGATCACCTTGCCCGCAGCGCGGTCGATGATCCAGCGATGCAGCACCGCGGGGGCGCCGCCGTCGTCGGCGAGACTCATCGACAGCTTCGCGAAGCGGGCCACGTCGAGCACGATGCGGTCGCCGTCCTCGTACGAGTTCATGGGGTGGAAGACGTAGCAGGGGTCGATCTCGTACCACTCGACGTCGTCGTTCGTGCCGTTGCGCGGCATCACCCCGAGGCGGGCGCCGTAGTCGTCGTCCCATCGGATCGGCATGCCGCTCGCGAGCAGCGAGAGGTCGAAGACCATGGGCAGGTCCATGAACACCACGTGGTTCCGCGTGATGTTCCAGTCGTGCATCATCGTCGGGCCCTTGACCTCGATCTCCTCGCTCTGCACGAGCGTCCCGTCCGCGGCGACTCGGTGGTACACCAGGTAAGGGGGGAGCGCCGAGTAGCCGAAGAAGAGCAGCTCGCCGGTCTCGGGACAGGTGCGCGGGTGCGCCGTCATCGCCGAGTGGAGCTTGCTGCCGAAGTCGTGGACGCCGACGGTCTCCAGATTCTCGTCGACCTCGAACGGGAACGAGCCCTCTTCGAGCGCCAGGATCCTTCCCGCGTGCCGGATCACGTGCGTGTTCGCGCACGACCGCGTGTGGTCGATTTCGCCCTCGGGACTGATGCGCGCGCCCTCCGGGTCGTCGAGGAGCGGCGTGCGCACGTAGCGGTTGCGGTACCAGGTGGCCCGGCCGCCGCGCAGCTCCACGCCGTGGAGCATGCCGTTGCCCAGGAACCAGTGCGGTGACCAGCCGCTCTGCGGGTTCGCCCCATTGCGGAAGAAGCGGCCCTCTAGCTGAGGCGGAATCGCGCCGGTCACTTGCAGGTCGAGCTCGGTGCGCTCGTCGAAGACGGGCGCGAAGTTTCCCTTCAGGTGGAACGGGGTCTTCTCGGCCGGCGTGGCGGACTGGCTCATGCAGGGGGTCCTCGCAGGTTCGGATCGGTGTGGTAGGGATGATTGCAGGGGTCTGCGCGTCCGTCCAGAACGATCCGCTCCGCTAGTCGACGTAGCCGAGCGCGCGCAGCCGTTCCCGCGCCTCGGGGTCCAGGTCGGGCTCGGCACCGGGCTCGGAGACGGCGTCGAGCGCGGGGATCGCCAGCGCGGCGCGCCACGTGTCGACCTCGTCGAGCAGTCGGTCCACGTCTCCCGGCCTCGCCGCCGCGACGTCGGTGGTCTCTCCCGGGTCGGCCGCGAGGTCGAAGAGGAGCCGTTTGCCGCCCGATGTCTGGATCAGCTTCAGGGATCCGGCCCGGTAGGTGCGCACGCGAACCGAAGGATCCCCGACCGGGTCCGTCGGACCGTCGCCGCCCGGGCGCCCGCCGTACCGCTCGCTCATCACGGGTCCGCCCGGCGCCCCCCCGTGCATCGCCGGGACCAGCGAGCCCACGTGGACGCGCTCCGGCGGATCGAGATCGAGCAGGTCGGCGATCGTGGCGTACACCCCGACCGTGGACACGGGCGTGGATACGCGCACGCCGCTCGGAACCCGCGCGGGGTAGCGCAGCATCAGCGGCACCCGGATCGACGGCTCGTAGAGCGCTTCGCCGTGGCCGTAGAAGCCGTGCTCGCCGAGCATCTCGCCGTGGTCCGACATCACGACGAGCACGGTGTCGTCGAGCGTCCCGCGGCGCCGCAGCGCCTCGACGATGCGGCCAAGCAGATGGTCTGTGTACAGGATCCCGCCGTCGTACATGTCGGTCGCGGCGCGCGCCGCGCCCTCGATCCGCGACGCCTCGCGCCCGCCGAACTGCGCGCCCATCAGCGTCATGCTGATCGGCTGAAGCTCGGCGCGCGAGCGGTTCGAGAACTCCTCGAGGTAGGCGTCCGGAAGCTGGTGGTACGGGAAGTGCGCCTCGAGCAGGTTGATGAAGACGAACGCGGGCCGGGCGTCGGGCGCGTCTGCGGGGGTCGTTTCGGACCAGCGCTCGAAGCTCGACACGACCGCCGCTCCACCCTTGTCGGCGGCGCCGAAGCCGAGCCGGTCGAGCAGCCGGAACGCGAAGAGGAATGTGCGAGCGGCGCCGCCACTGCGCCAGGCCTCGTCTGTGGCGCGAAACCCGCGCGTCAGTCCGATCGCCGGGCTGATGAAGGCGTTCGCCGTGAAGCAGCGCGTGTCGTAGCCGGCCGCAGCCAACGTCTCGGCCAGCGTGGGCGCGCGGTTGTCGAGCATCTTGCTCTCGAAGTGGGCGCCGTGTCCCGACGGGAAGAGTCCGGTGAAGAGCGACGCGTGCGACGCCAGCGACCAGGTCGAAGGCGAGGTCGCGTCCAGGTAGAGCACTCCCTCCTTGGCAAGCGCATCGAAGACCGGCGAGGTCGGCCGGGCGTAGCCGTAGGCGGACATGTTCGACGCGCGCACCGTGTCGAGCACGATCAGCACGACGTCGGGCGCGTCCACCGCCGCCGGCGGAAGCGCGACCTGCGGCGGCGCCTCGGGCATCGTCGCGACGATATAGAGGCGCGGCGTGGCGAGCCCGGCCGCGAGGAGTACGGCGCCGAGCGCGAGCGGCAGCGCGGGCCGCCAACGCGCGAGTCCGCGCCCGGCCAGGACCAGGACGAGCGCCGCGGGCGGGCCCGAGAGCGCGGGGACCTGGGCCAGGGGCGAGTCTACGAGCAGGGCGACCTGCAGGGCGAGCCAGACGCACGCCACCGCCAGCAGGTGCACCGTCCTTCCGCCGCGAAGCTTCAGCAGCGGAGCGAGCGCTGCGCCGGCGGCGACGATCAGCAGCGACTGGATCGCCAGGCCGCCGAGGGTCAGCAGGAGAGGCGGCCCGATCCGCGCGAAGAGCGCGTTGCCGAGCTGCCACCAGGCGTCGACGGCCGCGACCGCCAGGGCGTACCCGGCGGCGTTCCAGACTCCCTTGCGGACGGCATCCACGGGTCGAGCCTACCCGTAGCTCGCGGTGCCGTCACGCAAGTTCGCCTCGGCTACCCTTGGAAGATGGAGCCCGCATGAACTTCCAGGCGGTGAACGACATGCAGCTGGGGCTGCTCGTGGTCTTCCTGGCGGGTCTGCTGGCAGGGCCGCGTCTGCGCGGCCTGTCCGGGCTGCTGCGTTGGCGCGATCCGGCCCTGGCCGTGCTCGCGGCGGCGAGCCTCTTCGCGTACCTGAACGCGTTCGAGATGCACGGGGCGCTCGGCGCGTCGCACCCGTTCGAGTTCTACCACTACTACGTCGGGGCGGCGTACTTCCCGGAGCTCGGCTACACCGGCCTGTACGAGGCCAGCGTGATCGCCGACCTCGAGGACGACCCGGAGCACTTCGACCCTCGCGCACGCGTGCTGAACCAGCGGACCTACGAGTACGAGCGCCGCGGGCAGGTGCGGATGCGAGCCGACGAGATCAAGGCGCGCTTCACGCCCGAACGCTGGATCGACTTCAAGCGCGACATCGCCTACTTCCGCTCGAGAGCGCCGCAGGTGTGGCGATCGTCGCGGCTGCAGCGGGACCACGGCTACAACGGCACGCCGGTGACGACGGCGCTGCTCGGTGGACTGGCGCGCCTGGTTCCGGCCGTCCCGGTGGGCAGCTTCATCTCGGCGGCCGCGTGGCTCGACCCCCTGATCGTCCTCGGCGCGGGCGCGTGGATCGCGCGCATGGCGGGGCTCACCGCCGGGTTGCTCTTCGTCTTCCTCTGGGCGGTGAACCCGTTCAACGCCTACGGCTACACGGGAGGCGCCTACCTTCGCCACCTGTGGCTGGTGGCGTTCGCGCTGTCGATCGTCTGCTTCTCGAAGGGCAGGGCGGCGGTCAGCGGCGCGTTCGCGGCGCTGGCTGCCGGACTCGCGCTCTTCCCGGCGTTGCCGGTGGCCGCGCTGGCGGCGCGAGACCTGCTGCGCCCGGACCGGGTGGCGCGACTGCGCGAGCGCGCGCCGTTCTGGGCCGCGCTCGTGGGAACCGGACTCGCGCTGCTGCTCTCGACCTCGCTGCTCTCCGACCCCGGGCCCGACTCGCCCTGGCTCGCCTTCCGCGAGTCGATCGGCGTGCACGCCGGGGCGCTCAGTCCGAACCACGTGGGCCTCGCGAGCGTGTTCGCCTTCTCTCCGTCGCACGACCTGCGCGCCATCGAGAAGCGCGGTCCTGAGGGGCGCGTGCGGGACTGGCGCGCCGAGTCGCTCGATACGCTGGACTCTCGCAGCCTCGCGTACCGCGCCGTCCAGCTCTGCTTCCTGGTCGGCATCGTGCTCTTCCTGCGCGGCGCCACGCCGGCGGGCGCGTGGTTCGCCGGCCTGGCCGCTGTCTACGCCTTCGTCCCGCTGAGCCACTACTACTGGGCGGTGCTGTGCACGGCGCCGCTCTGCTTCGGCTTCGACCGGCGCAGCCTCGTGCTGCTGGCCGGCTTCTGGCTCGGCGTCACGCTGCTGCGGCAGGTGGACGCGCTCGACGACGTGCTCGACCGCCTGATGTTCGCGGTGAGCGCGCTCGCGGGGGTGTACTTCGCGGTCGTGCTCGGCGACGGGATCCTCCGAGCCCGGTCGGCCGCCACGAGCGGTGGGCCGGCGCGTTGACGCGGGCCGCCGCGTTGCCCCAGAGTGCGCCCTTGACCCGCTATGAACCCACGCGCGAGTCCCTGCGCGAGCACGCGGTGCCCGACTGGTTCGAAGACGCCAAGCTCGGGATCTTCATCCACTGGGGGCTCTTCTCGATCCCCGGCTTCGCGCCGCGACTGGCGCACGTAAGCGACGCGTTCACGCAGCACTATCCGCTCTCGGCCGTGATGACGCCGTACACCGAGTGGTACCAGAACGCGATCCGCGTGCCGGAGAGCCCGTCGGCGCGCCACCACGCGGAGCACTGGGGCGGGCGGCCCTACGCCGACTTCAAGCCCGACTTCGAGGCGGGTCTCGAGGCGTGGGATCCCGCGGACTGGGCGCGCCTCTTCCGCCGGGCCGGGGCGCGCTACGTCGTGCTGGTGACGAAGCACCACGACGGCTTCTGCCTCTGGCCGAGCGACGTGCCGAGCCCGCAGCAGGCGGACTGGTCGCTTCGTCGCGACCTCGTCGGCGACCTGGCCTCCGCCGTGCGCGCCGAGGACATGCGCTTCGGCGTCTACTACTCGGGAGGCATCGACTGGTCGTGGAACCGCCGCCCCGTGCGAACGCTGGTGGAGTTCATCGGCTCAGCCCCCGGTGGCGACTATCCCGCGTACGCCGAGGCCCAGGTCCGCGAGCTGATCGAGCGCTACGAGCCGAGCGTGCTGTGGAACGACATCTCCTGGCCGACTGCCCTGCGCCCCATGCTGCAGCTGATGGCCGACTACTACCAGGCCGTACCCGAGGGCGTGGTGAACGACCGCTGGATGCACCAGTCCTGGGTGCTTCGACTGATGGC
>JAFDDB010000122.1 GCA_019311115.1 Deltaproteobacteria bacterium
CACCAGCAACGACCTGCTCCAGGACATCAAGATCCACACGTCCTGCTCCAGGCCGCTCGCGATCGGTGATGTCTTCGGTGGCGTCGAGGTCGTCGGACTCCAGACCGATGCCTCCCCCTCGCTCCCGCTCCCGACCGTCAACATCGAGTACCTCTACGAGATCACGAACATCGGCAGCACCGACGCCCTGAACGTGACCGCAGTCGACGACGTGGCGGGAGTGGTGCCGGGTAGCCCGATCCCCGTGATCGCCCCAGGTCAGTCGGTCGTGCTGAGCCTCGATGAGTTGGTGACCGAGAACGTCACCAACACCGTGCTCGTCTCGGCCGAGAACGCCGCAGGCGGGATCTGCGATGCCGCGGACACGGCGACCGTCATCGTCACGCCACCGGGCCCGGGTCCGGACGTGTGCACGACCAAGGTCAAGGCCATGTCGCTGCTCTACACGGGCCCGACCCTGACCGGCGTGAACGTGGTCGTGACGGGCAAGTCCGGCGCGACGGCCAGCTACGTGAACGTCGACCTGGTGCAGGACGTCACCATCCTGACGGCTGTGGCCCAGAACGGCTTCATGATCGATGCGACCGCGAGTGGCAAGACCGACCTGGGATCCAGGACGACGATCTCGATCGCCGGCGTGGACGAGGTCATCCACACCAGTTGCTCGACGCCGTTCCGCAGCGGCTTCCCGGCGCCCCTCGACAGCCCGAAGGGGGATCCGTCGGGTATCTGGTTCGTCGACGACTTCATGCAGAAGTAGCCGGCGCATCGCTGAAGGAAATTGGGGGAGCGTCCCGCGAGGGGCGCTCCCTTTCTTTCGTCCGGGAGGCTGCTCGGGGTTGTGGAGACGGCGGTCGGCCCCAGCGCCTTGCCGACCGTGGGCCCCTGGCCCTTCGGGCCTGTCCCGCACTCGGCCTGCAAGGCGCTGGGGCCGACCGCCTCTGCGCATCATGGGCAGGCTCGTGGTGTGTGCCGCGCTCCCCGCGGCTCCGCGGGTTCACTCGGGTGTCGGCGATTGGTCTGGTGGGGAGCTTGTGGTTAGCGGCCTACGAGGCGGTCGAAGATGGCGGCGCGCAGGCGCGGGGTACGGCCGTGTTCGGCTTCGGCGCGGTCGGCGGACTCGCCGAGGGCCATGAGCGATCGCACCGCCAGCCAGCGCATCGGCTCGGGCTCCCAGGTGCCGAGCGGCGCGTCGACCCAGGGGAGTCGGGTGCGGTCGGTCTGCTCGCCCGCCACCAGGTCCGCGAGCGTGCGGCCCGCCAGGTTCGAGGCGGCGACGCCCTGCCCCACGTAGCCGCCCAGCCAGCCGAGGCCCGTCTTCGAGTCGAGACCCACCGACGGACACCAGCCGCGCGGCACGCCGAGCGGCCCCCCCCAGCGATGCGTGATCGCGACGTCCGCGAGCGCGGGGAAGAGCCCGACAAGCGCCCGGCGGATCTGCTCGAACCGCGGGTCGTCCGCGCGGAAGCTGTCCTCGATCCCCGAGCCGAACCGGTACCCCGCGCGCCCGCCGAACGCGATGCGGCCGTCCGCCGTTCGCTGTCCGTAGATGACGACGCGGCGGTCGTCACCGAAGGTCTGGCGCTCGTCGAGGCCGATCTGCTTCCACACTTCGTCGGGCAGGGGCTCGGTCGCGATCATCATGGAGTGGAGCGGGACGAGGCTGCGCGCGTGCCCGGCAATGCTCCCGGTGTACGCCTCGGTGGCGCGGATCGCGATGCGGGCGCGGACGCGTCCGCCTCTCGCCACGACCTCACCCGGCGCGATGCTGCCAACCGGCGACTGCTCGAAGATCCGCACGCCGCGGGCCTCGACGCAGGCGGCCAGTCCCCGCGCCAACCGCGCGGGGTCGAGAGCGGCGCAGTGCGGCGTGAACGCGCCCCCTAGCGTTCCCGCGATCCGTGCGTGGCGCGCGCAGGCCTCGGGCTCGAGCCACTCGTAGTCGGAGGGGCCGAGGCCCCACTCGGCGGCCTGCGCCAGGTGTCCGCGCGAAGCCTCCAGCTGTGCCTGCGTGCGCGCCACGTGGATCGACCCGCCCTTGGCGTAGTCGCAGTCGATGCCCTCGGCGCGCGAGACGCGGCCGATCTCGTCGACGGCGTCGAAGACCGCGCGTTGCAGCGCCAGCCCTCGTTCGCGCCGATCCGGCCGGGCCAGCAGCCCCTCGATCCCCGAGAGCCCGCCCGTCGCCCAGCCCCCGTTGCGACCCGAGGCGCCGAAGCCGGCGATCTCGGCCTCGACGATGGCGATGTGCAGGTCCGGCCGCAGCCCCGACAGGTAGTACGCCGTCCAGAGACCGGAGAACCCGGCGCCGACGATCGCGACGTCGGCCTCTTCGACACCCTGCAAGGGCGCGCGCGGCGCGAGCGGGTCGTCGAGCGACGCGAGCCAGAGACTCAGGGAGCCGTAGTCGAAGTCGGCCATGGGTCCTCTCCCTTCATCGTGTATCCTTGGCGCCTCTGGCCGTGGATTGGTACTTCGTCGGTGACAGCATAACCTCGGGCGGCTATCCCGGGCAGATCGGCGGGACCTACCCCGACCGCATCGAGGGCGTGCGCGCACACCGGTCGGCCGTGTCCGGCACCACCACCACGTGGTGGGTACAGCGCCTGTCGGAGTTCCCCGAGGCCGAAGGCGCCAGCATCCTGCTCGGTACGAACGACGCGGTCGGCTGGCAGGTACGCCCGGCCGACTACGCGCTCAACATGCAGGCCCTCGCCGACCGGCTTCTCGAGCACTACCCACGCGTGGTCCTCGTGACGCCCCCGACCTCACCCGGTTACGAGGAACTGCTGGCCGCGTACGGCGACCGGCTCCTCGACATCTGCGAGAGCAGCGACCGGGTCGACTGCGCCGACGCGCACGCGCGCCTCGACTACCCCGAGCACTTCGTCGACCGCCTGCACCCGAATGCGGAGGGACAGGAACTGATCGCGGCCGCGCTGCACGAGCAGATCTACGCGACGGAGGGCGTTCCGCTCTGGCCCGCGGGCGTTGCCCTGCTCGCGGGCCTCGTCGCCGTCGCGATCTGGCGCTGGCGTCGCTACCCGGCGTCCGGGATGCATGCGTAGGACGTGGTGACGGGCGTGACCAGACCAAAGGTGAACCAAGCGAGGACCATGCCCCAGACCGGGATATGCGTGAACGTCTCCGACAGCCCGTTCTTGCAGATGTGTGCGTCGATCTGGTTAGGCGCGTAGAGCAGGTGGATTCGCGTCGTCACGTGGGGTCTAGTCGCCGCAGTCGGCGAAGTGATCATCGTCCCGATGCACCCGCTCAGCGAGACCGTCACCACCAGGGCCAGGAACACACTAAAAAAACGTCGCACGGCTGCCTCCTCGAAGGGTTCGCGTGCAATGTACCACCCACGCCGCGGCTCAGAGAAGCTCCTTCGCCACGAGCTCGAGCGCCTCGGGCTGACCGGCGCCGATGAGCATGGTGTCTACGTGCCGGTTCTTGGCGGCGTCGCGCCAGGCGCCGAGCCGGTCGCGAATGGCGTCGGCACTGCCGATCAGGTGTACGCGGTCTACGAGCTCGTCGGGCACCGCCTGCATGGCCTCCATGCGGTTGCCGGCCAGGAACTGGTCCTGGATCTCGACCGCCGCCTCTTCGTAGCCCAGCCGCTTGGCGTAGTCGTTGTAGAAGTTCTTATCCCGCGCGCCCATGCCGCCGATGTAGAGCGCCAGCTGCATCTTGACCGGCACGCGCGCCTTCTCGACGTCGTCCGAGACGATCACGCTGACCATCGGGCAGACGTCGAAATTATCGAGTCCCTTGCCGCCGCCGGCCTTGGCGAAACCCTCGTCCAGGTGCTGTCCGAGCACGCGGTCGTACTGCTCAGGGTCCATCATCATCGGGAAGACGCCGTCGGCCACCTCGGCCGCACAGCGCAGCCCGGCCGGGCTGATCGACGCGGTGTAGATCTTGAGCGCCGGGTCACCGTGCAGGATGCTCTTGAGGGGCTTGCCGAGGCCCGTCGTCCCCTCGCCCGTCACCGGGATGTCGTAGTGCGCACCGTGGTGCTCGAGCGGCTTTTCGCGCGCGAGGATCGCTCGGATGATCTCGATGTACTCGCGGGTACGCGTGAGCGGCTTGCCGTAGGGCATGCCGTGCCAGCCCTCGGCGACCTGCGGACCCGACGGTCCGAGCCCCAGGATGAAGCGCCCGCCCGTCAGGTGGTCCAGGCTCATCGCCGTCATGGCCGTCATAGCCGGCGTACGAGCGGGCATCTGCATGATCGCCGTGCCCACCTTGATGCGCTCCGTCCGGGCGCCGATCCAGGTCGCCGTGGTCACGGCGTCGCTCCCGTAGGCCTCGGCCGTCCAGGCCGAGTCGAAGCCGAGCCGTTCGGCGTGGAGGATCAGGTCCATGTTGATCTGCAGCTTCTTTCCGAAGGCCGCAGCCATGATTCCGAGCTTCATGTCTTCTCCCTTGCCAGAGTTCGGGTCTATAGCTGGACCGGGTCGCCGATGATCTTGCGCCCGATGGCGACGTTCTCGACGAAGCTGGCACGCGCCTGGATCCGGTCCGTGAACGCCGCCAGCTGCGGCCAGCGCGCCGCGTCGAGCTTGCCGGCCACGAGTTCCAGGTTGATCGTCTGGCTGGCGACGGCGATGTCCGCGATCGAGAACGCGTCGCCGACGAAGAACTCCCGGCCCGCGATCTCGCCCTCGAAGTAGTCCAGCAAGCGCGGCAGCTGCTCGTTCATCGTCTTGCGCACCGCGTCGAGGTCCGGCTCCTTCTTCTGCATGCGGGCCATCAGGATCGGCCGGAAGAGCCCCAGTCCGATCCGCCCCGCCAGGTCGCTGTCCGCGAACTCCTCGAGCCAGATCGCGCGCCCGTAGTCGAAGTCACCCTTCGGGTAGAGAGCGGGCTCGGGGAACTTGCGCTCGAGGTACGCGCAGATCGCCGACGAATCCGAGAGCGTCGCGTCTTCGCCCACCGAGCGGTCGCGCAGCACCGGAATGCGCCGGGCCGGGCTGATCTCCTTGAACCAGTCGGGCATCGGCATGATGTTGACGGGCTCGAGCTCGAATTCGGCGCCCTTCTCGCGCAGCGTCACCTCGACCTTGCGTACGAAGGGAGAGAGCTGCAGGCCATACAGGATCAGGTCCATGGTTCCTCCGGGCTAGAGCTTGGAGAGCGTCTCGTCGGCGAAGCGCTCGATCGCGGCGAGGTCGGTGCCTCCGAGGGCCGGCGCGGGAACGATGAGCCGGCTCACGCCGAGGTCCTCGTACCGCTTCACCGTGTCGACGTCTTCCATCGGGGGAATCCACATGGCCGAGATCTCGACGCTGGCCACGTCGCGTCCCTCTTCGGCGCAGGCGCGCTCGAGGTCGGGGAGCATGGCGGCTAGGCCGGTGATGCTGTTGCTCGGCGCGTACCAGCCGTCGCCGTGCCGGGCGATGCGCTGGAACACCTTGCCCTTGCTGCCGCCGATGATCACGGGCAGCGGCTTCTGTACGGGAAGCGGATAGCTCTTGAAGCCGCTCCAGCTCACGAAGTCGCTCTCGTGCTCCACGACCTCGCCCGACCAGACCTTGCGCATGGCCACGACGTAGTCGTCGAAGCGCGCGCCGCGCCGCTCGAACGGAACGCCGAGGGCGGCGAACTCCTCGCGAAGCCAGCCGATCCCGACGCCGAGCATCATGCGGCCGTTCGAGATGAAGTCGATCGACGCGACCTGCTTCGCCAGGTAGAGCGGGTTCGTCTGGGGCAGGATGTTCACGCCGGTGCCGAGGCGGATCTTCGTCGTGCTCGCCGCCACCGCCGTCAGCGCGATCAACGGATCGACGAAGTTCGTCTCGGGGGCCGTCCCCATCTTGCCGCTCGGGTTGTACGGGTAGGCCGACTCGTAGTCGAGCGGCACCACGACGTGCTCGAACGTCCAGAGCGACTCGAAGCCGACCTCTTCGGCCTTCTGAGCGATCTCGATCATCGGCTCGACGCTGGCGTGGCCGATGTTGATGGGGATGAGTGCGATCTTCATGGGGCTCTCCGCGTGCAGGGCTTCGGGGCGCCCACGATACGCGATACGACGGGCTGGGGGGGCTGCCTCGGGGCCTTTCCGCGCACCCTATCTTCTGGCATAGTCCATGTCAATATAGCTTCGAGCCTGCGGAGTCCCTCCATGCCCGACGAGTACGTCCTCCACGGCGCGCCGATCAGCTTGTTCACGCGCAAGCTCGAGGCCGCCCTGCGCTTCTACGGTGCACCGTTCCGCATGGAGACCAAGGCGGGGCCGCAGGCGGCAGGGATCGAGAGCCGCTCCGGCACGCACCAGGTGCCCGTCCTCGAGACGCCCGAGAACTGGATGATCGCCGACACCACGCCGCTGATCGCCCTGCTCGACGCCCGCTTCCCCGCCCGCCGCCTCGTCCCCGAGGGACCTCTCGGCGTGCTGGTGCACGTGGTCGAAGAGGTGCTCGACGAGTGGGTGGCGCGCGTGATGGTCCACTACCGCTGGCACTACGACGAGAACACGCGTCACGTGGTCGGGAACATCCTGGGCAGGTCGGTCCCGCTCGAGGAGGCGCGCGCGTTCCCGGTCGCGCAGTGGGGTCTGCGCGCGTGCCGCGCGACGGGCACCGACGCCAAGGCCCAGCGCACGGCAGCCGAGCGAGAGTACGCCGCTCTGCTCTCGGCGCTCGAGGCGCAGCTCGGCGGCACGCGCTTCGCGCTCGGAGACCGGCCCACCGCCGTCGACGCGATCCTGCTCGGCGGACTCCGCGCCCACGTCAACAACGACCCGCTTCCGCAGCTCGACCGGTGGCCGCGCTGCGTGGCCTGGGACGAGAAGGAGGCGGACCGCTGGGACGGCAGCGGCGACCTGGCGCCGTTCCCCGCGAGCACGCCGTTCGCGGACCACGTACTCGCCCTGGCGCGCGACGCGTACCTGCCCTTCGTGCTGGGCAACGCACAGGCGCTCGCTGACGGCGAGCGCAGCTTCGTGGCGGACACGTACGGCGAGCCGGTCAGCTACCTGGCACGGCCTTATCCCGAGCGGTCACGCCAGATGGTGGTGGAGCACATCCGCGACCGGCTCGACGACGCCGGCCGCGCCGCGGTCGGGGCGTGGCTCGAGAAGCGCGGACTCGCGCAGGCGTTCATGCCGTGACCGGCGCACCCGAGAAGACGGATGACGCGTAGCTCCCGGACGGCGCCGCCCGTGGACGGCCGCTCGCAGCGCTCGGTGCGCAGCCGCCAGCAGATCGTGACGGCGCTGATCGAGCTGGTGCGCGAAGGGGAGCTGCTTCCCACCGCCGACCAGGTCGCGAGCCGCGCGGGCGTGGGTCTGCGCACCGTGTTCCGTCACTTCCAGGACATGGAGTCGCTCTACGCCGAGATGCACGAGCGCATGCGCGAGCACATGCGCAGCTCGATCGTGGAGCTGTTCGACGAGACGGCGATCCAGGGAAGCCTGGAAGAGCGTGTCCGCGAGGGCGTTCGCCTGCGAGCCACGCTCTTCGAGTCGATCGCGCCGTTCAAGCGCTCCGAAGTCGTCCAACGCTGGAACTCGAGCTTCCTCAAGGGAAAGAACGAGGAGATGGTGCGCGAGCTGCGCGCGGGCCTGAAGCGCACGCTTCCCGAGACCGACGCGTGCAGCGCGCCGATCGCCCGCGCCGTCGAGCTGCTCACCTCGTTCGAGGCCTGGGACCGGCTCCGCACCGACCAGCGACTGGGGCCGGAGCAGGCTCGAGAGGTGATCGAGACCGCCCTGCGAGAGCTGCTGGGAGGCTGACGATGCGATTCGCCGCCCTCTGCTGTCTCCTGGTCCTGCTCGCGGGCGCTGCCGTGCCCGGGCCACCGTCCGTGGGCGCGCGCGCTCCGGCCTTCTCGCTGCGCGGGTCGGACGGCCAGGATCACTCGCTGGTCCGCTCGACCGGAGAGCGCGGCGTCGTGCTCGCCTGGTTTCCAAAGGCCTTTACCGGCGGCTGAACTCGCGAGGCAGAGTCGCTGCGGGACAGCGGCACCGCGATCCGGAAGTTCGACGTCGACTACTACATGGTCAGCGTCGACGACCCGGAAACGAACGCGCGGTTCGCCGCCGAACTCTCACTCGACTTCCCGATCCTGAGCGATCCATCGCGGAAGACGGCGCGCGCCTACGGCGTGCTCGGCGAGACGGGGCATGCCCGGCGCGTCACGTTCTACATCGACGTCGACGGGATCATCCGCGGGATCGACCAACAGGTCGCAGTGGGCAGCCACGGGCCCGACGTGGCGCGCCGGCTGTCGGAACTGGGCTTCCCGCGGCGCTGAAGTCCTTGTAGCCTGCGGTCCATGTCGAGAGCGCTCGCACTGGTGGCCGCCACCGCCCTGGCCTGCGGCTGGGGACCACCACCGGCCCCGGAGGGCGCGCCCGACGGCAGGTCGCGCCCCAACGAGTGGTCGACCTGCGGGATTGCCGCCGACTGCACCTGGCTGATCGGCGAGGGAGGCTGGCCGGTCGCCGTCAACAGCACACGAAGTCAGGACTACCAGGCGTGGGTGCAGTCGCAAGCGCCGTTCACGACCTACTACACCCCCAGCGACTGCTTCGCCCAGGGCCGCGAGTTCGACGAGTACTCGACGCGGAGCGAGAGCGCCATCGCGTGCGACGCAGGCCGCTGCCGCATCGACCTGGAGCCCGCCTGCACGAACTGACCCGAGCGCGCCCCGTCAGGAAGTGCGAGAGAGGAGCAGTGATGCCCACTCCAGTGCTGGAACCGGCCGGCTGCGCAGGAACCCCTGGAACTCCTCGCAGCCGCGCTGCCGCAGGAACTCGAGCTGGGCCTCGGTCTCGACGCCCTCGGCCACGACCGTGAGCCCGAGCGCGTGGGCCATGCCGATCGTCGCCGTGACGATCGCGGCCCCCTGGGCATCGGTCGTGACCTGCGACACGAACGAGCAGTCGATCTTCAGCTCGTCCAGTGGGAACTGGCTCAGCGTCGCCAGCGACGAGTAGCCGGTCCCGAAGTCGTCGATCGAGATCCTGACGCCCATCTCCTTGATCCGGTGGAGCATCTCCGACGTGCGGTCGAAGTCCAGCATGATCATGCTCTCGGTCAGCTCGAGGACCAGGTGGGTCGGGTCGATGCCGCTCTCCGAGATCGCGGCTCCAACCTTGCGTGGAAGGGCGCCGGTCTGGAACTGCTTGCTCGAGACGTTGACCGACATGCGGACCGTCTCGAACCCCGCGTCGGACCACTCCTTGCACTGGCGGCAGGCCACCAGCAGCGCCCAGTCTCCGAGCGACTCGATCAGGTCCGTCTCCTCGGCGATCGGGATGAACTTGGTCGGCAGAATGATCCCGAGCGTAGGGTGCTGCCATCGCATCAGCGCTTCGGCTCCGACGATCCGGTCGCTGGCGATGTCGATCTTGGGCTGATAGTAGAGGACGAGCTCGTCGCGCTCGATCGCCTGCTGCAGTCCGTTCTCGAGGCTCAACCGCTCGAGGAACGCTGAGCCGAGCGACTTGCTGAAGAACTGACACTGGTTGCCGCCCGCCCTCTTGGCCTGCGACAGCGCGACGTCGGCGTTTCGGAGCAGTGCCGCGGCGTCGACGCCGTCCTCGGGAAAGAGCGAGATCCCGGTGCTGCAGGTCAAGAACAGCTCGTGACCATCGACGGTGAAGGGATCTCCCAGCGCCTGGACGATACGTCGCCCGACCGAAGCCGCGCCCTCCGGCGAGACGTCCGGCACCAGTAGCGAGAACTCGTCTCCTCCGACGCGCGAAAGCGGGCAATCGTAGGGCCGTAGCTCGGGGTTCGAGGCCAGGTCCGTGGCGCGAACGCACTTCTCCAGGCGAGAGGCCACCGCCTGGAGCAGAGCGTCGGCGGCCGCCTGCCCGAGCGTCTCGTTGATCCGCTTGAAGCGGTCGATGTTGATGTGCACCAGCGCGCAGGCGTTGTCGTCGGCCGCCGCACGTTCCAGCGCACGCTTCAGCCGGTCGTTGAAGAGCCGCCGGTTCGGCAGCCCGGTCAGCGCATCGCGAAAGATGAGCCAGTCCCGGTACGCCTTGGCGGCCAGCGTATTGCGCAGCCTCAGGGCCAGCTCGCTCGGGTCGACCGGCTTGGCCAGGAAGTCGGTTGCGCCGAGCTCGAGCGCCTTCAGCTTGGTGTCGCCATCGGTCGAGGCCGTCAGGATGATCACGGGGATGTGCTGCAGGTCTTCGTCTCCGCGGATCTCGGTCAGAATCTCGAGCCCCCCGATGTGGGGCATCATCAGGTCGAGCAGCAGAACGTCCGGCGGGTTCGACCGGAGCAGCGAGAGCGCGCGGCGCGCGTCGGAGACGGAGGTGAAATTCGAGTAGCCCTCGCCCTCGAGAAACATCTGGAGCACCTCGGTGGTGGTCGACTCGTCGTCCACCATCATGATGCTCGCGCCCATCAGCGCGTCGGATGCCTCAGGCCTCGTCATGACCCGGCCGACTCCCGTCGCCTCTCGGAATCACCATGCGCTCGGCCAGTGCGCGCAGGCCGCGGAGCGAGACCTGGACGTCGGCGGCCTTGTGTTGCGAGGCCAGCCGCTTCAGCTCGGCGGCGGGTTCCGCGAACGCATCGAAGCCGACCGTCCCTGCCGCACCCGCCAGCCAGTGCGCCAGCCCGACGAGCGCGTCGAAGTCTCCCACCTCGTAGCGCTCGTCCATCGCGTCGAGCCTCTCCTCGAGCCTCCGCGCGAACTTCGCGAGGACCGCGCGGAAGCGCGGATCGCCGGCACACTGCGCCGGTGGGCCCGGGACCACGCTGCGCCTCCGCGGCCAGGATGTTGCGAACACGCAGGGCGAGCTCGCTCGGGTCGACCGGCTTCGGCAGGAAGTCCACCGCTCCGAGCTCGAACGCTTCGGCCCTCGCCTTCGGGTCGGTCGACGACGTGACGATCACGACCGGAATCGCGCGCAGCGACGCATCGGAGCGCATGGCTCGCAGGATGTCTAGACCGCTCTGGCCCGGCATCACCAGGTTCAGCAGCAGGAGGTCCGGGGTCTCGCGCACCAGCAGGTCGAGCGCGCGGTCCGCGCGCGTCGTGACGACGAGGTCGGTGTAGCCCTGCGCCTCGAGGAACATCGAGAGGACCTCGATCGTGGTCGGCTCGTCATCGACTATCATGATCTTGGGTGACATCACCTGGGCATCCCTTTCGCTGCGCTCAAGCATGGACGTGCTCGCGCGTATTGAACTCCTCGGCGTCGGCAACCCATCCTTGAGCGCGTTTGCGCCATGCGTCCTCATGCGTCATCTGCGACCTCGACACGGCCGCACAGCTCGTGCAGCTCCCGGACGACCTCCGCGACGCCGTCTTCCTTGCCCTCCCGCGCCAGCATCTCCAGGGCCTCTGCCGGGTCGGTAAAGTCGTCGAAGCCCACCGTCCCGGCCGCACCCTTGAGCCAGTGCGCCAGCTCCGCGACGCGCGCCAGGTCGCGCAGCTCCCAGGCGGACTCGATCTCTTCGAGCTTCTCCGTGAGGCGCACGACGAACTTCTGGACCGTCGGCCGCAGGCGCGGGTTCGACGCCAGTCGCGAGACGATCGGCGGAGCCGCCACGTCGTCGGCCGGAACCACCAGGCGCGCGGCCAGCGCTCTCAGCTCGGCGATCCCCTCCTCGATCCCCTCGGCGCGCCCGTCGCGGACGAGCGTCTCGAGGGCCTCGGCCGGCTCGCTGAACACGTCGAAGCCGACGGTGCCGCCGGAGCCCTTGAGCCAGTGGACCAGCTCCGCGAGCGCGTCGAAGTCGCGCGCCTCGAAGCTCGCCTGCATGGCGTCGAGCTTCTCTCCGAGCCGTGCCACGAACTTGCGGATGGGCACCCGGAACCGGGGGCCCTCTCGCGCCAGGCGTGACTCGAGCGGCGAGTCGTCCGGCGGCACGGGCGAGGGGACCCGGGCGTCCGAGGTCGTCTCGCGCTCGTCCGGCGTGACGGGTCGGGACTCGCCTCCGAGCAGCTCCGCAAGCGTTCCGATCAGAGCGTCGATGTCGACGGGCTTCGTGAGATAGCCCGTACATCCGGCCTCGAGACAGCGCTGCTCGAAGCCCTTCATGGCGTCCGCAGTCAGCGCGATGATGGGCGTGTCGAGCCGCGCCTCGCGGAGGCGTGACGCGGCGGTGTACCCGTCCATCACCGGCATCTGCATGTCCATCAGGATCACGTCGTAACCCTGCGCCAGGGCCAGGTCGACGCCGACCTGCCCGTTCTCTGCGCCGTCGACCTGGAGACCCACCTCCTCGAGCACCAACTGGACGAGTTCCCGGTTCTCCGGTCCGTCGTCGACCACCAGCACGCGCGCCGGCGGGAACGTCCAGCGAACGGCGGGCTGAGCGTCTACCTCGTCGGCGGCGACGAGCGTCTCGCGCGGCTCGAGCAGCTTCACACCATCGAGCGGCCCGGGCGAGACCGTGACGGTGAACGTGCTGCCGCGGCCGGGCTCACTCTCGACCGTGATGTCGCCGCCGAGCAGCCTGGCGAACTTGCGGCTGATCGGCAGGCCCAGTCCGGTGCCCCCGAAGCGCCGGGTCACCGAGCTGTCGGCCTGCACGAACGGGTCGAAGATCGACTCGAGCGTCTCGGGCGCCGCACCGATCCCGTTGTCGATCACGTCGATCGAGAGGAGACGATCGGCTCCTGCACCCGCCAGACGCGCCACAACGCGCACGTCTCCGCGGTCGGTGAACTTGACCGCGTTCGAGATCAGGTTCGTCAGGATCTGCCGCAGCCGGGTCGGGTCCGACACGATCGTCTCGGGGAGCGGCCCGTCGGCCTCGAAGTCGAGCCCGATGCCCTTCTCGCGCGCCTTCACCGCCATCACGCCGACGATCTCGAGGATCAGTCCGTGGGGCGCGAACGACAGGGCCTCTACCTCGAGGTGTCCCGACTCGACCTTGGACAGGTCGAGCACGTCGTTGATGAGCTGCAGCAGGTGCTCGCCGCTGGACCGGATCGTGCTCAGGTGGCGCTGCGGGTCGGACTTTCCCTTGCCGTAGCCGCGTCTCAGGACCTCGGTAAACCCGAGGATCGCGTTCATGGGCGTGCGGATCTCGTGGCTCATGTTCGCGAGGAACTCGCTCTTGGCCTGGTTCGCGGCCTCGGCCTGCTCCTTGGCGTCGGACAGCTCCGCCTTGCTCTCTTGCAGTGCGGTCACGTCATCGAGACTGACCAGAGCGCCACCGTACTTGCCTCCGCTGCCGAGAACGGGCGAGCAGTTGACGAGGAACGTGCGCGGAACGGACTCGCTGTCGCGCAGGCGGAGCAGGTCGTTGCGTTGCGGCGTGCCGTCCGCAAGCGCGCGCGTCCACGGCAGTTGCTCCGGGTCCAGCGCACCACCTTCGGCGTCGATCCAGTCGAGCTGGGCGGCCGGCCGGCCCAGCAGCTGCTCCGGGGCTTCTCCCACCAGCGTCGCCAGTGCCTGGTTGGCGAGGACGATTCGGGCCTTCATGTCGATGACGAGCAGGCCTTCGGCCAGCGTGTCGAGCGCAGAGCGCACGTGCGGGGGAACCGCCTGCGACGGATCCAGGTGGCTCAGCATCTTGCGCAGGTAGAGGTAGAAGACCGCAAACCCGGAGAGCCCGACGAAGCCGAAGAGTCCCAGGGGGCCCCGGGGAATCCAGCCCAGCCAGCCCCGCGGCATCAGCGGACGGAAGCGCAGCTCGACCTGGCCCCACTCCTGGCTCGCGGACCAGACGGGCACCGTCAGCTGCGCATCCGTGGTGGCGAGGGCCGACGGATCCCAGTACCGGTCGTGATCGCCGATCGTCACCAGCGGCGAGCCGTTGGCGCGGCGCACGGCGGCCGAGAGCAGGTCGGGATTCCGCTCCACGATCACGTCGAGCGTCGCGCGCAGCCGGCTCACGTCGCCCTGCGTCACGAGCGCCGAGCCATTGACCGAGATCGCCTCGGCGAGCGCGGCACGCCCCTCGCGCTGCGCACCGAGCCGATCGGGAACGATGCCCAGCATGGCGGCCAGGAGCAGCAACGTCACGATCAGGCCCGTCTGCCCGAGGGCGATGTGCGTCTTCGCGCTCAGCATGATCGAGTTCGCCCCTCCTGCAGTCGCATGTCGCGGCGCTCGCTCAGTCCCGCGGGTTCTCGTCGACTCCGGCCGGGTTTCCGGGCTCGGCGTCGCTCGCGTCCCCTGCGTCCGCACCGCCGTCCGCGGCCCGCGAGAGGAGTGAGCCGAGCGACTCCCCTTCGTCTCGGCCATCTTCGTCGCCCTCTGAACGGCGGCTCAGGATCGGAACCGGGTCGATCAGCCGCCAGGCAGGCATCGACGACACCAGGCTCGCCAGCAGCAGCCCGCCCTGCGTGAGCCACAACAAGTAGCCCGCGGACAGCGCCGCCGTGATGCCGATCGCCGACGTCATGGCCTGCGCATCCAGCCGGGCGAACTCGCCGAGCTGCGTCTGCACCCGGTCGAGCTCCTCGCGGAACTCCGACTGGCTCAGGAACTCGGCAAGGGTCATGCCCGAGGGGAGCTTCACGCCGAAGAGACCGCCCCAGAAGCCGTCGGCGGAGGCTCCTTCCGCACGAACCAGGTCACCACGCTCGCCGCGCACGGCGGTCTGTCTCGACAGCGCATCGGTGCCGGGCTGGACGATCAGCCGCTCCGCGCGCCCCGGCAGGATCAGGGATCCGGGCGTGCCCTCGATATCGAGAAGGGTCGCGGCTTCCGGACCGTCACCCGGATCACCAGGGAGCGGATCGGTGTCGGAGCCGCCCCCCGGAGGAACTCCATCATCCTCGTCCAACGGGTCGCCCCCGTCTGGCTCTGGCTCTGCGTCCGGATCTGGATCTGGATCGACCTCGCTTCCCGGCAGGTCCGAGCCGGCCGTCACGGACGTCGAGATCGCGGCCCTGTTCGTCCCGATCGGCGAAGTGCCTCCGGCGCCGCCCGTGTCGACGAAGACACGAGACCCGCCGCCCGACGTCGTCGAGAAGGTCCCCGCGTACGTGTCGTCGAGCGCGCGCACGATGAGGTCGGTGGGTACGCCGCTGAAGCCCAGGGCCGGCACGAAGCGCACGAGGCTCGACGCGTCCAGCGCCAGTGCCCCGGGACCGTCCGACACGGCGCCGACCGCGGACCAGTTCGCTCCGCCGTCACTCGAGTACTGCCAGGCCCCCTGTGCGGCGGGTGCCGAGTTGCCGACCACGGCAACTCCCGCCAGGCCGGCCCCCGAGTCCACGTCGGAGAACGCCCCGGAGAACACGCTCGCCAGCGCGGCCCCCGCGGGATCGAAGCTGTTCTCGGGCGTCGAGGCGAGCGCGCCCGCTCCCAGGCTCGGCGCGTCGTTGGCCGCGGCCACCGAGATCGACGCGCTGTTCGTGCCCGACGAGAAGGCGCTGCGCGCGCCGTTCACGGTCGCATCGGCCCGGGCGCCCGCGGTCCCCGAGGTCCGATCCCAGGCGCGGAAGCTGACCGAGCCGGCATCCGCGTTCTGGGCGTCCGGAACGAAGCGGATCGCGTCTCCCGACCGCAGGAGCAGGGCGTCGTCGTCGGCCGCCGCTCCCACGGCGGACCACGGCCCCGCCCCCAGACGGTACTGCCAGCTGCCGTTCCCGCTCGAGAGACCGGTAATGGCGATCCCCTCGATCGCGCTCGCGTCGTCGTCGCTGATGGTCGCGCCCACGATCGCCGCGACGGTCTGGCCGGCGTTGCCGGTGTCGTCTTCCGAGATGGGTGCGAGTGCGGGCGAGGCGGCCGCCAGCACCGGGGCGTCGTTCATGTCGTTCAGCGTGACGCGGACCGTCGACGTGCTCGACGCCGAGGGAACGCCGTCGTCGCGGACTTCGACGACCAGGTCGAAGCTCGGGTTCGTCTCGAAGTCCAGGACCGCAGAGTCGGCGACCGTGATCATCCCGCTGCCTGCGTCGATCGCGAACGCGTTGCCCGTGTTTCCGCCGACGATGTCGTAGCTCAGCGTCTGGCCCGCGTCGTCGTCCGTGCCCACGACGGCGCCCAGCGCCGTACCGTTCGGTGCGCCCTCGTCGATGTTGAACGGTCCCCCGACCACCGTCGGCGTTTCGTTCACGTTGGTCAGGCTGACGGTCACCGTCGCCGTACCGGACATCGAGGGCGTGCCGTCGTCCGTCACCTCGACCCGCAGGTCGAAGCTCGGGTTCGTCTCGAAGTCGAGCGGCGCGGGGTCGACGACGGTGATCTGCCCGCTCGAGTCGATCGCGAACGCGTTGCCCGTGTTTCCCCCGGTGATCGCGTAGGACAGGGTGTCCCCGGTGTCGACCTCGATGGTGCTGACGCTCCCGACCACGGTCCCGGTCGGCGCGCCCTCCGCGACCACGAACGGACCGCCGCTCACCTGCGGCGCGTCGTTCACGGGCGAGATCCACGTCAGCAGGTCGGCGGGCATCCTCGAGAGCGGAGTGGTGCCGCCGTTCTGTGACGCGTCGGTGTAGACCCTGGACTCGATGCCGAGGGTGCTCGAGAAGCCACCGCCGTAGCTGTCGTCGACCCCGCGTACCTGCAGACCCCCCGGAGCTCCGTTGAAGTCCGCCACCGGCACGAAGCGGAGCATCGCAGCGACGTCGAGGACCAGCGCCGTCGCGTCGTCGGCCACGGTCCCGATGTCGAACCAGTCCCCGCCCAGGTTCGTCGAGTACTCCCAGCGGCCCTGCACGCTCCCGTCCGCCGTGTTCGCAATCACCGCGACGCCGGCCATGCTGCCGTCCCGGTCCGTGAACTTGCCGGCGAAGATCGCCGAGACGGTCGAGCCCGGAGGGTCGACGCTGTCTTCGAGGACGGCCGGAAGCGCGCCATCCCGGAGCGTCGGAGGGTCGTTCAGATCGGCCACGTCGATCGCCGCCGTGCCGCTCGACACCGAGAACGCCGTTGAGCCGCCCGTCAGCGTGGCGTCCGCCCGGCTCCCCGCGCTGCCGACCGTCTCGTCCCAGGCGCGGTACGAGAAGGAGGCGGTCGTCCCTTCGGCGCCGGTCGGTACGAAGCGGATTCGGTCGGTCGCGCCGAGCAGAAGCGCGTCGTCCTCCGCTACCGACCCCACGTCCGTCCAGACACCTGCACCGACCCTGTACTGCCAAGTGCCGTTCCCGCTCGAGAGACCCGTGACCGCGATCCCCGGCGCATCGCCGTCCGCATCGGTCGCCGATCCGCCGAGGATCGCGGACACAACGTCCCCGCCGTTCGCCACGTCGTCCTCGGTGATCGGCGTCAGGTCCGACCCGAACGGTGTCAACTCCGGCGCGTCGTTCACGGGCGAGATCCACGTCAGCAGGTCGGCGGCCCGCCTCGAGACCGGGGTGGTGCCGCCGTTCTGTGAGGCGTCCGTGTAGACCCTGGACTCGATCCCGAGGGTGCTCGAGAAGCCACCGCCGTAGGTGTCGTCGACGGCACGCATCTGCAGACCCCCCGGAGCACCGCTGAAGTCCGGCACCGGCACGAAGCGGAGCATCGCGTCTAGATCGAGGACCAGCGCCGTAGCGTCGTCGCCCACGGTCCCGATGTCGAACCAGTCCGCGCCCAGGTTCGTCGAGTACTGCCAGCGGCCCTGCACGAGCCCGTCCGCCGTGTTCGCGATCACCGCGACGCCGGCCACGCTGCCGTCCCGGTCAGTGAACTTTCCGGCGAAGATCGCCGAGACGGTCGAGCCCGGAGGATCGACGCTGTCTTCGAGGACCGCCGGGAGCGCGCCGTCGCGGAGCGTCGGCGGGTCGTTCAGATCGGCCACGTCGATCGACGCCGTGCCGCTCAGCACCGAGAACGCCGTCGATCCACCCGTCAGCGTGGCGTCCGCCCGGCTCCCCGCGCTGCCGACCGTCTCGTCCCAGGCGCGATACGTGAAGGAGGCGGTCGTCCCTTCGACGCGGTTCGGCACGAAGCGGACCCGATCGGTCGCTCCGAGCAGAAGTGCGTCGTCCTCCGCCACCGATCCCACGTCCATCCAGACACCGGCACCGACCCTGTACTGCCACCTGCCGTTTCCGCTCGACAAGGACGTGATCGCGAGGCCGATGGCGTCTCCGGCATTCGCGTCCGAGACCACGCCCGCCAGGATCACCGACACCTGCTCACCCACGTTGGCGGTCTCGTCTTCGGTGATGCCGGGCAGGTCGGCTCCGGGCGGGCTCAGCACCGGCGCCTCGTTCACGCGTGAGACCGCGATCGATCCGGTGTCCGCCGCCAGCGAGAACGCGGCGTCGGCGCCCGTCGTGGAGGCGTCGGCCAGCGTGCCGGCGGCACCCACGGTGCCGTCCCACCCGTAGTACGTGAACGACGCCGAGTCGTCGCCGATCGCGCCCGGAACGAAACGGATCCGGTCGCTCCCGGCGAGCAGCAGCGCGGAGGTCACGTCCACCACCGGCACGGCGGTCCACGCCCCGGCGCCCACCTTGAACTCCCACTTCCCGTTTCCGCTCGACAGGCCGGTGATCGCCACCCCCAGATCGAGGTCGCCGTCCACGTCGGTCACCGACCCCGCCAGGATCGCGGAGACGAGGTCTCCGCCGTTCGCGGTGTCGGCATCTTCGATCGGTGTCAGGTCCGGTCCGAAAGGCACCAGCACCGGCGCGTCGTTCACCGGGTTCACCGTGAGGGTGACCGTCGCGACGTTCGAGGTGCCGCTTCCGTCCGTCAGTTCGTAGGTGAACGAGTCGGTGCCGGCGAAGTCGGGATCCGGGGTGTAGACGAAGGAGCCGTCGGGAGCGAAGCTCAGCGAGCCGCTCGACACGTCCGAGACGAGGGCGGCCTTGAGCGGATCGCCCTCGGCATCGGTGTCGTTGGCCATGAC
>JAFDDB010000225.1 GCA_019311115.1 Deltaproteobacteria bacterium
CTGTAGTCCTCGTCGCGGGCACCGAGCACCGGAACTCCGCCGATCGACCCCGGCTGCCCCCGGTCCTTGCGGTGGAGCAGAAGCGTCGCGTCGAGGCGCGACGTGCGGCCCGTGAGCCAGCTGCCGTTCACGGTTCCCGTCTCGTCCAGGAAGTCGGCGTTCAGCCGGGTCTTCGTCGAGCTCGACTCGCCGCCTGTGAGCTCGTCGATGGTGCAGAAGGGATTCCTCGCGCAGTCGTCTCCGCCCTCGATGTCGATCCCGTCGAGCAGGAAGCCCGTGTCGAAGCGGAAGTCGTTGTCGCTGCGCAGCCGCACGTAGCTGCCGGACGCGTTCCAGGTCTCGCCCCCGCCCGAGAGGCCTGCATCTCCACCCAGCGTCGAGTAGCTGCCGGCGGTGAGCGAGGCGTCCGCGCGCGGCTCGGGGTCGAGCGCCCGGCGCGTCCGGATCGAGATCACTCCGCCCATGGCGTCGGAGCCGTAGCGCGCCGAGCCGCTGCCGCGCGTGATCTCGATGCTCTCGACGCTGCGCAGCGGGATCGTAGACAGGTCGACGTCACCGCGCTGTGCGGAGTTGAGGCGGACGCCGTCGAGCAGGACGAGCACCTGCTCGGCCTTGGAGCCGCGGATCGAGGCCGTGCTGTAGCTGCCGAGCCCGCCGAACCGGCGAACGCGCACGCCGGCGGACTGGTCGAGCAGGTCCTCGACCGTCTCGAAGCGGTCGTCGTACTCGCGCGCGTCGATGCGCGTGGTGAAGGCCGAGGGGTTGTCCGGCGACTCCGGGAACTCCTCGCCCCAGGCCAGGTCTGCACCGGCGAGCAGACCCACGACCCCCACGAGTGCCCGCGCCATATGTCGAACCATGACTCCCTCCTCGGAGAGCGGATCGAAGGCGCACCTTCGTCCCTACTCCGGCAGGTGTCTGGCTTCGGGGAGGCGTTCGCCTCACCGTCACAGTGGCGGGACCGCGGCCGATTCTCACGGCCTTCCCTTTCAAACCCGCCTGCGCTTGCAGGCGGATACCAGAGTCACCGGACGGGTACCACCTGCGCCGTCCGCGTGTCAACGACGGCGGATCTTCGCTTGACGCGCCCGGGCCGGCCGGGCTACATGCCCTACGAAAGAGTGGAAGAGGGTGTCGGGAAGCCGGTGAGAGTCCGGCGCGAGCCCGTCGCTGTAACCGGGGACGATCGCCGAATCATGCCACTGGCCGCGAGAGCGGCTGGGAAGGCTCGGCGAGAGAGTGATCCGGAAGCCAGAAGACCGGCCCTCCTTCCCAGCGAATGCGCTTCTCCGGGACCGGGAAGGCAGGCACCAGATCCTTCTGTGCCCGAGAGCGCTTGGACGTTCACCACAGGAGGAAACGATGCACCGGATCATCATCCTGGGCGCACTCGCGCTCTCGCTCATCGGAACTCGGCACGCGGCTGCGAGTCCCTGGGCCTTCGAAGTCATCCGCTACGACGCGACCGGCGCGACGCCGGGCTACACCGACGCTGCGACCGCACTGGGCGCGCCTTCGACCGACACCGGGTTCGGCGACGTGAGCCTGATCAACCCGCCCTTCTCTACGGCACAACTGGTGTCGATCGGCGTGGGCGGAGAACTCGTCGTCCGCTTCGAGAACCCCGTGACCGACGATCCCGGCAACCCGTTCGGGCTCGACCTGATCGTCTTCGGGAACGCGTTCTTCACCCACCCCGGAACGGGCGTGATCGACGGCTTCTTCGACGCGGACCTCGCCACCATCGCCGTCAGCGCGGACGACGTGACCTGGCACGACCTGCCGGTCGTCGCCGCGGACGGGCTCTTCCCCACCCACGCGTTCGTCGACACGTCGCCCCCGACGGGCTTCGACAACGCGAGCGACGGCTCGGTGCTCTCGGACTTCACGCGGCCAGTCGACCCGAGCTTGACCGCCGGGGACTTCACGGGCCTCGGGTTCGCGGCCGCCGTCGCGCTGTACGCCGGGTCGGGGGGCGGCACGGGCGTCGACATCTCTTCGACGGGGCTGTCGTCCATCGAGTACGTACGCATCACCGCCGGAGCGAGCACGGCCGAGATCGACGCCTTTGCCGACGTGGCCTCCGCACCGGAGCCGGCGGGGGCGGGATTGATCCTGCTGGGAGTGCTGGCCGTCGGGCGACGGGTGGGGGGCGCGCGCCGCTAGACGACGCCTCGCTCACGCAGGCGCGCGCGTTCCCCTGGAGTGATCCCGATCTCGTCGAGGAGTTCGTCCGTGTGCGCGCCGAGCGCGGCGGCCGCGCTGCGGACGGACGTGGGCGTACGCGAGAACTTCACCGGCGGGCCGACCGCCGGCGCCTCGCTCCCGTCCTCGAGCGCCGTCGGCTGCAGCATGTCGCGCTCGCGAAGGTGCGGGTCCGCGGCCGCGTCGCCATAGCTGCGCACCGGCGAGATCGGAAGCTGCTCCGAGAGGAACAGGCGCGTCAGCTCCGCCCGTGTCCGCGGACGCGCGAACTCGGCGAGGAGCGCGTTCGCCTCGTGTCTGCGGGACACGCGCGCGGGAGCGGTCGCCCAGTCCGGGTGCTCGCCGAGCTCGGGGCGTCCGACGAGACGGGACAGCACCTTCCAATGTGCGTCGAGCAGGACTCCCGCCATCACGAATCCGTCGGCGCACTCGAACACGCCGGCGGGCGCCGCGACCATGAACTGGCTGCCCAGCCGCGGCAGGTCCATGCCCATCGCCGCGAGCGTGGGGTAGCCGTTGCTCTGGAAGAGCAGGCAGTCCTGCAGCGCGACGTCGACGTACTGCCCCTCGCCCGTCTGGTCGCGGTGGCGCAGGGCCGCGAGCGCCGAGATCGCCCCGTGGAGCCCCGCGATGTCGTCGCCAATGAAGGTCGGCGCCTTGACCGGGGGGCCACCGGGATCCCCGTTCAGCGACAGCCAGCCGCTGGCAGCCTGCGCCATCGGGTCGTAGCCGGGGCGGTCCGCGTCGGGGCCGAACTGGCCGTAGCCGCTGATCGAGACGTAGACGACGTCGGAGCGCACCCGCTCCACGTCCGCGAAGCCGACGCCCCAACGCGACGCCGTGCCCGGGCGGAAGTTCTCGACCACCACGTCGGCGGTCGCGGCGAGCTTGAGAAACACGTCGCGGCCGTCCGCGTCGCGGAGGTCGAGCGTCACGCTCCGCTTGTTGCGGTTCACCGTCGTGTGCATGAACGAGAGCGACGTTCCGGGCAGGCTCGGCGGAACGCGCCGCGACACCTCGCCGGCCGGGTGCTCGACCTTGATCACGTCGGCGCCCAGGTCGGCCAGCACGCAGCCGCACATGGGTCCGGCCCAGGTGGTCGTCGCCTCGACCACGCGGACGCCCGCCAGCGGACCCGGCAGGTCCGTGCGCGCCCGCGCGTAGAACTCGCTCTTGCGCAACGCGGTCAGGCCTGCGCCAGGCAGTTCCCTGCGCGCGACGACAGGCCGACGCCGCGGCGGCCCTGGCGAACGACGTGCCGGTCGTGGCCGTTGGTGCAGTAGCCCAGCGAGATGCCCGAGACCGGGTCGGCCCAGCCGATCTGACCGCCCGCCGTGTGCCCGAAGCCGCGGTAGTTCTTGTCGGAGTCCCCGGCGATGATCAGCCCCAGCGCGCGGTTCGCGCGCTTTCCATAGGGGAGCGAAGTCAAGTCGCCGGAGCGCACCTCGCGCGCCATGCGCAGGGTCTCGGGCTTCCAGATCTGCGTCCCGTCATGGCTGCGGCCGGTGAGGAGCGCCTGGTAGAAGAGCGCCAGGTCCGCGGCGGTCGTGAAGCCACCCCCGCCCGGATTGCCGGCCTCGCGCAGCAGCGGCTGGTTGAAGCCCAGGATCGCGTCCTCGGTAACCTCGGTCTCGGGCAGCGCGCGGACTCCGAAGGCCGACTCCATCTCGTCAGGGGTCATCCCCTCGCCGACGTGCACGCAGTCCGCGGCGCGCCCGTAGTGCTCGGCCGGGAGGCCCACGAAGAGGTCGCCGAGTCCGAGCGGCTCTGCAATGCGCTTGCGCACGTGCTCGGCCGGGAGGCCCACGAAGAGGTCGCCGAGTCCGAGCGGCTCTGCAATGCGCTTGCGCACGAAGTCGCGGTAGTCCTCGCCGCTGCGGCGCTCGAGGATCTCGCGGATCACCCACATGCTGCTCGACGGGTGGTACTCGAACTTCGATCCCGGCTCCCAGTTGAGCCGCCACTGCGCGAACCGCTCCGCCCGCTTCTCACGGTCGAGCCACAGGGACGGGTGGTACGGTGCGCTCGGAAAGCCCGAGGTGTGCGTGAACAGCTGCTCGACGCGCACGACGTCCTTCCCGTGGGTCGAGAACTCGGGAATGATGTCGGCCACGCGCTCGTCGAGGCCGAGCCGATTCTCCTGGATCAGCAGCCAAGCCGCGGCCGAAGTGATCGCCTTGGTACACGAGAAGATGCAGTAGAGCGTGTCGTTCGTGGCGAGGGACGCCTCTCCGGAGTGCGTGACCTCGCCGACCGTCGCCATCGCTCCGATCTTGCCGTCGCGCGCGATGGCGATCTGGGCCGAGGGAAGCAGCCCCTCGCGCACCTCCTTCTCGGCGCGCGTCAGGAGATCGTCGACTGCGGCCGGGTCGAGGCCGATCGCTTCCGGGGACTCTGCGAAGAAGTGTCTGGCTGGCATGACTCCAGCTTACCACCCTGCGGTTCGCGACCGGCCGGCTCGTCGGTCTCGCCCGACTTGATCTGCAGGCCGAGCCCCGCGCGCTCGACGGGAGCCTCCTCGGCCCGGGCCACCGACGCTCCGCCGAACCGGTCGCGGATCTCGTCGACCACCCGGTTGAGCGCGCGCCGCCGCGGATCCTCTCCGGGTCCGTGCAGCAGCGACAGCTGTGCGGGCCCGCCTGACTCGATCCGGCTCACGGCGACGCCGACCAGTCGGACAGGCTCGCTGACTCCGCTGCGCGCGAGCAGGCGCATCGCGGCCTCGCCGATCGCCGCGCCGTCGTCGGTCGCCGCCGGCAGGGTGAGGGAGCGGCTCACGAGCGGATAGCGCCCGGCTCCGAGCGAGCGCGCCAGCTTCAGCTTGAGCTG
>JAFDDB010000226.1 GCA_019311115.1 Deltaproteobacteria bacterium
TCCGGTTCCCGAGCCGCTCTGGCTCGAAGAGGACACGCGATGGCTCGACTACCCCTTCTTCATCATGGAGCAGCTGACCGGGCTCGAGTCGAGTCCGCAGCAGCTCGTGGCCCCACCGTACGCGGCGTACGCGGCGACGACCGCCGAGGAGAAGTGGACGATCCTCGGCGAGATCGCGCGCGCCGATCCCGCCGCCCTGGGACTCGACGGCGTGATGCAGCCGATAGCGCCCGACGCGTGCGCGCGCCGCGAGCTCGACTACTGGGAGCAGCGCATCGACCGCGACGAGCTGTGTCCGCAGCCGATCGCGCGCGCGGCCATCCGCTGGCTGCGCCGCAACCCGCCGCCGCCGCCCGAGCGCGTGGGGGTCGTCCACGGTGACTACCGCACGGGGAACTTCCTGTACGACGAAGCAGGCCACGTGCGCGCAATCCTCGACTGGGAGATGGCGCACCTGGGCGATCCGCTCGAGGACCTGGCCTGGTCGCTGAACCCCGTGTGGCGCTGGGCGCGCGACGGGCGTGCGGGCGGGCTCGTGCCGCGCGACGAGGCCGTGCGCATCTGGGAGAAGGCCAGCGGCCTGCGCGCGGACCCCGAGCGGCTGCACTGGTGGGAGGTCTTCTCGAGCGTCAAGGGACAGGCGATCTGGGTGTCGAGCGCCAAGGAGTTCAGCGACGGCAAGAATCAGGATCCGATCCTGGCGCTCGCCGCCTGGTTGATGGGAAACAGCCAGGACCGCGCGACGCTGCACGACATGGGGTACCTGGAGTGAAGCCCGACGCGGGCAAGCTGCTCGGCGTGACCGCCGGGCACCTGATGACGCGCACCGCACCCGCGCTGCCCCCGGGTTATGAGCAGTCGAGCGTGATGGGTCTCGGCGCGCTGCTGATCGCGGCCGGCGAGGAGTTCGAGCGCGGGGCCGCACGCCGCGTCGACGAGAACACCGAGCTGCGGCAGCTCTTCGGGCGCGCCGCCGGCGTCTGCGAAGACGCGGACCTCGGGGCGCGCCTCGACACCGCGTCCGCCGCGAGCGAGGGAAGCCTGCGGCTCACCGACCTGGAGCTTTCCAACGCCGCGCTCCGGGAGCTACTGATCGAGCTTCACGCCCACGTCGAGATACTCGACTCGGACGCCGCGCGTTCGCTGGAGCGCGCTATCTGGCGGGAACTGGCAGCGTCGACCGAACGCCGGAAGCTCTCGCTCGCAGCCTTCTGACTCCGGGGCCCCGGACGCTGCGTGGTAGCATGCGGCCCCTGCCGGCGTCGTCCGCGCCCGGCGTGCCCGGTTCCGGCCCTCCATCGGCGAGCGCCGAGCCAGAGGAGAACAGCCCATGGCCATCGACTTCAGCTTCCCGCCCGAGCTCGAGCAGGTCCGTCAGCAGGTCCGCAAGTTCTGCGACGACGTCATCCGCCCGGCGGAGCGCGCCATCGAAGAGAGCGGGGACGACCGCAAGACGCTGGTCGAGCAGGTCGTCGCCATGCGCAAGGCCGCGCAGGAGTGGGGCCTGTGGCTGCCGCACATGCCCGAGGAGTACGGTGGCATGGGGCTCGGTCACGTCGCCATGGCGAGCGTCGCGGCCGAGGTGGCGAAGACGCGCTTCGGCCCGTTCGCCTTGAACGCCCAGGCGCCCGACGAGGGCAACATGCACACGCTGCTCCACTGGGCGACGGACGAGCAGAAGAAGAAGTACCTGAAGCCGCTCTGCGACGGCTACGCGCGCAGCTGCTTCGCCATGACCGAGCCCGAGGTCGCGGGGTCCGACCCCACGCTGATCCAGACGCGCGCGGTCCGCGACGGCGACGACTGGGTGATCAACGGGCACAAGTGGTTCATCTCGGGCGCGCAAGGCGCACAGTTCGCGATCCTGATCGCGCGGACCGAGGACCAGCCCGAGGTGCCGCAGGCCGTCAACTCGGCGTTCCTGGTCGACCTGCCGTCCGAGGGCTGGGAGATCGTGCGCGACGTGGCGACCATGAGCGGAAGCCACAACCACTGCGAGATCCGCATCACGAACCTGCGCGTACCCGACGCCAACATGCTCGGCGGACCCGGCCAGGGACATCGGCTCGGGCAGGCGCGGCTCGGGCCGGCACGCCTGGCGCACTGCATGCGATGGATCGGCCAGGCCGAGACGGCGCTCAATATGATGATCGACCGCGCCATGAAGCGCTTCGCGCACGGCTCGATGCTCGCCGAGAAGCAGGGCATCCAGTGGATGATCGCCGACTCGACCATGGAGCTGTACCAGTCCAAGCTGATGGTCCTGCACTGCGCGTACAAGATCGACCGTGGCGAGGAGTTTCGCAGCGAGGCGTCGATGGCCAAGCACTTCGTGGCCAATGCGCTCAACCGCATCATCGACCGCGCGATCCAGGTGCACGGCGCGCTCGGTTACTCCACAGACACGCCGCTCGCACACATGGCCACGCAGGCGCGCTGGGCGCGGTTCGCCGACGGCGCCGACGAAGTCCACCAGTGGCGCATCGCCAAGCGGGCGATCGAAGCCTTCTCGAAGGACGGCGGCGTTTCCGCCGCGGCCGGCGGATTGCCGCTCTAGTGGAGCTGAAGGTCACCCGCTACGAGATCGACGACCGGGTCGCGACCCTGATGCTCGACCGTCCCGACCGCTTGAACTCGTGGACGGGCCGGATGCACGCGGAGTACCGCTGGATCCTCGACCAGGCCGACCGCGACCCGTCGGTGCGCGTGATCGTGGTGACCGGAGCCGGCCGCGGCTTCTGCTCCGGCGCCGACACCTCCGCGCTCCAGGGTCACGTCGAGCGCGGTGGCTACGACCCGGGGACGCCCGACGACCTGGCCCAGCCGGGCGGCGGGGTGCGGCCCGAGTTCGACGCCAACTTCGCGTTCCAGTTCGGGCTCTCCAAGCCGGTGATCGCCGCCATCAACGGTCCCGCCGCCGGCGTGGGGCTCGTCATCGCCTGCTACGCCGACCTGCGCTTCGCCGCCAAGGGACAGAAGCTCACGACGGCCCACGGGCGCCTCAATCTGCCCGCGGAGTTCGGGCTGTCGTGGCTGCTGCCGCGCATGATCGGGCTGGTCCGCGCGAACGACCTGCTGCTGACGAGCCGCGTGTTCCTGACCGACGAGGCGTACGACCTCGGCCTGCTGAACGGCCTGTTCGAGCCCGAAGAACTCATGCCCCACACGTACGACTACGCGCGCAAGCTCGCCGACAGCGTGTCGCCGGCGTCGCTGCGCGAGACGCGCCGCCAGATCTACACCGACCTGCACCGCGACGTGAGCTCGGCCGTGCGCGCCTCGGACGACCTGATCGTGGAGCGCATGAAGGACGACGACTACCGCGAGGCGGTCTCCGCGTACATGGAGAAGCGCAAGCCCGACTGGAAGGGCCGCTAGAGCCCGTTGATGTGGGCCAGGCCCTCGGCCTGGTCGTCGGTGTCGCGGTCACCGGAGCCGTCGGGCTTCGAGATCGCGCTGCGGATCGTGGGCCAGTAGCCGTCCACGACACAGGCCTCGTCCAGTAGCCGTCCACGACACAGGCCTCGTCCAGCGCGCCCCGCTCGCGCAGCAGGGCGTGCATCCGCGGCAGGTTGTAGTGCGGCACCGTCATCAGCAGGTGGTGCTCCAGGTGGAAGTTCACGTAGTTCGGCGCCAGGAAGAGGCGCTCCCACCAGCGCGCACGCGTCGTGCGGGTGTTCTTGAGCGGGTCGAGCCGTTCCGGGGTCATGGCGTGCTCGGCGATCGACCGGAGCCGCGTGACGAGGGTGTTCGTGGTGAGCCACGCGGCCACCCAGAGCAGGTACAGCTCGGGCCGGCCGAAGGCCGCCAGGATCCCGAGCAGGACCGCGTTCGAGACCGCCACGCCGATGGCTGCGCGCCGCGCACCGGCGTCCTGTGAGAACCGCGCAAAGGTCCGCTTGTACGCGCCGCGCGCGAACTTGATCCCCGTCTGTCCGGACAGGTCGCGCCACACCTTGCGCGCGAAGCTCCCGCGCGTGATCGGGAAGGGCAGGATCAGCCCCAGGTCGGGATCCTCGTTGCTGCCGGTGCGCGCGTGGTGCTGCAGGTGGTAGGCGCGGTACGGCTCCGGGTCGCTCCAGATCGGGTACGCGCAGAGCCAGCAGCCGATCCAGTCGTTGACCGCGCGGCTCTT
>JAFDDB010000227.1 GCA_019311115.1 Deltaproteobacteria bacterium
CACTGCAGTTCCTTGGCCTTCTCGTACAGGTTCTCGATCTGCGCGATGTTGACGTCGTAGTCGAACTCCCAGGCTACCTGCATGGGCGTCTTGTATCCCTCGTCGGTCGGTGTGGCCGTGGCCATTGCGGTTCCTCCCCTTGCCGAAGCTGTGTCCGCGAGGGTGTGCTCCCTCGGGACGGAGGCAGGGGCTCCGCAGCTGGATCTTCGCTTCTCCGAAAACCGAATGCAACCTCGATTTAGCGGCGATTTCCGCAGACAGACCGGTGACTTGAGGCCGTGGTGCGCGGAGGCTCCGCCGATCAGCCCATGGGGCCGGCGTAGACCTCGCCGAACTTGAGCAGCGGGTCGAGCGGCGTCGACAGGTTGGCTCCCAGGTCCGTCCGCAGGCAGACCACGGCCGGTCCCTCGCAGGCGCGCGCCTTCTCGAGCGCCGGGGCCAACTCTTCGAGCTTCTCGGCGTAGAAGCCCTGGCAGCCGAGCCCCTGCGCCACGGTGTCCCAGCGGATGGTTCCCTGCGCGGTGCCGAAGGTCTTGCCGTAGCGCATGCGCTCGTTCGGCTCCTCCATCGACCATGAGCCCTCGGCGAACACGATCGTCACCAGCTTCAGGCCCTCGCGCGCCGCGCTCTGCATCTCCATGAAGTTGAAGCCCGCGGCGCCGTCGCCGGTCACGCACACGACCTCGCGCTCGGGGCTGCCGAGCCTGGCGCCGATCGCGGACGGGATGCCCGTCCCGAGCATTCCCAGCTCGAGGATGTTCAGGTACGAGCGCGGCTGCGTCGGCGGCAGCCGCCAGTGCGCCCAGAGCGAGGTGTTGCCTCCGTCGGCCACGTAGATCGCGTCGCGGCCGAAGGTCTCGCCGATCACCGGCATGGCCTGCGCCGGGTGGACGCCGGGGCCCGCCCACTCCTCGACGGCCTTGAAGTGCTCCGCGCGCCACGCCTCGTCCGCAGCGCGGCTCCGCGCCAGGTGGTCCGTCGGCGGCCGCGCCGCACCGCGCTTCTCGAGCAGGCGGACCAGCCCCTCGAGCGCGTCCCGCGCGTCGGCCAGGATGCCGAGCTCGATCGGCCGGGTGACTCCGACGTGCAGCGGATCGACGTCGATCTGCACGATCTTCTGCGTCGCCGGGTCGCCCCAGTACTTGTCGTAGGGAAGGTCCAGGTTGCCGAGGCGCGAGCCTGCGACGAGCACGACGTCGGCCTCGCGCGTGGCCACCGCACCGCCAGCGCTGTAGCCGTACACGTAGTTGGGGTGGTCGCGCGGCACGACCGCGCGGCCCGCCATGGTCGGGAGGACGGGACATCCGAGCAGCTCGACGAGCCGGAGCAGCGCGTCGTTCGCCTCGGCCCGGTCGACGCCGGAACCGGCGATCACCGCCGGCGACTCCGCGCCGGCCAGCAACTCGACCGCCTGCTCGAGCTGGGCTTCCGAGGCCTGCGGCGGACCCGGGCGGTATGCCGACGGCGGGAGCAGCTGCGTCTGCGCGTCGTCCTTGGTGTCGTACATGACGGGCGAGGGGATCTCGAGCTGGACCGGGCCCGGACGTCCCGACCACATCTCGCGGAACGCCATGCGGGTGACCTCTTCGAGGCGGTCGAGCGACAGGATGGGGCCGCCCCACTTGACCGCGGCCGCGTAGGCGTCGATCTGGTCCTGGCCCTGGAAGGTGGCAGGCGACGACGGGTACACGACGCCCAGCCGGTGCTGCGAGGTGAGCGCGATCATCGGCACGCCCTCGTGCCGCGCGGTGATCACGCCGGGAATCAGGTTGGCGGAGCCGGGCCCGGGGTTGCCGCACACGACCGCGACCTGCCCCGTCGTCTTGTAGAGCCCCTCGGCCATGTGCGCGCCCGCGGACTCGTGGCGCACCGGCACGAAGCGGATCCCGTTCTCCTCGCACGCGGCCAGCAGGGGATCGACCTCGGGACACGGAAGCCCGAACACGAAGCGCACGCCTTCCCTGGCCAGGCAGCGCGCGAGCAGCTCTCCACCGGTGATCTCTGCCATTTCCTTCCCTCCCCTTCTCCGAACCTCGTCGTGTGAATGCTATGGGCGCCCCGCGCCGACCTCCGCCGGGGCGGACTCGATCCGGAAGACCCACACGTCTTCCAGGGCGTCCGGCCCCTGGGGCAGCTCGAAGTCATACTTCTCGGCCGCCGACGCGATGAGTGCGGGCTGCAGCGAGGCATCGGTGACGCGAGTCGCCACCGCCGGATAGATCTCGTCGCCGATCTTCACGCGCACGCGCGGGTCGGACACGACGTAGTGCGGCCAACTCTTGGCCGCACCGCCCTGCGCCGGCACGTAGAGGGCGCCCTCGTGCGTAAAGCAGACCGTCGTGACGGAGTGGGGCGCGGCGGGCCGCGTCTCGATCGCGATCAACTGGTGGTCGTCGGTGAAGTCCCAGTTCGTGACCGGCTCGGAGACCACGGTTCCGGTCAGCTGGCGCCCGGCGACCATCGCGATGGGATTGGTACGGGTGGCGTAGACGACGCCCGCAATCACGGCGAGCCCTAGAACGGCGACTCCGGCCCAGCGCAGGATTCTCTTCATGGCGCCCAGTATACGTCGAGCGAGGCCCGGGGTTACTTCGGCGCGCCCGCGCCCGGGCTGGTAGGCTGGCCCGTATCTTCCGACCCCCTGCCCCCGTCATTCTCACAGAGGCTCCCATCCGCCGCAGGGAGAAGACGCCTCGGGAGGAGTACGCGATGAGGAAGTTCATGGTCACGGTCCGTCACACGGACGGCGAGTGGGAGAAGCTGACCCCGACCGAGCAGGCCCAGCACGGCGGATTCCTGAAGGACTTCGTCCAGGCGCTCCACGAGAAGGGGTCCGAGCTGGTGTTCTTCCACCCGCCGGCCAGCGCGAAGACGGTGCGCAAGCACGGCGACGGCACGATCCGCGTGACCGACGGCCCGGTCGAGGACACCCACGAGGCCCTCGGCTGCTACTACGTCATCGAGACCGAGACGCTCGAAGAAGCCGTGGAGTGGGCCGAGAAGGGTCGCTGGATGGTCGGCGTGAACGAGGTGCGCGAGATCTTCACCGGGCCGCTGCCGGGCTGACGGTCGAAGACGCGAGGATGGCGCCGCGGGCACGGCTCGACTTCTACTTCGACTACCTGTCGCCCTACGCCTACCTGGCGGCGCTCGAGATCGGACCGCTCTGCGAAAGGCACGGCGCGGCTCTGCACTGGCGGCCCGTGCTGTTTGCGGGACTGCTGAACCACTGGGGACAGCGTGGGCCGGCCGAGATCCCGTCCAAGGGCCTGCACGCGTTCAAGGACACGCTCCGCTACGCGCTGGCTCGCAAGGTCCCGCTGCGATCGCCGCGGCACCATCCGTTCAACCCGCTCCACGCACTGCGCGTCTCGATGGCCGAGGTCGCCGGCGCCGACCAGCCGCGTGTGATCGCCGCACTCTTCGAGCTGGGCTGGGGGCGCGGCGGTGACCTGGGCGACGCGAGCGAGATC
>JAFDDB010000123.1 GCA_019311115.1 Deltaproteobacteria bacterium
GTCTCGTTCACGACGGTGATCCGCCGAACCTCGATGTCGTCGGCGGCGCCGACCGCGATGTCGGTCCGGATGGAGACCCCGTGCTGGCGACGGTGCAGTTCCACCATGTGGGCGTGGAACACGACGTCGTCGTCGCCTCCGCCCGTCGGCTGGCGCCCCACGCTCCAGGTGTCCGCCGTCTCCCGGTCCCGCACGTAGATCCAGAGCCCGGTGTCGTCGAGGGTTCCATCGGGGACGACGCGCGTGATCGCGTGGTCGCGCCAGCTGAGTCCGCCACTGCCGGCGTCCGTCACCCGGGAAGCGAGTCGGCCGTTGCCCAGCAGGTGGACGCTCGGCCGCGCACCGGACGGGTCCGGGCGCCACGGAAGCAGCGCGACCGGCCGCTCGGAGCGGGGCCGCTCGACCGGGAGCGCCGAACTCCGCGGCTCCTCGGTCGGGGGCCGCCCGGGCAGACGCTCCTGCAGCAGGAGACTCTCGGCCTGCACGCGAGTGTTCGCCTCGAAGCGCCTCACCAGCGCGTCGTCGCACAGCAGGTTGTCGATCGCGGCGAGGATCATTCCCTGGTGGTGGGACATGTGGGAGTGGACGATCGCGTGCTCCCGACCCTCCGGGAGTCGGCTCGGAGTGAAGTCGATCGCCTCGTAGAAGCCATAGCTTCCGAGCATTCCCAGGTCGCGAAGGCGCTTCAGGTTCTGGACCGCCGACGACGGAAACAGTGGGAGAGCCAGGGCGGTGGCGTAGGGAGCGACGACGCGATCCTCGTCGAGTCCGCGCTTGTGCCCGAGGCCCTGCACGCCGAACGCGCGGTACTGGTAGTTGTGGTCCGCGTCGAAGGCCGCGAACCCGGACTCGGACACCCCCCAGGGCAGGCCCTGACGCTCGCCGGCCGCCATCTGCTCCAGCACCGCCGCTCGCTGGCTCTCGGCCAGCAGCGTGCCCGGCTGGCTGTGCACGAGGAGGGGAGGCATCAGGTACTCGAACATCGTGCCGCCCCAGGAGAGCAGGGCGACCCCGCCCGCCGTCCGGGTCAACGGGCGATCGAGCGAGAACCAGTGCTCGGCGGGGACGTCTCCCTTCGCGATGGCGACGAGGCTCGCGAGCCGCGCCTCGGACGCGAGCAGGTCGTAGTGATGGGAGTCCATCTCGTTGGCCGTGACGTTGTACCCGATGAACAGGTGCCGGACCTGGCGGTCGTAGACCAGGCCGAAGTCCATTCCGAGGGCCGGCACCCACCGCGATGGCCTTCTCGAGCTCGTCGAGCCACTCCGCGACCTCCAGTGACGCGTCGTCCGCTGCGTCCACGCTGTCCAGCCGTCGGCGCGCATCGGCGAGGGCGGCCGACGCTTCCTCGCAGCGGAGCGCCACCATCCCCAGCGCAGCCGACGGAGCGAGCAGGGCGCCGAGCTCGGTCCGCGTCTGCGCCAGCTCGTCCGCGAGCGGGTGGCGTCCGGACAGGGAGGGCGTCGCCTCCAACACGTCGAGCCAGGGCGCGAGGGATTCGACCTCGCGCCGCATGCCGCGGACGTGGTCGTGCACGCGGGCCAGCCAGAGGCGAACCTCGCGCAGCGCGTTCAGGTCTACCGAGAGGCGGCGGCTCGTGACGCTGTCGATCAGGATGCCGTCGAGCTCGGCGCACGACGCTTCGATCGAGTGAAGCGTGCGCGCCCAGCCGTCCGGCGTATCTCGAACCTCCAGCGCGAGTGCGTGCATCGTCACGACGCGCTTCTCCAGCTCTGCCGTGGGCGACGCGTCGTCCTCTTCGAAGAGCGCCGAGAGGTTCTCACGCAGCAGGGTGATCGTGTCCGCCAGACCCTGCCAGCGCTCGGCGCGCAGGCAAGGCGCTCCACTCAGCTCGGAGCAGCCGGCCTCGATCGCGAGCAGCGCCGCGGCCAGGTTCCCGCTGTCGACCGTCGACACGTAGCGCGGCGGGAGCGGCTCGAGGGTGCGCGTGTGATACCAGTTGAGCAGGTGGCCGCGGTAGTGCTCGAGCCGCGCGACGGTGCGGAGGGTGTTGCGCAGGCGGAGCGCGAGCTGCTCGAGCCCCAGGTACCCCAGGTCGTAGGCCGCGACGGTCGAGAGCAGCAGCATGCCGATGTTGGTAGGCGAGGTCCGGTGGGCGACCGCGCGGCCCGGGTCTTCCTGGTAGTTGTCCGGGGGCAGCCAGTGGCCGTCCGGTCCGACGAACGACTCGAAGAAGAGCCACGTGCGACGCGCGATGCCGCGGAGCAACGCCACGTCCTCGACGCCGAGTTGCTCGCGGCGGTCGGGCGCGGGCCGGCTGATGCGTCGGGCGATCTCGGGCGACACCGCCCAGAGCGCCAGCAGGGGCGCCGCTACGGCCAACGCGCCGGGACGCCAGTAGAGAAGCGCCGCGCCCGTGGCGAGCGCCGCGAGTGGGGCGATCGCCATCTCCTTCCACGAGAGCGCTACCGGGTTGCGCCGGGCGATGGACGCCGCCGCGTGTGCGGCCGTGGTCCACTCGAGAAGGTGCCGCTTGGTGACGAGGACGCGGACCAGCGTGCGGACGATCGCATCCGTCGTCACGGCCGCCTGGTGCGGAAGGAAGACGAGAAGCAGCAGCCATCGCCCCGCGTCGTGCGACAGGTTTCGCGAGAGGTCCGGCGAGAGCGGCCACCGCTCGCGCACCAGGCCGGTGGAGAAGTCGATGAACAGGTGGCCGGCCGGTGCGAGGATCGCGAACAGCGTCCAGACCAGCGGGTTGCCCGGGAGCCACGTCCAGCCCGAGACGATCAGCAGGAGAAGGGCTATGGGAAGCAGGCTGCGGCGCAGGTTGTCGATGATCTTCCAGCGGTCGATCCAGGCGAACCGGTTCGGAAGGTAGTCGGAGCGGGCGCCCGGGACGCGGCCGCGAAGCCACGGGACGAGCTGCCAGTCGCCGCGAACCCAGCGGTGGAGGCGTCGCGCGAACGCCAGGTAGGTCGGCGGATAGTCCTCGTAGAGGACGATGTCGGTGGCGAGGGCTGCGCGGCCGTGGATTCCCTCGAAGAGGTCGTGGCTCGCGAGCGCGTTCTCGGGAACGCGGCCGGCCAGGCTCTGCGAGAAGGAGGCGACGTCGTAGATGGCCTTGCCGACGTAGATGCCGGTGCCGAAGAGGTCTTGGTAGACGTCCGAAACGGCGCGGCTGTAGATGTCGACCGAGGTGTCGCCACAGTAGAGGCGAGTGAAGAGCGAGCGGTTGCCACTCTCGGGAGATGTCTCCACGCGGGGCTGGACGACGGTGTAGCCGGCGCGAACCCGGCCGGTCGCGGGATCGACCTCGGTGCGGCTCAGCGGATGGGCCAGCGTCCCCACGAGCCGCGCCGCGGTCCCCTGGGGCAGCGCGGTGTCGGCGTCCAGGGTGATCACGAAACGGACGCCCTCGAGGCCGCGCGGATCTCCTTCGTGGACCTCGAAGGTCGTGTCGTCGTCGCCGCGCAGCAGACGGTTGAACTCGTCGAGCTTTCCGCGCTTGCGTTCCCAGCCCATCCAGTGCCCCTCCGCCGGGTTGAAGCGGCGTTCCCGGTGGAAGAGGTGGAAGGGACCGGAGGCGCCGGACGCCATGCGGCGATTGAGGTCCGCGATGCCGCGCACGGCCTGCTCCAGCAGGGCCGGGTCCTCGGGGCGCCGCGGCTCGTCCGCCTCCGGGAAGCCGGTTAGCAGGACGAAGCGCAGGTTGGGGTCGGGGTTCGAGAAGTAGTGACGCTCGATCTGGAGCAGCAGGTGCGCGACGTCGCCGGGGCTGCCGAGCAGGCTCGGGATCACGACGACGGTCTTGAACTCCGAGGGGATCCCACCCTCGAGCGCGAGCTTCGGGAGCACGCTCGGCGGCAGGATCCGGGAGATCGTCCAGTGCAGCACCGTGAGTGCGAGCATCGAAGCCGGCAGCAGCAGCAGGGGCAGACCGCCCGCCCAGGCCGCGAGGTCGGCTCCGACGAGCGCCAGGTAGGAGGCCGGCACGAGGACGAACGACGCGGTCAGCAAGACGAGCGTGCCCAGGTACACGCCCGTCGCGCGCCTGCGAAGGCCGCGCCGGCCGCGCTCCAGCCAGCCCGCCCTGTAGCGGAGCGAGTCTTCGAGCCGCTCGCGACCCTCCGCGATCAGCCAGAAGCCGACATGCCTCGCGCGACTCGCGTCCGTGGCGCGACGCGCGTGTGCCAGCGCGCGTCTCGCGACCTCCCGTTCGTCGTGGTGTGAGCGCCGAGCCAGCTCTTCGACGCTGCTCCGGTAGCGATCGCGGGTCTGGGAATCGGTCTTGGAGTAGGCCCCGGCGGGATCGTGCCGGAGGACAGCGTCGATCGCGCTCGTGGCTTCGACGAACTCCGGCCAGGAGATCGCGTTGAGCATCGCCAGGCCGCGGATGCTGCGCGCCACGCACTCCGTGTCGTCCAGGCGGAGCGGCAGGGTCTCGCTTCGCGCGACCTCGAAGGGAGCCGCGAGCTCCGGGGCGATGCGTTCCAGCGACGACACGAGGACCTCGATGCAGGTCAGGCGGAGCATCGTCGGCAGCGCCCACAGCTCGGCGAGATCGAGCGTCTCGACTCGCTGGTACGCAGAGACGAAGCGGGTGATGGACTCCGCCGTGAGCTGGAGGCGGGTGGCGTGCACGAGTCCGTGGGCGAGCGCGTAGACGCGAGGCGGGCGGGACTCGTCTTCGATTGCGAGCGCAGGCAGGCGCGCGTAGTAGCCGGCGGGCAGATCTTCGCGAATCTGGCGCAGCGCGCGCTCGACCAGATACCCGTTGTCCATCAGCCACTCGGCGGCCTTGGCGGCTGCCGGCTGCTTCGGGAGGATGGTGTGCGCTTCGGTGACCCACTTGGACATGGCCGGAAGACTGGCCAGGGAGCGAAGCGGGCGGGGCCGCTGGTCCGAGGTGGCGTGCAGCCGCGCCAGCACGCCCGCCGCGGACGCCAGGTCGGCGGGCGCGTCCGGTTCGGTCACGGCGTGGCGAGGTGCGGGAGTCGCACGCCTCCCCGGCTCCGGCTCCTTGGCCCCGTTCGCACGGCGTGGGTCGTCCGCTCGCGCACAACGAGCAGAGGCGTGGTGGCGTGCTCCAGCAGGAAGCTGGCAACGCTGCCGAAGGGCGACTCCGCGCGCCCGCTGCGGCCGGATCCCGAAAGGACGACCAGGTCGACGTGATCCTCGGCGACGCGACGCAGGATCTCGCCGCGGATATCGCCATCGACCGTCACCCGCGTGCGGACCCGCAGGCCGGCGCCCTCGACGCGCTTCTTCAGGTCCGCGAGGTAGATCTCGGCCGCGCGCGCGTTGCGGTCCACGAGGCGCTGCTCGAGATCTTGATCCTCGCCGTCGAGCGGGCAGGGGCACGAGCCCTCGGGCCTCGCGACGACGTGGAGCAGCAGCAGGTCGGAGCCGTGTGCGCGGGCGACGCTCGTGGCCGCGGGCAGGGCGCTCTCGGCCCGCCGCGACCCGTCGAGGGGCACGAGGATGCGCTGGTACGCGACCTCGTGCTTGATGGGCTCCTGGACCGACCAAGCCGGCACCAGCAGCACCGACCCGGAGATCCCCTCGATGAGCTTGCGTGCCGTGCTGGCGAGGCTCCACTCCGTCCACCCGCTGGCACCGTGGCTGCCCAGGACGGTCAGGTCCACCCCGTGGCCGCTCACCCAGTCCCGGATCTCTTCGGCCGGGCGGCCTTCGAGAACCTCGATCTCCACGGCCAAGTCGGCCGCCGCGTGCTCGGCCTCGACGGCGGCGAGGTGTCTCTCGACCTCCGCGCGCCGGACCTCCCACTCGAGCGGGTCTGTCGGAGTCGCCTCGGGCCGCGCGTGCGGAGGCTCGAGTGCGTGGAGCACCGTCAGCCTGGCGCCGAACGCCTTCGCCAGCGCGACCGCGTGCGGAATGACCCGATCTCCCAAGGGAGATCGATCGACGCAGACGCCCACGTGGTGAATCGGCTGCTGCTGGGCCTCAAAAGGCCCCCGAGCGGCACGGCCCCTCGACTCGCTCGTCATGACTCATCCCCGACGTTGACAGCCACTCAGCATGGGCACGATCTGTGACTCTGGCAAGCGATCGCATGAAGTCCGGGTGAAGAAAGACGGAATCGCACGCTACGACGACATTTCGTCACGCCGCCAAGGCGCGTCCCGAGGATCGCCGGGTGTCACTGTCGCGTGTCGGGTACACCGGATCGCGACTGCGCCGGACGTCTACACGGATCGCAGCGCGACCCGTGCAGCGGGATCCTGCCGGTAGAACGCCTGCAAGACCCCGTATAGCTCCGGGTGGTGGCGGCGCACGGCGACCGGCTGGTCGAAGAACTGCTCCGTCGCGACGGCGAAGAACTCGGCCTCGCTGGTGGCTCCGTAGGCGTCCAGCAGGCTGCGTTCTCCCCTCTCCGCCCGCTCGCGCAGCATGTGGAACTCGCGGGCACAGATCCGGGTCCAGCGCCGGTACTCGTCGCGTCCGTGCAGCGGCGGCGTGCCGTCGGCGCGGCCGTCGAGCATGTCGAGCTTGTGGGCGAACTCGTGGTAGACCACGTTGTGGCCGCTCTCGGGGTGGCGTCCCGTGCGCTTCACGGCGTCCCACACCAGGATCACGGGCCCCCGCAGCCCGGCCTGACCGAGGATCGGCAGCGGCCCCTCGACAGGGCTCAGCGGAACCTCGAAGGACCTCAGGCGTCGCTGCGGCGCGACCACGGTGGACGGGTAGACGAGGATCGACTCGACGTTCCGGTACAGCTCGTGCGGCAGTCCCAGCACCAGCAGGCAGGCCTGCGCCGCAATCGTGACTCGCATCTCGTCGCTGAGCGAGAGGCCGCCACAGCCCTCCCAGCGCTTCTCGGCAACGAACACGCGAACGAGATCGCGCAGATGCTGGCGGTCCCGTTCCTCGAGCCACTGGTAGTGGCCCACGTTGCGCAGGAGATGAGCTTCCCAGCCGGCGGGGAAAGGCGATGCGAGGAGCTTCCGGCGACGGCGCTCGCGGAGCCAGTGCAGCACGGTGAAGTCGAGAGTAGCCGATGGCTGGCCGGCGTTCTGGCGCGAGACGAGCGGCAGGAGGCCTACTGGGCGCGGGGCCGTGACACGGTCGGCGCACACGGAGTAGCTTGGACGCCGCCGCTGCGGCTGTCCGGAGGACCGACGTCATGGCTACGCCCCCCTCACCCGACACCCTGGACCGCATGGACGCCTGGTGGCGGGCTGCGAACTACCTCTCGGTGGGGCAGATCTACTTGATGGCCAACCCGCTGCTGCGGGAGCCCCTCTCCATCGAGCACGTGAAGCCGCGCCTGATCGGGCACTTCGGAACGACGCCCGGGCTCAACTTCGTCTACGTGCACCTGAACCGCGCGATCGCCCTGCGCGACCTGGAGGTCCTCTACGTGACCGGCCCGGGTCACGGGGCTCCCGGACTGGTGGCGAACACCTGGCTCGAGGGAACGTACAGCGAGTTCTACCCCGAGGTCTCACGGGACGAGGAGGGCATGCTGCGGCTCTTCCGGCAATTCTCGTTCCCGGGCGGCATCCCCAGCCATACCGCACCCGAGACGCCCGGCTCGATCCACGAGGGAGGCGAGCTCGGCTACTCCCTGGCCCACGCGTTCGGGGCGGCGTTCGACAACCCCGAGCTCGTGGTCGCCTGCGTCGTGGGCGATGGCGAGGCCGAGACCGGCCCGCTCGCGACGAGCTGGCACTCCAACAAGTTCCTCAACCCGGCGCGCGACGGAGCCGTGCTGCCGATCCTGCAGCTGAACGGCTGGAAGATCGCGAACCCGACGCTGCTGGCGCGCATGAGCGACGAGGAACTCACGTCCCTCTTCCGAGGCTACGGCTACGCGCCCCGCTTCGTCGAGGGGGACGACCCGCGCGTGCTGCACCCGGTCATGGCCGAGACGCTCGACGCGGCCCTCGACGAGATCCACGAGATCCAGCACGAGGCGCGCAGCCGCGGCTTCACGACCCGCCCGCCCTGGCCCATGATCGTGCTGCGCACGCCCAAGGGCTGGACCGGACCCAAGCAGGTGGACGGACTGCCGATGGAGGGCACGTGGCGCGCTCATCAAGTGCCGCTCGCGGGTCTGCGTGAGAAGCCCGAGCACCTCGAGATGCTCGAGACCTGGATGCGGAGCTACCGGCCCGAGGAACTCTTCGACGTGAACGGGAGTCCGGTGGCCGAGATCGCCGGGCTCGCCCCTCGCGCCGATCGGCGCATGGGTGCCAACCCGCACGCGAACGGCGGACTCGTGCTTCGGGCGCTGCACATGCCCGACATCCGCGACCACGCCGTGCAGGTCGACGAGCCCGGCGCGGTGACCGCGGAGGCTACGCGTGTGCTCGGAGGCTTCCTCCGCGACGTGATGGAACGCAACCTGGAAGCGCGGAACTTCCGGGTATTCGGCCCGGACGAGACGGCCTCGAACCGCCTCGGCGCCCTCTTCGAGGTGACGGACAAGGCGTTCACGGGACCGTTCCTGGACGTCGACGAACACCTCTCGCCGGACGGCCGGGTGCTGGAGGTCCTGTCCGAGCACCTCTGCCAGGGCTGGCTCGAGGGCTACCTGCTCACCGGCCGGCACGGGCTCTTCTCGTGTTACGAGGCCTTCATCCACATCGTCGACTCCATGTTCAACCAGCACGCGAAGTGGCTCAAGGTGAGTCGCGAGATCCCCTGGCGCCGTTCCGTCGCGTCGCTCAACTACCTGCTCACCTCTCACGTCTGGCGCCAGGACCACAACGGCTTCAGCCACCAGGATCCCGGCTTCATCGACCACGTGGTGAACAAGAAGGCCGACGTCATCCGCGTCTACCTGCCGCCCGACGCCAACACCCTGCTCGTGGTCGCGGACAAGTGCCTGCGCTCGCGAGACTTCATCAACGTGATCGTGGCCGGCAAGCAGCCCCAGCCGCAGCTGCTCGACATGGACTCGGCCATCCGGCACTGCGCCGCCGGAGTCGGCATCTGGGAGTGGGCGAGCAGCGACCGCGGCGGTGAGCCCGACGTGGTGATGGCCTGCGCCGGAGACGTCCCCACGCTCGAGACCCTGGCCGCTACGCTCCTGCTGCGGGAGCGCTTCCCCGATCTCCGCGTGCGCGTGGTGAACGTCGTCGACCTGATGACGCTCCAGCCGGAGAGCGAGCATCCGCACGGCCTCTCCGACCGCGACTTCGACACGATCTTCACGCGCGACCGGCCGATCATCTTCGCCTACCACGGCTATCCCTGGCTGATCCATCGGCTCGCCTACCGGCGCACCAACCATCCCAACCTGCACGTGCGGGGCTACAAGGAGGAGGGCACGACGACGACGCCCTTCGACATGGTGGTCCGCAACGATCTCGACCGCTTCCACCTGGTGGCGGACGTGATCGACCGCGTCCCGAAGCTCGCCCCCCAGGCCGCGTACGCGAAGCAGGCGATCCGGGACAAGCTGATCGAGCACGCGGACTACATTCGCGAGCACGGAGAGGACCTGCCCGAGATACGCAACTGGCGCTGGCAGCCCGACCGCTGATCCGGAGGAGACATCGATGGCAGAGGACTGCTTCCCGCATGGCGGGCTCAGTCCGGCAGATTTTTCAGCAGCCGCGCGCGCTCGGCGTCGACGTCGACGAGCGCGTCGGCGCGGAGCGGCGCGACCTCGGCGGCGGTGTAGCCGCGGAACCCGCGCGCGCTCTCGCTCGGGCCGAACTCGGCGACCATCCAGTTGAGTACCGCGGCGAGGCGTGCGTCGTCGAGAGCCGAGAACGCGCTTCCCGGCACCCGTACCAGGTAGGCGCGCCCGCCCTCGACCTGAAGGAACCGCGCGACCTGTCCGCGCAGCGCGGGCACGCGTCCCGGCGTGCCGCTGCCGTCGGGCAGGTGGCAGCCCTGGCAGTGGAGCATGTAGTCGACGCGGGGCCCCGCCTGGACCGTGGAGGCGGACGCGAGTAGCGCCAGCGCCAGCACCGGGGCGGGGCGGAAGCTCACCTCTCGTCCTCGGTCGCGACTCCGATCACGATCGAGACGGTCGAGTTGTAGATCACGCCGGCCTCGCGCGTGCCCATGCACCAGTTGATGTCGTTGCTGCGCTGCGGCAGGTAGACCGGCTTGTCGCCCTCGTTGCGGTGGCAGAAGCAGCGGCCGCAGGTGTCCTTGCCGCAGCAGTCGTTGTACGAGATGACGTAGTCCTTGCCGTCTTTCGGGTTGCGGCAGGTGCCGACCCAGGTAATGGCCGACATCTCCGTCCCTGGCGGGCAGGAGCGGTGCGTGCCGCCGCAGCAGCTCGACAGGAACCCGTCGATGGAGCAGTAGCGCCAGTACTCGCAGGCGTTCGGGTCGCCCTGCGGCGTGCCGGGCGCCGGCTCTCCAGGTGCAGGCTCGCGCTGGGCGAACGCGCGGCGAACGGGCAGCAGGGGGAGCGCGGAGGCTCCCGCAGTCACCACGCCCAGTCCGCCGACTCGCGCGAGGAAGCCCCGGCGTGACGTCTTGCGTGCGAGCTGGCGCGAAGCGCCGCCGAGCCAGCGATCGATCCGGTCTTGCAGTCCCATGATCCTCTCCCTACGCCACGCGGAGGTCGTCGCGCTTCTCGATCCAGTCCTGCACCGACGCCACGCCGCGCCGCTCGGCCTCGACCAGGCTCTCGAGGTGCTCGCGCGAATTCACCAGTCCGCGCGCGCGCACGATCCCCTCGGCGTCGAGCAGCGCGGCGTGCGGCAGGCGTGCCACCTGCCAGGCGCGGCCGAGCTCGCCCGACAGCACGTAGGCATCTTGGTCGAGCCCGTGGCGGCGCACGAAGCCCTGGTGCTCGTCGCGCTCGCCGTCGCTGGCCAGGACGAGCCGCAGGTCCTCGCGGGCGCAGAGCGAGCGCGCCGCCGGCAGCAGCTGCTTGCACACCGGACAGGTCGGAGACACGAAGAACAGGAGTGTGCGGCGACCCTCGGCCTCGATCCCTCCGATCTTCTGCACGCTCCCGTTCCAGTCGCGAAGCTCGTAGACGGGCGCGCGCTCGCCGGTGGCGGGCTGCTCACTGCCGACGAGCGCGCCCGCCGGCGAGATGCGCTCGTGCAGCACGCCCACCTGGCGCAGCAGCGCCACGACCAGCGTCGCCAGCGCGAGCACCGCGACCCAGAGCAGGACGTCGGAGGCGATGAGTGTCGGGATCATGCGGGGTTCCTCCAGGTTCGTGAGAACGAGAGCAGTTGCTCGGACGCGTGGTAGAGCAGGGCGGCCGTCGCGAGCGCCGCCGTGACGTGCAGCGCGTCGAGCGCGCCGAGCGCGCGCGGCACCGCGGGGAGCGCCGCGGCGGCCAGAAGCGCGGCGAGTCCGGCATTCCGCAGCACCAGGCCCGGACCGATCGGTGCGTCGCGCGGGCCACAGCCGCAGTCGATGTGCGCACGTCCGCGCCACAGGTTGACGGCCATTGCGGCCCCGTAGAGGAGCAGCAGGGCGGAGCCGGCGAGCGCCGGCGCGGCCCCGGC
>JAFDDB010000228.1 GCA_019311115.1 Deltaproteobacteria bacterium
CGGGCACTGCCGTCAGCAACGCACAGAGCGCGCCGATTCCCAGCAAGCGCAGGCCACATCCCCGATTCGCTATCGTTGGCCGGGGCGTTTCTCGTGCCACCAGTCGAAGAAGACGTGGGACCAGGGGCGGGACGGCTTTGATGCAGACCGGCGCACGACTTTCCATCGGGGCAAAGCTCGCACTTCGCTACACCGCCGTCATGTCCGTGACGCTGACGGTCGTGGCGCTGTTCGTCTACACGCAGGTCGAGCACCGCGTGAACCGCGAGGCCAAGCTCCTGCTCCAGGTGCAGGCCGCCGACCTGATCGAGGCGCTCGCGAGCCAGCGGCGCGAGCACGCGGAGGATGTCGTGCTCGCCTGGCTCGACGACCACGCGCACCGCATCGCGGAGCACGCGGATCCGAGCCTCAAGCTGGGCATCGAGTTCCGTTCGGAATCCGGCGAGCGCGTGCTCGCGGCGGGCTCGCTCACAGGGGTAGACCTGCCGATCCCCAGGACGATCCTGGACGGGGAGCAGCCATCGCAGCTGCGCGCCGTCAACCTGGGCGACGAGTTCGCCTTCCTGTCGATCGCGACTCGCGTGCCCGGCGGGATCCTCCGGCTGGTGATGAACACCGAGCGTTACGCCGACAACATCGACCACATTCGCGACGTGTTCCTGCTCTCGCTGCCGCTGGTCGTGGCGCTGAGCGCGCTGGGGGGCTGGCTGCTCGCCCGGGGAAGCCTGCGCCCGATCAGCCAGATCACCCGGACGGCGCGACGCATCAGCGGATCGACCCCCGACGAGCGGGTGCCGCTCACCGGCTCCGGCGACGAGTTGGACCAACTCGCCGGCACGCTGAACGAAATGCTCGGCCGGATCCACGGCAACCTCGCGCGGATGCGGCGATTCAACGCGAACGCCGCACACGAGCTGCGCACGCCGCTGGCCGCCCTCTCGAACGAGGTCGAGGTCACGCTCGAGAAGCCGCGGACGGACGAGGAGTACCGCGAGGTCCTCGGCGACGTGGTGGAACGGGTCCGCGGACTGGCTGCGGGCGTCGACGCGATGCTCCGCCTGGCGCGCTCCGAGGCGGGGCTCGATCCCGAGCATCGCACGCTCGTCGAGCTTCGGCCGATCCTCGAGACGGTCTACGATTTCTTCGCGCCGCTTGCCGAGGACAACGGCATCTCGTTGCGGCTCGTCTCGGCCCCTCACGCGGAGATCCTGGGAGACGCCTCGTGGCTCCACCAGCTGTTCTCCAACCTGGTCTCGAACGCGCTCAAGTTCACGCCGAAGGGCGGCTCGGTGGACGTGACGGGCTTGGTAGACGCGGCCGAGGCGCGCGTCCGAGTGCGCGACACGGGGAGCGGGATCTCTGGCGACCAGCTCGAGCGCATCTTCGACCGCTACGAGCGCGGCGAAGGTGAGCGCTCGCCGGGCTTCGGCCTCGGCCTCGCAATCGCACAGGAAATTGCACGCGCGCACGGCGGATGGATCACCGTCTCCAGCCCCGAGGGCTGCGGTGCGACCTTCGAGGTCGGCCTGCCCCTGGCCCCCCCGGCGGGAGAACGGGCGTGAAGATCCTCTACGTCGAGGACGACCCCACCGCGCGGGAGTACATCCAGAAGGGGCTCCGCGAGCAGGGGAACGTGGTGGACGCGACGGGCGACGGCGTCGCCGGCCTCGAACAGGCGCTCTCGAACAGCTACGACCTGCTCATCCTCGACGTCATGCTGCCCGGGCTCGACGGGTTCGACGTGCTCCAGCGCATCCGCGAAGCGAAGGTCGAGACCCCCGTGCTGTTCCTGTCCGCGCGCGGCGAAGTCGCCGACCGCGTGCGGGGCCTGAACCTGGGCGCGGACGACTACCTGTCGAAGCCCTTCGCCTTCGCGGAGCTGCTGGCCCGGATCCAGGCCGTGTCGCGCCGGCGGATCCCCGAGCCAGACGACGGGATCCTGCGCGTCGCGGACCTGGAGCTGGACCTCAGGCGCCACACGGTCCGCCGCGAAGACCGGGCGATCTCGCTGACCAGCAAGGAGTTCGCACTTCTCGAGTACCTGATGCGCAGCCCCGGGCAGGTGCTGTCGCGCACGATGATCACCGAGAAGGTCTGGGGCTACAGCTTCGACTCGTACTCGAACGTCATCGACGTGCACATTGCGCACCTGCGCCGGAAGATCGACCGCGACTTCAGCCGTAAGCTGCTGCACACGGTGAAGGGCGTCGGATACACCCTGGACGACCGCAACTAGCTCTTCATGCTGCGTTAATCCGCAGTTCACGCGGCCTTCATCCCCGTTTCCGAGAGTTCCCCTGGACCCACGGGAAAGGGGAATCGATCGTGAGACGTTGGACGACGCTACTGCTCGTACTGTCTCTCAGCGGCTGCTTCACAGTCCGCCACTCCTATGAAGGCGACCACCTGCTGACCTCGACCCCGGAGGTCGAGGGCTACAAGGTCCGCCACGTCCGGCACTTCGAGGGCCACGACCGCCAGTTCTTCTGGATCCACGGCGGCTTTCCGGTCGGCGAGGACCTGAACGGGGCCGAGCAGGCCGCGCGCGAGATCGGGGACCACGACGCGGTCGTGAACCTGCAACTCACCGACGGCCAGAACGTGACGGACGCGTTCATCACGCACATCCCCTGCATCCTGTCGCTGCTCTGCGGGACCTGGTCCGTGTGGGTCGAGGGCGACGTCGTCGACCTGGAGGAAGCGCGATGAAAGCCCGCACGCTGCTCGCCGCGCTCGTCTGCGCGTCGCTCACGACCGGCTGCCTGTTCACGGCCCGCCACGAACTTCCGGCCAACGCCGTCTTCGGCAAGTTTCCGGAGCACAGCGCCGCGGGCGAGCGCCCCTTCGAGGACAGCGGAATGAAGAACTGGGCCCTCGCCGGCTTCGTGCCGTGGACGGGCTGGGGAAGTCAGCGCATGCTCGAGGAGCACGATCCCGGCTCCGGTCTCCGGATCGAGAACCTGGCCATCGAGACGCGCTTCGGCACCTGGGACACGATCATCTGGGTCTTCCCCGGCTTCTTCTACGGCTATTACCTCTGGGCGCCGCGCACGGTCGAGGTGAGCGGCTCGGTCGTCCATGGGCAAGCGAACGGCCGATGATCGCAGTGCTGGCACTTCTCGCCGCCTCGCTCGCGGGGCCGGCGGACGCGTCCGCCGAATCGGCCACGCGTGTCGCCTTGCACACCCTCGGGACTCGGGGATGCGCCGGCCTGCCCGCCCCGGCCCCGCAGCGTGAGCTGTGGATCGCCGGCCGTCACGCTGTCGATCCCGGCGCGCGGTTCTGGGTGCTGGACCGCTCGAGGAGCTACACGGACGGCAAGGCCAGCACGCGCTACCGGCTCGGCGACGGATCACTCCGCGTGGACGCCGAGCTCGCGCCGGACTTCGGCAGCGAAC
>JAFDDB010000229.1 GCA_019311115.1 Deltaproteobacteria bacterium
GCCGGACCGCTCCGCCGTGTCCGGGTCGCGTCCTCTTCCGCCAGCGCGTCGAGCGCGGCCAGCAGCTCCGGCAGGCCGTCGCCGCGATGGGCGGACACCGGCAGGATCGGCGCGTCGCGTAGCGGAGATCCGCGGAGCTCTTCTTCGACGTCGAGCCGCGCGAGCTCGAGCATCTCGTCGTCGACGGCGTCCACCTTGGTCAGCGCCACCACGCCGCGATCGATGCCGAGCAGGTCGCAGATCGCCAGGTGTTCGCGGCTCTGCGGCATCATCCCCTCGTCGGCCGCCACCACGAAGAGCACCAGGTCGATGCCCGTCGCGCCCGACACCATGGTGCGTACCAGCCGCTCGTGGCCGGGCACATCGACCACCCCGAGCCGCGCACCCGACGGCAGGTCGAGCGGCGCGAAGCCCAGCTGGATGGTGATGCCGCGGGCCTTCTCCTCGGGGAGACGGTCGCAGTCGACGCCCGAGAGCGCCTTGACCAGGGCCGTCTTGCCGTGGTCGATGTGGCCCGCGGTGCCCAGGATCAGGCGCGGCGCCGCGGGATCAGCCAATCCGCTCGAACCCCGTGAACGGCTGGAGAACCTTCGGGATCGCGATCGAGCCGTCGGCGCGCTGGTGGTTCTCCATGATCGCGAGAAGTGCCCGGCACATCGAGATGGCGGTGCCGTTCAGCAGGTGGACGTGCCGCGCGTTCCCCGTCGCGGGATCGCGGAAGCGTATGCCCAGGCGGCGGGCCTGGTAGTCGGTGCAGTTGGAGGTGCTGGTGATCTCGCCCCAGCTTCCGCCCTCGCCGCGGCCCGGCATCCACGCCTCGAGGTCGTACTTGCGGTAGGCGGGGGCGCCCAGGTCGCCGGTGCACACGTCGACGGTGCGGAAGGGAATCTCGAGCGAGCGGAATATCTCTTCCTCGTAGCCCACCAGCTCTTCGTGGATCTCGTCGCTGCGGTCCGGGTGCGCGTAGACGAACATCTCGACCTTGCTGAACTGGTGCACGCGGTAGAGTCCGCGGCTCGCGCGGCCCGCGGCGCCCGCCTCGACCCGGAAGCAGTGCGAGAACCCGCAGTAGCGCAGCGGCAGCGCGTCGGCCTCCAGGATCTGGTCCGCGTGCAGCCCGCCCAGCGTGATCTCCGCCGTGCCGACCAGTACCAGGTCGTGCTCGGGTACCGAGTAGACGTTGCTCTCGGCGCCGCGCGGGTTGAAGCCGAGCCCGTCCGCGATCTCGGTGCGCGCCAGGTCGGGCGTCTGGAAGAGCGTGAAGTCGCGCGCGCGCAGGAACTCGAGTGCGTAGCGCGTGAGCGCGTGCTCGAGCAGCACCGCCTCGTTCTTCAGGTAGTACCACTTCTGCCCAGTCACGCGCGCGCCGGCCTCGAAGTCGAGCAGCCCGAGCCGCTCGCCCAGCTCCAGGTGGTCCGACGGCGGAAAGTCGAACTGCGTCGGCTCGCCAAACCGGCGCAGCTCGCGGTTGTCCTCGTCGGTGCGCCCGACCGGAACATCTGCGTGCGTGCGGTTCGGCACCGCGCGCTGGAGCCCGGTCAGCTCCGCCTCGGTCTGCTTGAGCTCGTCGGCGAGCGGGGCCTCGCGCTCCTTCAGCTCGCGCCCGCGGGCGCGCTCATCGTCCGACGGCTTGCGGCCCTTCATGGCCTGTGCGAGCTGGTTGCGCCGCTCGCGCAGCGCCTGCTGGTCGCGGATCAGCTCGCGCCGGCGCTCGTCGAGCGCCAGCAGCCGATCCAGGTCGACCGAGAGCCCGCGGTTCGCGCAGTTCTCGCGCACCTCGTCCGGGTTCTCGCGGATGTACTTCAGGTCGAGCACGCGCCCTCCGCAGCCGCGGTTCCGCAGCGGACTGCGGGGGCATTCTAGCGGGCCGATCAGTCCGAGTCGCCCGCGTCCGCGTGCGGCAGGGGCTGCGAGCCTGCGAACCCGACGGGCGGCCGGGCGGCCTCGTCCTCGGCGAGGGGCCGGCGCAGCTCCGGCGCGACGCTGCGCAGGTGCAGGTCCCGCTGCGGGAACGGGATCTCGATCCCGGCTTCGGCGAGCGCGCGGTTCACCGCCACGTTCAGGTCGCTGTGGATGCGGACCCACTCCTCGGAGCGCGACGTCCAGGCGCGCAGCCGGAAGTCCAGCGAGCTGTCCCCGAACCCGCGGAAGAGGGCGCTTGGCGCCGGCATCTCGAGGATGCGGTCCTCGGCCGCCGCCACGTCGAGCAGGAGCTGCAGCACGCGCTCCGGGTCCGTGCCGTACTTGACGCCCACGTCCACGTCGATGCGCCGGTTGTGGTCGGAGAGCGTCCAGTTGGTCACCTGCCCTGAGATCAGGTCGCCGTTGGGCACGATCACCTCGGCCCCCTGCCACGTCCGCACGGTGCTCGCGCGGATGCCAATCCTCTTTACCTCGCCTAGAAGCAGTCCGACCTCGATCGTGTCGCCTGTCTTGATCGGGCGCTCGAAGAGCAGGATCAGCCCGGACACGAAGTTGTTGACCACGTTCTGCAGGCCGAAGCCGATGCCGACGCCGAGCGCGCCGGCCAGGATCGCGAAGCGGCTCAGGTCCATGCCCGCCGCCGCGACGGCCGCGAAGAACCCCACCATCAGCATGACGTAGAACGCCGAAGTGGAGATCGCGTAGGGCACGCCGCGTGGCAGCCGGAGACGCGGAAGTACGTCCTCGTCGAGCACGTATCGCACCAGGCGCGACAGGTAGATCGCGACCAGGATCGCGACGACGAACGACAGGATGTCGCCGAGCGAGATCGTCAGCTCTCCTACCGCGAGCGGAGACAGGAGGATGCCGGAGGCCAGGCCCATCACCTCGTCGCGGATGCCGAAGTAGCCGAGCGACAGGTAGAGCCACACCGCCAGCGTCGCCAGCTTGACGATCCGGATGGTCGACCGGGTCAGGGCGTCGCGGTGCAGGTCGATCACGCGGACGACACGGAAGGTGTTTCCGCGCATGAACACCGAGATCGCGCCGACCAGTACCTTGTAGCTGGCGTAGAGGGCGACGCCGCCATAGGCGGTACGCAGGACGCCGGACCCGACGACCCGCGAGAGCGCGACGTACCCGAGAATGGAGCTCGCGAGAGCGACGGCCACGAGTAGGAGCGCGAGCCGCCGCACGAACACGAACATGGGAAGGCGAATGTCGGCGCGCGGCAGCAGCCGGAGGCGGTCGTTCCCCAGCAGGAACAGCAGCAGCGCCAGGATCGCGGCCAGCTCGAACTCGAAGAGCATTCGAGAGAGCAGCGGCGTGCCAACCAGCAGGTCGCGCACGCGATCGACCACGAAGAACACGGCGAGGCCGTAGAAGGCGGGACGGATCTGCGGCTCGAGCAGCAGCGGGAGCAGCCGCAGCGACATCAACAGCGCGATCAGCAGCAG
>JAFDDB010000230.1 GCA_019311115.1 Deltaproteobacteria bacterium
CCGCTACCACCGCCGTGGCTTCGCCGGGAGCGACCGGCACGCGGGACCGTTCAGCATCGAGGACCAGGCGCAGGATGCGGTGAACCTGCTCGAGCACCTGGGAGTCGAACGTGCGCACGTCGTGGGTCACTCCTACGGCGGAGTGACCGCGATCCAGGTTGCGCTCTCCGCGCCCCGGATCGTCCACTCGCTGTCATTGCTGGAGCCGCCGCTCATGCCGCCCGAGCTGATGGCGGCGTTCGCCGGGATGCTGGCGCCGGCGGTCGAGGCCTACGCCGCCGGAGACGGCGCCCGGGCAGTCGATCAGTTCATGGCCCTGGTCGGTGGCGCCGACTGGCGCAGCGAGGTGTCGGCGCTCCTGCCCGACAGCGTGTCGCAGGCCGAGACGGATGCCGCGACGCGAGACGGATGCCGCGACGTTCTTCGACGTGGAGATGCCGGCCCTGCAGAGCTGGAGCTTCGACGGCGACGCGCTCCGCGGACTCGGTCGGCCGGTCCTCTTCGTCATCGGGGGCGAGAGCGGCCCGATGTTCGAGGGACCGAGGCAGCTCTTCGAGGCCGCCGTCCCGAAAGCCGAGACCGTCGTGCTGCCGGGCCTGACGCACATGCTGCAGATGCAGGATCCGAAGCTCGTCGCCGGAGCGATCGCCGACTTCCTGGGACGCGAACCGTTCTGAACGCTCAGATCCCGCCGCCCTCGCTGAAGTTGAAGCTCGACGGGATGAAGACGCCAACGCGGCTGTCCACCAGCGAGTAGGTGTCCATGCGGAGCAGCGGCGGCGAGTAGACGTGCAGCGTCACCAGGTCGCGCCCGGGCGCCTGCAGGTTCGAGACCTGGTGCGTGTCGGTGTCCACCGAGACGCACGCGGCCCCGGGGGCCAGGTCCCGTGTGACGGAGGGCTTGAGCAGTCCCGACGGCGTTGCGCGGAACCCCGTCTCGGTCGCGACGCCCGAGATCACCTTCACGCCGCACGCGCTCCCCGCGTGGTTGTGGATCGGACTGCGCTGCCCGCTGTGCCAGCAGATGACCAGCGCGTGGTAGTGGGCACCTTCCCGCACCAGGTTGCGCAGGTAGTGGTGCGGCGAGAAGCGCACGTGCTCGGCCACCTCGTCGAGCCCGATCTCGAGGTGCTCGATCCGATCCCAGAGATCGATGACCCGAGCCGGCTCCGTCAGCCCGTCCAGGTAGGCGAACAGGTCCGCAAGGGAGGTCGACTCGTTCTGCGCGGCTTCGGCCATGGGTGACCCTCTCGATTCGCCACAGCATCGTACAGGGTGGTCCCCCGCGGTGCTTCCCGTCGCGTACCCCCCCGGTTGGACGGGAGTTCTCGACCCACGCCACGGCACCGCGCGAGGACTCACTGGGCCTGACATTGAACCTGGATTCGATCTTGGATACCGATACGGTGTGTCCAAGGAAGAGTTCCTGACAATCGACGATCTGAGCGCACGTGCGAAGAGGGCTTGACCGTGAGCCCCGGTTCAAGCTCTGGCCTCTGCCCGAATGCGCGGTCGAACCGGGAGAACCCACGCATGAAGATCGAGCTGCTGTACTTCGCAGGTTGCCCGAACCATGGACCGGCCCGCGAGCTGATCGACGCGGCCGTGTCCGAACTCGGAATCGAGCCGGAGATCGAGGAGATCGACGTGCAGGATGAAGGGCACGCCGAGCGGCTCCGGTTCCTCGGCTCGCCCTCGATCCGCGTCAACGGTCGCGACGTCGAACCGGGCGCAGAGTCGCGAACCGACTACGCGATCTGCTGCCGCATGTACCGGGCCTCCGGACTCCCGGCACGCGAACTGCTCCTGGCGGCTCTGTCCGGGAAGGATTGAGGGAAGCGGGGTGAGCTACGAGTTCGCGGACGTGCGGCGGGCCTGGCTGGCGACGAACGGCAGCGACTCCGCCGAAGAGGTCGCGACGCGCGCTCGCTTCTTCTCGGCCATGGTGCGAGCGATTGCCGAGGCGTCGCCTGTGTCGCCGGAACGTCTCGCCGGTGCGGCCGAAGTCTCCACAAAGAGAGCGGCCGAGCTGATCCGCAGTCTGTCCGCGAGCGGTGTGCAGCTCGACGACGATGGGAACCTGGTCGGCGCGGCGCTGACTCCGGTGCCGACCCCGCACCGGTTCCGCGTGAACGGCCGCGACCTGTACGCATGGTGCGCGCTCGACGCGCTGTTCCTGCCGGGCCTGTTGGGCGCGACTGCCGACGTCGAGTCGACGTGTCCCGCAACGGGCGCGGAGATCCGGCTGACGGTCTCGCCGCCCGCTCGCGCCGACTACGCGCCCGCCGGAACCGTCCTGACCGTCGTCGTTCCAGGTGCGTCGGTTCCGCTTGGCTCGACCGGACCCGACAGCCCGACCTGAAGCACGATGCACTTCTTCCGCGCCCGTGAGGCGGCGGAGCAGTGGGTGGCGGGACGACCGGACATCGCGATCCTGACCGTCGAGGAAGGCTGCGAGCTGGCGCGTGCGCGATGGGTGGAGCCGGCCGCCGACCCCCCGCGGTAGCGCGTGCGGGCGGCAACCAGGTGCAGCCTGCGGGAGCGGCATCCAGCACGGCACCACGGCGCCAGACGGCACCAACTCGACCTCCTCCGAGGCCTCTACTTCCGTCCAGTTCAGAATGCGGCGAGTGCCTCGGTGCGGGTCGTCCCGCGGCGCAGAGGTGACATCTCTCAACCTCGACCGTCGCAGGTGGGTTCGGGTACGGACGACCCGAGATCGTCTCCAGAATCGCCCTACAGCGCGCTCCTGAACCTGCAACCCGATCCGATCGTCACTCCCAACCTGGCGTCCCCGAAAGGATTCGAACCTTTGACCTGCCGCTTAGGATGGAGGGACCGGGAGCCCGGAGAGGGCTCGGAGTAGCCATCGAGCCGCGTAGAGAACCGCCGAGGCCCGTGTGGGCGCGTGGAGGCTGCAACCAGATGCAACCAGTACACCGCCTCTCTGCAGACCTCGCCCCCCCTGCATCCCGCACCGCTCCATGGCACCAGACGACATCGGAATCAAGGGGCGGGGAGAGGTCCGCCGTCGGAGACAGTGCCAGAGTTGGCGAGCGCGCACGACTCCGTCATCACAAGTTCGCGCCGTTCAGCGCCCTCGCAAGAGAAGGGCTACGCGGTGGGCCGCACTCCGGTCGCCAGAGTGGCCTCAGAACGACAACGCCCCGCCGAAGCGGCGGGGCGTCATGCATCGATCGTCAATGCGGGAATCGCTTCGGCTAGTGCTGCCTGCGCCGGCCGATGAAGCTCACCCCGAACAGCGCCATTCCGAGAAGCAGGTTGGCCGCCGGCTCCGGAACCGCCTGCATCTCGAGTCCGTCGAACGTAGCGTACCTCGTGAGCGATCCCTCAAGCTCGTTGATGTTGGCTCTGACGTTGTACGCGCTGCCAGAGCTGAGCGTGACGCCGGACACGTTGAAGGAGATGATCTGGTAGGAGGTCCCGGTGGCGAAGTCTATCATTGCAGCGCCCGAAGCGAGTGTTACGTCCCCGGGCCCCCTAATCTGGTACTGTACGCGGGCCGTCCCGCCCCCCATGTCGCCGGCCGCATTCGAGAGTTGCGCCGTGACTCTCAGCTTGTCGGGAGTGTACGAGGCGCCGCCGAAGACGGTGAAGGGGACGATGTAGCCGCGTTTATCGGCTTCCGACCCCGTGACGAAGTCGTTGATGAAGACGACG
>JAFDDB010000231.1 GCA_019311115.1 Deltaproteobacteria bacterium
CCCACGAGAGCTGGTCTCGCATGTTCGTCTCGATCAGGCCGTGGGCGGTCTGAACCCCGTAGGCGCCCACGCCGAACAGGACGAGCGTACCGAGCAGGATCATCCACACGATGTACGCGGGCCCGCCCTGCGTGACGACACGAAGGCTGCCGACCATGAAACGCCAGAATTCCGGAAGGAATCGATTCATACCGTTGGTCGCAGAAGAAGCAGAAGAACTTCGGCCGTGTGTTCAGCTCGGCCTTCAATGCGAAGGGTGTGCTCGAGCTTCATGACCTGCCAGATCTCGCTGTCCGGGTCGAGCAGGTTGCCGAACCTGCGCACTCCGACCGGGCACGCCTCGACAATACCCTTCATGCGCGGGCGGTTCCCGATCACGTGCGTGTCGGGGTCGTTCTCGTCGGCGGGGATGCTCGGCTCCTTCCAGTTGAATTGCCGTGCGGGGCTTCCAGGCCGGGCTCCCGTCGTCGTGACAGGCGACGCAGACCTCTTCGCTCTGCGGCACGAGCCCGCGCGACACGAGCTCGTCGAGAACGCAGTGGGCCGTCGAGTGGCAGCTGGCGCAGTCGTCCTCGACCCGTGGGTCGCCGAGGCCCTTCTCGGCGGCCCACTTCCTTGCCTGATCGCGGCCCAACGTCTCGAACGCCCTGGCGTGGTCCGGATCCTGCCAGACGGCGATCTGGTTGCCCATCTCGCCTTTCTTGTGACCGGACCGCCATGTCTACCTCCGCTGGCACGCTGTCACGGGCTTCCGCCTGAGCGTACCCCTCAGGTTCCGGGCGCCCGCATGACCGTCGTCATAACCCAACCCGGCGCGTCACTTCGCTCCGCGTCGATCCGGGCGAGCTGCAACCGATCACGTTCAAGACGGGCGACGGCGGCACGATCGCGAGGGCCGAGTTCATCGATCGCGTTCCGCGCCCCCGGAAGCTGAGCCCGCGCGCCGCTTCTCAGACCAGCTCGAAGTCGTCGAGCCTGGGCTCGTTCATTTCATCGCGGAAACGGGCGAAGGTCCACGGCCAGGCGGCGGGCACGCCGCGGTCGTCGAGGTACCAGCTGCTGCAGCCGGTCTGCCAGATCGTGTTCTTGGCGGCCTCGACGCGGTCCTCGTCGAACTTCTGCGTCGCCGCCCGGCTGGCACTCACCTCGCGCGCGCGCCCGGAACGGAACAGCTCGACCAGCTGCATGATGTAGGCGAACTGCAGCTCGGCGACTTCGATCAGCGAGAAGTTGCCGACGGGTCCGTTCGGACCGTTCAGCATGAAGAGGTTCGGGAATTCGGGGACCGAGATCGCGAGGTAGGCAGTCGGCCGCTCTGCCCACGCATCGTCGAGCGCGACGCCTCCGCGTCCGATGATCTTGATCGGTCGCATGAAGCGGTCGACCTTGAAGCCCGTGGCCAGGGCCAGCACGTCGAGTTCGTGGAGCCGCCCGTCCGCCGTGCGGACCCCCTTGGGCTCGATGCGCTCGATCGGCTCGGTGACGAGCTCGGCATTCGGCTTCTGGATCGCCGCGTAGAAATCCTCCGACATGATGAGGCGCTTGCAGGCTGCGCGGTAGTTCGGGCGGAGCTTCTCGCGCAACTCCGAGTCGTGGACGCTGTTCTCCAGGTTCTCGCGGCAGACCACTTCGATCATCTTGAGCTGTGGGGAGTCGGCGTCGATGACCGCGTTCGAGAAGGTGTCCGCGAACAGCGTTGAGATCTCGTCGCGCATCGCGGCGAGGACCTCGGGCTCGGCGCGGAAGTACTCCTTTTCCTCCTCGGTGTACGCGGCGTTCTCCTGCGGCATGATCCACTGGGGCGTGCGCTGGAAGAGCGTGAGCTTGCCGACGGTCGGCACGAGCGCGGAGACGACCTGGATCGCCGTGGAGCCGGTACCGATCACGCCGATGCGCCTTCCCGCGAGCGGCACGTCGTGGTCCCAGCGCGCGCTGTGGAAACAGCTGCCCTCGAACGAGTCGAGCCCCTCTATGTCGGGGTAGGCGGGGTGGTGGAGCACGCCCGTCGCGGCGATCAGGAAGTCGCCCTCGTCGGTCTCGCCATTGGCCGTCTCCAGGTGCCAGCGGCCATCCTCGAACCAGCAGCGCGTGATCTCCTGGCCGTACTCGATGAACTTCTCGACGTCGTGACTGTGCGCGACGTTCTCGAAGTACGCCTGGATCTCCGCGCCGGGTGAGAAGTGGTGGCTCCAGTTCGGTTCCGGCGCGAACGAGTAGCAGTAGAGGTGCGACGGGACATCGCAGCTGATTCCCGGGTAGGTGTTCTCGCGCCACGTGCCCCCGAGACGATCGGCCTTCTCGTAGACCGTGAAGTCCGTGAGGCCCGCCTCCGCAAGCTTTACTGCGCTGAGGATCCCCGCCATTCCCGCTCCGATGATCAGGAAGCGAGGCTCGCGGCGAGCAGATCGTCTCTCAGCCATGGGGCTCTCCTGAGCGCCAGCGTTCATCGTGCGGGGGTCAGCCTATGCGAGCGGCCGTCAGAAGCCATGACAGCCGTCATACGTTCAGTCGGCCCGCAGCACGTGCACGACGCAGACCGCTCCAATCCCGACCCTGTGCGCCAGGTCGGTGTGCGCGTCGGGCTGCTGCCGAGAGCCCGCTTCGCCGCGCAGCGGCCGCCGACCGCAGTGTCGCCGTTCGCAGGCATGCCTGCGCCCTCTCCCTCGCCGCACAGGCCCATCGCCTCGACGTAGATAAGCTCCTCTGTCGTGAACGCGTCGTGGGACGCGATCAGGTCGAGGTCCTGGAGACCGACACCCGCCTGCTCGTACGCGAGCGCGGTGGCCTTCCGGGTAGACGCGCTGGGTTCGCGTGACCGACGCCGGCACGCGCGGCGCCCGCCGTGACTCGAGCTCCAGCCGCGCCGGCCATCGCCGCCGACGTGACGGATCGGGGAGCTGTGAACGAGATGGCCGGTCGGGCCGCTTCCGAGCTCGGCCCGACCGGCATCCTGGTGAACGACGCGGGCACGCGGCGACCCGTACCGGCTGACACGCCTCTCGGTGCGGCAGGTGCGGCACCGAACGTGCACATTCCGGGTCTCCGAAGGGGCCACACGGCCGGAATCAACCGCGCTCGCGTCGGTGGGGGTTTTTGGCCCGAACCCGAGTGAGCATCGCGTCACACGCGAGTGGTTCGATTGAGGCGATGTGACTCACGTCGGCTGATCGGAGGGGGGGGAATGGGCTCTGATTCGGGTGTACGACGTCGAGATTTCTTGAAGGGAGCGGGTGCGACCTTCGCGGTGGTCGCCGGAGCCAACCTGCTCTCGCTTTCCGCGCTCCGACCCGTGTCCGTATCGACCAACCCCCTGGCGGACTACACGAACAGGAACTGGGAGACGCTCTACCGCGACATCTACGCG
>JAFDDB010000124.1 GCA_019311115.1 Deltaproteobacteria bacterium
CAGCCCGGCCGTCGCCACCGGCACGGCTCGGGCCGGAAGCAGGGCGTAGTCGTCGAGCGCGCGCCGGAACCCACGCGGGTCGCGCCACTTGTGGCGCGCGGCCGACGCGAAGAGCAGCGCGAAGCCCGCGTGCAGCGCGCACTGCACGACGGGGTCTGCGAGCAGGGCCGTCACCGGGTCCCGCCCCAGGGCGCGTGGATCGAGCTCGAGATCATGTTCCCCGTCGTCTGGACGCGCCGCAGGAACTCGCCGGTCGTGGCGTCGTAGATCCCGAGTGCGCCCGAGAACGCGGAGGACGTGACCAGCAGTGGGTCGTCGCCCTGCGTGACGGTCACGTTCGACACGGCGGCTCCGCCGAGCGAGAGCAGCGCGTCGTAGGTGCCGCTGAACGGCCAGACCCAGTCCTGCCCGAACTCGAGTGACGCGCCCAGGAAGGTGATCCCGGGATTGCTGAGCTCGATGCGCTGCACGCGCTTCTTCGAGGCCAGGTCGTAGACCCAGAGCTCGCTGCCGGCGTCCTTGTGAGAGTCGACGCCCCCCTGGTGGACCAGCGAGTAGAGCCGGCCGCTGGCGCGGTGGACCGCCAGGTGCTGCGTGCCGCCGACGCGCCATTCGTCGGCGCGGTCGTCGTCGGAGAGCAGCGACCACGGCTTCTCGAAGCGGGGCGCGTCGCCCGACACGTCGACCGCGTGGAGCATTCCCTCGAAGGACGCGAAGAGCCAGCGGTCGCCCACGCGAACGGCCTTCTCGGTCACCGGGTCCGCGATCGAGTCGAAGAACGGCTCGCTGCGCACGCGCGACACGGCCTGACCGGAATCGTCGAGCGTCACGGTCAGGAGCGCCCCGTCGGCGCAGATCATCACGAAGCGCCGGGCGCCCGCCCCGTACACCAAGCTGCAGCCGGGAGTCGGGATCTCGCCCGCGAACCGCTGCTCGCGCAGGTCGACGATCGAGAGCGACGTGCCGGGGTTCATGTTGAACACTGCGGCGAAGCGTCCATCGTCCGAGAGTGCGGCGTTTCCGCCAGGCTGGGCGTTGTGGGCGCGCTTCGCGGGGATGACGACCTCGCCGCGCACCGCCAGGCTCTCGGTGTCGTAGAGGGTGACGACGTCGGTCCGCTCGCCGCGGCTGCGGCGCGCGTAGTGGGTCTCGGGGACGTAGACCTCGCGGCCGTCGGCCGAGAAGAGCACGGTCGGTATGCCCCAGCCGCCGTCGATCATCCCGAGCGTGCGCCCGCTGTCCAGGTCGATCAGCACCAGGCGCTCGAGCAGGGGATCGGCGACCCAGACCCAGTGCGCGGCCGGCGGCATGGGAAGCGTCTCGACGCTTCCGATGTGTTCCGCCTCGAGTGCCACGTCGGGGCGAGCGATCGTCGCGGGCCCCAGGGCCAGGACGAGGCACGATGTCACGATTGCGCCGGCTCGCCTGCTCATCTTCCACCTCCCTCGGATCCGCCCCCATCGTACCCGCAACCGCCCAGGTCGTGGCCCCCGAACACCGGTCGACGGAGCCCGGGGAGTGCGTTGATTCGGCGGGCCGCCTCAAGTAGCGTGGCGGCGGATGCGTCCGCGCGGACAGCCTCCCGAAGACAGGAGTGGAAATGCTGCCCCTCACCTCGAACGTCGACACGCGGTCCGAAGGGTTCCGGAAGAACCGCGAGGACATGCTCGAGATGCTCACCGAGATCGAGTCGCTGCTCGACGAGGCCGCCGAGGGCGGCGGCGAAGAGGCGCGCGACCGGCTGGCCAAGCGCGGCAAGCTCCCGATCCGCGAGCGCATTGGCCACCTGCTCGACCGCGACACGCCGTTCCTCGAGATCAGCCCGCTCGCCGCGTGGAACTCCAACTACACCATCGGGTCCGGGTTCGTGCTCGGCATCGGCGTCATCTCGGGCACCGAGTGCCTGATCCTGGGACACGATCCGTCGGTGCGCGCCGGGGCCTTCAACGAGTTCAACCAGAAGAAGCTCATGCGCGGGCTCGAGATCGCGCGCGAGAACCGGCTGCCCTACGTGCAGTGCGTCGAGTCCGCGGGAGCGGACCTGCGCGGCGGCGGCGGGACCGGGGACCCGGAGGCGGCGCTCAAGCGAGAGTCCGGACACTTCGCCGAATCGGGCCGGCTCTTCTACGAGATCACCGAGCTGTCGAAGCTGCGCATCCCGACCATCTCGCTGGTCTTTGGCAGCTCGACGGCCGGCGGCGCCTACCAGCCGGGCATGAGCGACTACAACATCTTCATCAAGAAGCAGTCCAAGGTCTTCCTGGGCGGCCCGCCGCTCGTGAAGATGGCGACCGGCGAGGACGCCGACGACGAGAGCCTGGGCGGCGCCGAGATGCACACCCAGATCTCGGGTCTGGGCGACTACCTGGCCGAGGACGAGCTCGACGGCATCCGCATCTGCCGCGAGGTCGTCGCCCACTTGAACTGGCGCAAGTACGGGCCCGGCCCGACGCTGCCCGCCGACGAACCGGTGCTCGACCCCGAGGAGCTGCTGGGCCTGGTCTCGCGCGACCTGCGCTCGCCTCTCGACATGCGCGACGTGATCGGCCGCGTCGTCGACGGCTCGCGCTTCGAGGAGTTCAAGCCGCTCTACGGTCCTACGCTGCTCTGCGGCTGGGCGTCGGTGCACGGCTACCCGATCGGGATCCTCGGCAACAACGGGGCACTCTTCTCCGAGTCGTCCGAGAAGGCCGCGCAGTTCATCCAGCTCTCGAACCAGATCGACGTGCCACTGCTCTTCCTGCACAACATCACCGGCTACATCGTGGGGACCGACTTCGAGCAGGGCGGGATCACGAAGAACGGCTCCAAGATGATCAACGCCGTGGCGAACTCGACGGTCCCACACATCTCGGTGATCGTCGGGGCCTCGTACGGCGCCGGGAACTACGGCATGAGCGGGCGCGCCTACGGCACCCGCTTCACGTTCATCTGGCCCACGGCCAAGATCGCGGTCATGGGCCCGAAGCAGATGGCGGGCGTGATGAGCATCGTGGGCCGCGGCGCGGCGGCGCGAAGAGGTCTCGAGTTCGACGAGGAGGCCGATGCCAAGCGCGCGGCCGGTGTCGAGTACTGGGGCGAGCGGCGCTCGCTCGGGCTCCACGCGACGGCTCGCGTCTCCGACGACGGCATGATCGATCCACGCGACACGCGCAATGTCATCGCCATGGCGCTCTCGGCCTGCCACACGCAGGTAGTCGAGGGCGCCAAGGCGTATGGCACCTGGCGGATGTAGGACTGGAGACATGACGAAGCCAATCACCCGCCTGCTGATTGCGAACCGCGGCGAGATCGCGCGGCGCATCCTCCGCAGCGCACACGAGATGGGTCTCGGCAGTGTGGCCGTGTTCGCGGACCCCGACGCGAACGAGCCCTTCGTCCGCGAAGCCGACCAGGCCGTCGCGCTCCGCGGGACGACGTCGGCCGAGACGTACCTGGACGCCGGGAAGATCCTCGAGGCCGCGCGGCGCACCGGCGCCGACGCGATCCACCCCGGCTACGGCTTCCTGGCCGAGAACGCGGACTTCGCGCGCGCCGTCGGGGAGGCGGGGCTCATCTGGGTCGGGCCGCCCGCCGCGGCGATCGCCGAGATGGGCGACAAGCTCTCGGCCAAGCGCCGCATGCAGGCGGCCGGCGTGCCGACGCTGCCGGCGGTCGAGCTGAAGCCGGGCGCGGACGCCAAGCGCGCCGCGCGCGAGATCGGCTTTCCGGTCCTGGTCAAGGCCGCGGCGGGCGGCGGCGGCAAGGGCATGCGCGTGGTCGAGTCCGAAGCCGACCTGGCCGACGCGGTCGAGAGCGCGCGCCGCGAGGCCGGTTCGTCGTTCGGCGACGACACCGTCTTCCTGGAGCGCTGGCTCTCGTCGTCTCGGCACGTAGAGATCCAGATCCTCGGCGACTCGCATGGAAACCTGGTGCACTGCTTCGAGCGCGAGTGCTCGATCCAGCGTCGCCACCAGAAGATCATCGAAGAGGCGCCTTCGCCGGCGGTGAGCCCCGAGCTGCGCGAGCAGATGGGCGAGGCCGCGGCCTCCGCCGGGCGGGCGATCGGCTACACATCGGCCGGCACGGTCGAGTTCCTGCTGCAAGGCGAGGACTTCTGGTTCCTCGAGGTCAACACGCGCCTGCAGGTCGAGCACCCCGTGACCGAGGCGATCACGGGCCTGGACCTGGTGCGCGAGCAGCTCCGCGTCGCGCAGGGCGAGAAGCTCGGCTTCGCGCAGGCCGACCTGTCGATCGACGGACACGCCATCGAGGCGCGCCTCTACGCCGAGGACCCGGAGCGCGACTTCCTTCCGGCGACGGGACACATCCTGGCGTGGCAGCCCTCGACCACGACCGGCGCGCGGTTCGACTCGGGCGTCGAGACGGGCAGCGAGGTGGGCATCGCCTTCGATCCCATGCTGGCCAAGGTGATCGTGCACGCGCCGACGAGACGCGAGGCCGCTCTCCGGCTGGCTCGCGTCCTCGAGACGACGCGCGTGCAGGGGCTGGTCACGAACCGCGACTTCCTGGTCGCGACACTGCGCACGCCGGAGTTCCTGGCCGGCGACACGACGACGGACTTCATCGAACGCGTCGGACCGGCCCGCCGTCGGCTTCCGGCGCGCGCCGAGCTGGCCGAGGCCGCAGTGCTGGTGGCGCTCGCGGCGCAGTGCGACCGGCGCGCCGCGGCCCGGGTACTGCCGACGCTGCCCACGGGCTGGCGCAACACGCCCATGCCGCGCGAGCAGGTCGGGTTCCGCAGCGGCGACGAGGAGCTGACGGTCCACTACCGCTCGCGCCGCGACGGCGGGTTCGACGCCGAGATCGACGGTATCGACCACGACGTCCGCGTGGGAGAGCGCACCGCCGACGGCCTGTCGCTCGAGATCGACGGACGGCGCATCTTCGCGACGCTGACGCGCGACGGCGACCGCTGGCTGGTGCACGGTCCGGCGGGCGACCTGGAGCTGCTGCAGCTGCCGCGCTTCCCGGCGCCGGGCGGCGAGGGCGACACCGGCGGACTCCGGGCTCCCATGCCCGGCAAGGTGCTGTCTACGCACGTTTCGGCCGGAGACTCCGTCGAGGCGGGACAGCTCTTGCTCGTCCTCGAGGCGATGAAGATGGAGCACCGCATCACCGCCCCGCGCGACGCCGAGGTCGTGGAGCTGCGCGTGGCCGAGGGCGACCAGGTCGCGAACGGCGAGCTGCTCGTCGTGCTCTCGGGCGACGAGCCGGAAGGGGAGGGCTGAGATGGCGGGCCAGAACGCCACCCTGTACGAGGTGCGCGACGGCGCGGCCTGGATCACGCTGAACCGGCCCGAGGTGCGAAACGCCTTGTCTTCGGAGCTCGTGACCGAGCTCTACGACCACCTGGGCGAGGCCGAGTCCGACGACTCGGCGCGTTGCATCGTGTTGACCGGCGCGGGCAAGGGCTTCTGCTCGGGCGCGGACCTGAAGAACCCGCCCGGCATGGTGCGCGACGGCGGCCGGGCGGTCCCGTACCCCGAGGTGCTGACGCGCATCTGGGAGGGCAGCAAGCCGGTGATCGCCGCCATCAACGGTCCGGCCTTCGCGGGCGGGCTCGGCCTGGTCGGCGCGTCGGACATCGTCATCACGTCGGACAAGGCGCAGTTCAGCTTCAGCGAGGTGAAGATCGGCGTGATCCCCGCGGTCATCTCGGTCGTCTGCCTGCGCAAGCTCGGCGCGCACCACGGCATGCGGCTCTTCCTGACGGGGGAGCGCTTCGACGGCCCGCAGGCCGTCGCCTACGGCCTGGCGCACAAGGCCGTGCCGCCCGAAGAGCTGGCGGCTGCGGTGCAGGAAGAGATCGAGGCGATTCGCAAGGCCGGGCCGAACGCCGTGGCCGAGTGCAAGAAGCTGGTGCGGCAAGTGCCCGAGCACTCGCTGCACGAGGGGTTCGAGCTGACGGGCAAGTGGAGCGCGCGGCTCTTCGCCTCGGACGAGGCGGCCGAGGGTATGGCCGCGTTCCGCGAGAAGCGCGATCCACGCTGGGTGAGTGAGGGCAAGGTATGAGTGACGTACTCCGGGTCGCGAACTGCAGCGGCTTCTACGGCGACCGCATCAGCGCCGCGCGCGAGATGGTCGAGGGCGGACCCATCGACTTCCTGACCGGCGACTACCTGGCCGAGCTGACGCTCGTCATCCTGCTGAAGGACAAGCTCAAGAAGGCGGAGCAGGGCTACGCCAAGACCTTCCTGCGCCAGCTGCAGGACGTGGCCAAGCTGTGCAGCGAACGCGGCATCAAGATCGTGGTCAACGCCGGCGGCTTGAACCCGTCGGGACTAGCGGCTGCCTCCGAGCGGGTCTACGCCGAAGCCGGCGTCGACGCGAACGTCTCCTGGATCGAGGGCGACGACCTGTTGCCGCGCCTGAGCGAGCTGCAGGAGCAGGGCGAGACGCTGGCGCACCTGGACCGGGGGATGCCGCTCTCGGACCTGCAGGAAGAGGTGCTCAGCGCGAACGCGTACCTGGGCGGGTTCGGCATCGTGGCCGCGCTCGACCGCGGCGCGGACCTGGTGATCTGTCCGCGCGTCACCGACGCGTCGGTCGTCGTCGGCCCCGCCGCCTGGAAGTTCGGCTGGGCGCGCGACGACTGGGACCCCCTCGCCTCCGCGGTCGTCGCCGGGCACATCATCGAGTGCGGTACGCAGTGCACCGGCGGGAACTACTCCTTCTTCAAGGAGATCCCGTCGATGAAGCGGCCCGGCTTCCCCATCGCCGAGATGCACGCCGACGGCTCGTTCGTCATCACCAAGCACCCGGGAACCGACGGGCAGGTCTCCGTCGGGACCGTCACGGCGCAGCTGCTCTACGAGATCGGCAGCACGCGCTACGCGAACCCCGACGTCATCGCCTGCTTCGACACCATCCGGCTCGAGCAGGAGGGCCCGGACCGTGTGCGCGTGAGCGGCATCCGGGGAGAGCCCGCACCGCCCACCACCAAGGTCTGCATGAACTACATGCGCGGCTTCAAGAACAGCCTGACCTTCATGCTGCCGGGCGTCGAGATAGAGGACAAGGCGCGCATCGCCGAGGAGGCGTTCTGGGGCTACGTCGGTGGTCGCGAGCAGTTCGAGGAGACCTCGGTGCGCCTGCGCCGAGGTGCCTACGACGGCGCCGATGCCTTTGCGCTGCTGACGATCGCCGCGCGCGACCCCGAGCAGGCCAAGCTCAGCCGCTCGTTCTGGAACGCGGCCATCGAGCTGAGCCTGGCCAACTACCCGGGCGTCGGCATGGTGAACTCGAGCCGCCACGCCGCGCCGGTCACCGTCTACTGGCCGGCCCTGGTGTCGTCGGACAAGATCGACGAGCGCGTCTTCGCCGGCGGCGAGGTCGAGAAGATCGCCCCGCCGCCGCAGCCCGGCAGCTTCGAGCCGATCCCCGTCCCCGAGCCGCCCGCGGGCCAAGCGCCCGGCGGTCCGACGCGGGTCGCCCCGATCGGCAGCGTGCTCGGTGCGCGGTCCGGCGACAAGGGTGGCAACGCGAACGTCGGCTTCTGGGCGCGCACGCCCGAGGCCTACCTGTGGATGACCGAGTTCCTCACCCCCGAGAAGGTGCGGGAACTGTACCCGGAGGCCGCGGACATGGAGGTGGAGCGCTTCGAGTTCCCCAACATGCTGTCGGTCAACTTCGTGATCCACGGCCTGCTCGGCGAAGGCGTCTCGGCGTCGCTGCGAACCGACCCGCAGGCCAAGATGCTCGGCGAAGAGCTGCGCGGCATGCGCGTGCCGATCCCGGAGTCGCTGCTCGACTGACGCCGCAGCCCGCCTGCCGGGTCATGCCGCGTTCTCTGGCGATCCTGAAAGCTCGTCCGGGACCGGACAAGCGGGGTGTGTCGAGGCGCATCGCCGACGGAGAACCGCCGCCGGGCTACGAGTCCGCGAAGTGAACGTCGGTTCCGCTGCGGGTGGTGAACAGGGCACGTCGATCTACCGTGCTCGCGCCATCTGGGCCCTCACCGCGCTCCGTAGCGTTGGCACCGGACTGGCAACACGCGCGGGGCATGGGCCGCAGCGCTCCAGTCGGACATCGATCTTCCACGCGAGCCCCGCAGCGACGAAGACCCGAGAGCAGCGTGCTGCACGGGGTGCTACGCGAGAACCTGGAGACGTTCCTCGCGAGAGCGCGTGAGCGAGACCGCCCTGTTCCCCGCTTCGTCGAACTCGAGCTGCGTGCCTACCTGGAGTGCGGGCTTCTCTGTCACGGATTCATCCGCGTCCGCTGCTCCGAGTGCGGTCACGACCGGCTCGTCGCCTTTTCGTGCAAGGGCCGAGGCTTCTGCCCCTCCTGTGGAGGCCGGCGCATGGCCGGCACCGCCGCTCACCTGGTCGACCGCGTGCTGCCCGAGGCACCCGTACGCCAGTGGGTGCTCTCGCTGCCCTTCGCCCTGCGCTACCGGCTTGCCTACGATCGCGAGCTCACCAGTGCCGTGCTCGGTGTGTTCGTGCGCGCGGTCTTCGAGTCGCTGCGTCGGCGCGCACGCCCACATGCGCGGGCGCGAGTCCGCCGCGTGCAGTGCGGCGCCATCACCTTCGTCCAGCGGTTCGGAGGCGCGCTGAACCTGAACGTCCACTTCCATTCACTGGTGATCGACGGCGTGTACCTCGCGTCGCCGGAACGAGGAACCCTTCGGTTCGTGCCGCTCCCGCCCCCGGACGACGAGGAGGTCGAGCGCGTCGCGACCCGCACGGCGCGCGGCATCGCGCGACTGCTCGAACGCCGGGGCCTGATCGACGCGGATCCCGCGGAGACCGACCCCCTCGCCCACCAGGCGCCGCTGCTCGCCGAGATCGCGTCCGCCTCGGTGCAGGGGCGAGCCGCGACTGGAGAACGGGCGGGGCGCCGTGTACGCCGCCTCGGGGACAGGGTCGAGCCCGACGTGCTCGAGCGATCCTCAGCGCCGCTCTGCGCCCAAGTGGCTGGGCTGAGCCTTCACGCGGGTGTCTGTGTTCCGGCCCGCGACCGGGCACGGCTCGAGCGGCTCTGCCGCTACGTGGCGAGACCTCCGATCGCAACGGATCGCCTCTCGCGTCTCGCCGACGGCAACGTCTGCTACCGCCTGCGCCGGGCCTGGCGCGACGGCACGACTCACGTCGTGCTCGAACCCCTCGAGCTGATCGAGCGGCTGGTGGCCCTGATCCCGGCTCCGCGCGCGAACCAGATCCGCTACCACGGGGTGCTCGCCCCGTGCGCGGGCTACCGAGCTGCTGTCGTTCCGGCGCCGCCCATGGCGCAGCCGCCGAACCGGACAGCTGGCACGCGTCCGCGGTCTAGCACCCCTGGAACGCCATATGCGGTCCAGGGTCTCAACGAAGCCCCCGGTAGCCCGGCACTCACGGCGATTTCCGCGAATGCTCCGCCCACGGCAGGCGGTGCGTCTGCCCTCTCGGTCGAGGCTGCCGCACCCGACATCAGCCATCCTGCGTCCGCACCGCTGGGAGCTGCACCTCTTGTCGGCCCACGCCGCGACCGCGGTCGGCCGTCGTGGGCCGATCTCATGAGACGCGTGTTCGCGATCGACGTACTCGAGTGCCCGGCCTGCGGCGGCCGGATGCGCGTCATCGCTGCGATCGAGGATCCCCGCATGATCCGCGCAATCCTGGAATGCCTTGGCCTCCCGGCCCGGGCGCCACCGACAGCGAAGGCGCGTCCGATCAAACGGCCAGGACTGCCGTTCCCCGACGACGTGTGACCCGCCCGGCCGTCCCTTCTCGTCCGCGGCAACAGCCGCACGGCCTCCGTCTGCCACCGCGCCGCAGCCACGCTCGCGTGGACGGCTCTACGACTGCGCACGCCGTCCACCCACCCCTTGTCCGGCCGACTTCACGGCCGACTTCACGGAAACACCGTTATCGGAACCCCGGAGACCCCCTTATGCTACCTATCCGCCCAAGCGGGCCCAGAGCGCCGACGATGCGCAGCGGCTCTGGGACGTCTCGGTCGAACTGACCCATGCGGACTACTCCGTGCTCGATCCGTCGACCGATCACTGACCGTCGGACCTCCCTG